>JAIFND010000127.1 GCA_020047915.1 bacterium | reverse complement strand
CGGCTCCCTTCCCGCCTCCAACCGGAACTCCTCGACCAGCGAACTGGCGGCCAGCGACAGGCGCAGGATGCCGTCCGCCTGGCTGCGTGCCCGGGTGCCGACCAGGAATAATCCGAGGGCGGCGGTGAAGCCGAACAGGAAGACGCCGGTGGCGACGAGGAGTTCGACCAGGGTGAAGCCGCGGCGCATACCCTAGGGTTATGGCACACCGGGGTCTGAACAAGCGCGCAGGGGCTTGCACAGGGGGCAACGCGCACGCAGGCTGAAGCGTATGAGCGGCCTACCGGCCACCTTCCCCTGCCCCTGGTGCGCCATGAGCTACCCGGCCAAGCCGGTGTTGGTCGGCAAACCCGTGCGTTGCAAGGGGTGCAAGAGTGCTTTTGTGCTGCAGGCGGATGGCGTGGCGACCAAGGTCGAGGACGCCATCCCAGGGCTGAACACGGTCTCCAAGACGGCGACGGCCTTCACCCTGCCCGCGGCCGAGCCACCACCGGTCGTCGTCCGCCCGGCCCCGGTTGCACCGCCTCCACCCGCCGCTGCGGCGCCAGCTCCGCCGCCCGTTCCCGTGGTGGTGCCCAAGCCCGTTCCGCCCCGTGCCCCGCCACCTCCGGTCGAGGACGATGTCCTGGACCTGGATGCGCCGGCTGCCCCGGCGCCTACGCCCAAGACGCCCGAGTCTGTCCGTCCACCCTCGCAGCGCCTCTCCCGCAAGTCCGAAAAGACTGAACGCCTGGCCGAGGCGCGCGCGCAGATGTCGGCGCAGCTTGCCGAGGTGGCAGCCAAGGCGGCCAACAGCGAGGCGGCCAAGCGTGAGGAGCGCAAGAGCGAGCGCCTGACCAAGTCAGCCGTCGCCAGTTCGGCGAAACCGCAGGTCACGCAATCCACCGCGGTGCTCTCCGGGCACGGCGAGCGGACCCACCGTGAATACACCCTGTGGTGGGTCGGTCTGGGGGTCGCTGCCCTGGTCGGCCTGCTGCTGCTGGTCGTGGCCAACCTGCGCTCCGAGGTCCGCGCGGCCATCGATGTCTATGCCGCCCCGGTCGCATCCTCCGAAAACCGCTATCCGGCCCTCGGAGAAGTGGTGCGCTCGCGGGCCTGGCTGCAGTCCGCGCCGAGCATGCTGCTGGGGCCGGAGATCGCCACCGACCTGGCTGACGTCTCGTTTTCCAGCGAGCGATCGATCCAGTTGGCTAGCCTGAGCGCGAACTTCGCCGAGCTCAAGGGTCTGCGGCTTGATCCGGAGCTGGGTCTGTGGATCGCCCCTGGCGACAGCGAAAAGGCACGCACGGCGATCGCGGAGCGCACCGGTGCCGAGGCCGCCAGGGCCCTGGCCTCGGCCCGCGTCCGAGCCGTGAACCACCAGGCCTGGCTGGCGAAGCTCAACCTGCCCGAGGAGGACGCCAAGATCGTCGTCGATCTGCTTGCCGGCACATGTCCGCGCGGTGGCGAGGACTTCGCCAAGCGCCTGCTCGATGCGGGCGAGGTGCCCGAGCGCCTGCGGCTGCGTCCGTTCGCCGGCGGGTCCGGAGAGCTGCGCCTCGATCCAGGACGTCCGCCCTACCGCGCCATGAAAGGTCCCTACGAGGGGCTGCTGCTGCGCGTCGATGGCCCCGGTTGGCCGAGCAGTTGGCGGGTGCTGTATCTGCGATCGCTGAAGAACTGACGCTGCGGTCGGGGCAAGCGCCGCTTCCATTCGGCTTCCGCCCGCTTCGCATCCGGGCATGAGCGCAGTCCAGGGTCAGACCGATCAGCTTCCCTGCCCCCGTTGCGGGCGTCGGGTGCCTATCGCGGCCGACCTGCGTCCGGCCGGTTTCCCGTTCTGCTCGGAACGCTGCCGACTGCTCGACCTGGGCGCCTGGATCGATGGCAAGCACGCGATAGCTGGACGTGGCGGCGAGGACGGGCAGGAATGAACGCGTCGTGATCCCGTTGCGCATCCTGCATGTCTTCGCGTCGGATGCTGTCGTGGCGACGCGTTCGGGACCGCCAACCCTGCTGCCCTGGCTGACCGGCCAGGGACATGCCGTGGCGGCCATCATGGTCGGTGGCGGTTCGGCCCCGGTCCCCGCCCAGGTGATCGGGCGGCGTGTCGGCTGGTGGTCGTGGTGGCGCACCGATCGCCAGGAGGCGACTGCCGCTGCGGGTTCCTGGGGGGCCGACCTGATCCATGCGCATGGCAGCGGCGCCTTGGCGACCGCATGCGAACTCGCGCGTGGCATCGCGGCGCCGGTCGTGGCCGATCCGGGAACCCTTGCGGCGGCGGCGTGCCTGCGCCTGCTGCGCGACCCCGCCATCGCGGCCGTGGTGGTGCCCAGTGAGATGCATCGCGCCGCCGTCTGCACGGATGCGCGCATTCTGCGCGAGCGCGTTGTGGTGCTGCCGCCCGGGGTGGATGCACTGCTTCCCGCCCCGCGCACGGTCGATGGGGCCCTGGTGGTCGGGGCGCGCCTGCACGATCGCCAGTCCGCCCGGATCCTCGATCTGGCGATGGAAGCCTTGGGGCATGAAGGCCTGGCGGCCAGCGCCGTGGTGTCCTGCGCTCCTGGCGTCCAGCCCGCCTCCAGCCGGATCCGCGTCGTCCCTTGCGGAGCCGAACTGGCGGCCTGCGATGTCCTGGTCGAACTGGGCAGCGCGGATCTGCCGATGAACCATGTGGTCGATGCCCTGGCCTCAGGCCGGCCGGTGATCGCGATCACGGCGGGCCTGTTGCCGGAGCTGGTCCAGGATGGGCGCAGTGGACTGCTCATCCCGGCCGGCGATGCGCAGGCCCTGTCCGGGGCGTTACGACATCTCGCCGCTGCCGATCGACGATCGGCCCAGGCCGCCGGAGCGCTGCAGGCCGCCCGGCGGCACGACATCACGATCGTCGGCGAGACCCTGATCGGTGTCTATCGGGCGGCGATTGGTGGCAGCGCAGCGGCCGGGGCGACGACCTGGCGACGCCTGAGCACCGAGCGCCTGCGGCGGCGCACGTCGAACCGTCTGCGCAGCCTGGGACCCTGAGGCCCAGGCTGGACGCCGCGTGCATTCCGGTACCATGCTGGACACGAGCGCACCGTGATAGCCTTCATCTCCGACATCCACGCCAACCGCCCCGCCCTGCAGGCCGTGCTTGAGGACATCGACCGTCTCGGTTCGGTCGAGCGCATCTACTGCCTGGGCGACGTGATCGGCTATGGCCCGGACGTCGAGTGGTGCATCGATCAGGTCACGGCGCGTTGCAAACTGTTCCTGATGGGCAATCACGAGCATGCCGTGCTGCATGGCGCTCTCGGTTTCCATGCCGGGGCGCGGCGTGCGATCGATTGGACCCGCAAGACCATCGAGGCGATCGAACCCGCCGCCAAGCGCAAGGCGATCCAGGATCTGCTCAAGGCGCTGCCGATCCGCCACGAGATCGAGGACGTGCTGCTGGTGCACGGCAGCCCGCGTGACCCGGTGATGGAGTACGTGCTGGAAAGCGATCTGTGGGAAGGCTCCGACCCCGAGAAGATGGACGAGATCTTCGCGGCCATCCCGCGTCTCTGCTTCGTCGGTCATACGCATCGTCCGGGCGTGTTCACGACCGACCGCTGCTTCCTGGCGGCCGGCGAACTGCCCGACGGCTACGACGTCAGCGATGGCAACACCTACCTGATCAATGTCGGCTCGGTCGGCCAGCCGCGCGACCGTGATCCGCGCGCCTGCTACACCCTGTTCAGTGGTGACGCGGTCTATTTCCGTCGTGTCGCCTACGACATCGATGACGTCGCCAAGCGGGTGCGGGCCATCGCCGATCTCGATCCCCGCTTCGCTGACCGCCTCTATCGCGGCGAATGAGGGCCGTCGTCCAACGTGTCTCCTCCGCCGCCGTATCCGTCGGGGGCGAGGAGATCGGCTCGTGTGCACGCGGATTCCTCATTCTCCTGGGAGTCGAGCAGGGCGACACTGACGAGGATCTCGCCTGGCTGGTCGGGAAGGTGCATCGCCTGCGCATCTTCCCGGATGCCCTGGGACGCATGTCCCTGGCCCTGGGCGAGGTGGGTGGACAGGTCCTGGTGATCAGCCAATTCACCCTGCTCGCCTCGACAGTGCATGGCAACCGGCCGGATTTCCTGCGCGCGGCGAAACCGGACGAGGCGGAACGCCTCTACGCCGCATTCGTCGCGCGTCTGCAAGGGCTGCTGGGACAACCTGTCGCGACAGGCCGATTCGCCGCCGACATGCAGGTCAGCCTGGTCAACGACGGTCCGGTCACGATCCTCCTCGACTCGCGCAACCGCGTGTGAGGACGGCTTACCTGCGGTAGCGGAAGCGGCGCAACCGCCGGCGCCGCGCAGGCACTGGCGTCCGGCCAGCCCCGCTCTTGGCCAACTCGTCAGAACCCGTCTCGTCGGGCAACCGTGGGGCTTTGCCCTTGGCCATGTCCTCGAGCACCTTGATCAGGCCCTCGGCGTCGGGGATGCGCTCGTCGGGATCCTTGGCCAGCATCAATTCCAGCAACTGCTGGCAGTCGCGTGGAACGGTAGCCGGGTAGGTCGGATTCTCGGAGCACACGCGCACGATCAGATCGATCACGGTCTCACCGGAGAAGGGCGGTTGCCCGGTGAGCATGAAGAACAGGGTGGCGCCGAGGGCGAAGATATCGCTGGCCGTCGAGGCCTCGTCGGGATTGCGGCTCTGCTCGGGGGCGGACCACTCGGGGGTGCCGACGATGGTCAGCAGGCGGCGTCCAGGTGAGCGGACCGTCTGGCCTTCGAGGCGATCGCGCACCAAGCCCAGATCCAGCAACTTGGCCAGCCCATTCGGGGCGACCAGGATGTTGTCCGGCTTAATGTCACGGTGGATCAGTTCAGCGCGCTGGGCTGCGGCGAGGGCCTGCGAGACCTGATAGACGATATGCAGGGCGGACTGGCGCTTCAGCGGACCCTGCTCGGTGACCATGCGGGTCAGCGTCGTGCCAGGCACATACTCCATCGAATAGGCGTAGAGGTTCCGGCTGGGGTCGGCGTGGACATCGTGCACCATCACCAGATTCTGGTGGGTGACCTTGGCGGTAGCCCGGGCTTCTTTGAGGAAGTCGTTGGCCAGGGTGGGATTACGCGCAAAGCGTCCACCCAGCACCTTGACCGCGACCGGGCGCTGCAGGGACAGCTGAGTGGCCTTGTACACCGTACCCATGCCGCCCTTGCCCAGGATCCCCTCAATACGGTAGCCGAAGAGTTCGGTTCCGGCGGGAATGCCTTCGGTGGGGAGCGGCGTATTGAGCGGGAGGGTGGCCACGGCTGCGCATGCGATCATAGAGCTATGCAACGTTTGAACAGGGGGGATGGTTCGCTGGAACTCCAGGATAACCAGACACCTGCAATGCTGATCTCGATCTAAATGCCTGCCAGATATGACCCTTGGCAGTGCGACACAGATCCTCAGCATGTCGTACAGGAGCCGTGTATGCCTGAGGTCGATCCCGTCTGGATGCAGCTGCGAGCCCTGGCCGTCCTGGCTGCCCAGGCTGGGGGGCAGGCTGCCCTGGCCCATTTCCGCCGCCCCGACCTGCAGGTTGAGACCAAACACGACGATAGCCCCGTGACCATTGCCGACCGCGAGGCCGAGGCTGCGATCGCTGCCTGCGTCCGCCAAGCCCGGCCCGCCGACGCCTGGTTGGGCGAGGAGACCGGCGAGAGCGCTGGCACCACCGGCTATCGTTGGATCGTCGATCCGATCGACGGCACGCGCAACTTCGTGCGCGGCATCCCGCTGTGGGCGGTGCTGGTCGCCTGCGAGCACCCCGAGCACGGCGTGGTCGCGGCCGCAGTCGGCATCCCCGGACTCGACGAATGGTACGACGCGGTACTGGGCGGCGGGGCGCGCCTCAACAGCCGGCCGATCCGCGTCTCCCGCATCAGCCAGCTCCGCGACGCCTTGTTTTGCTTCGAATCACCGTCGTGGTTCACGCGCAATCGCATGGACCCCTGCTTCCGCACGCTGTGCGAGGCGACCGCCCTGCAACGCGGCATCTGCGATGCCTATGGTCACATGTTGGTCGCCACCGGCCGCGCCGAACTGGTGGTCGAGCCGCAGTTGAAGGTCTGGGACGTCGCCGCCACCAGCCTGGTGGTGCGTGAGGCCGGCGGCCGTTTCAGTGATCTGGCCGGCACGCCGTCGATCCGCAGCGACAACGCCGTGGTCAGCAACGGAGCGGTGCATGACGCGGCGCTGGCGATCATCCGGGAGGGACGATGAGTCTGAAGCCGCCCTATCTGGCCCATCCGGTGCGTCGCACCTGGCAGGTGCCGGGTTCGAAATCGATCACCAACCGCGCTCTGCTGCTCGCCGCCCTCGGCGAGGGCACCAGCGTGATCGAGAACGTGCTCGACAGCGACGATACGCGGCGCATGCGCGAAGGGCTGGAGGCCCTGGGCATCACGGTGCGCGAGACCGCCCCTGGCCAACTGCTGGTCGAGGGCGGACGCTCGCGCCTGCGCGTGCCGGCCGGCCCGATCTTCGTCGGCAACAGCGGGACCACGGTGCGTTTCCTCGCCGCTGCCGCCGTGCTGGTGCCCGGCCCGGTCACCTTCGTCGGTGACGAGGCGATGGCCAAGCGGCCGATCGCCGATCTCGTGGAAGGACTGCGCCAACTCGGCATCACTGTCGATTGCGCCACCGGCTGCCCGCCGCTGACCGTGCATGGCGGCCGCTTCGCCGGCGGCGCGATCCGCCTGCGTGCCGACAAGAGCAGCCAGTACCTGACTGCCCTGCTGCTGGTCGCCGGACTCGGCGAGCGCGAACTGGACATCACCCTGGAAGGGGCCCTGGTCAGCAAACCCTACGTCGAGATGACCCGCCGCATGGTCGCCGACTTCGGTGGGTTGATCGAGGAGACGCGCACCGGCTTCCGCGCCCGGCGCTGCGCCAGCTATCGTGCGCGTGGCTACCGCGTCGAACCCGACGCCAGCTCGGCCAGCTATCCTTTCGCCCTCGCCGCCTGCGGCCACGACCTGACCATCCCGGATCTCGGCACACGCAGCCTGCAGGGAGACGTCGGACTGCTCGACCTGCTCAAGCGCATGGGGGCGACGGTCGAGGCAGGTGCGGTCATCACCCGGGTCATCGGAGTGGCTGGACTGCACGGCATCGAGTGCGACATGCACCACATCAGCGACACGGTGATGACCCTGGCCGCCATCGCCCCGCTGGCTGACGGGCCGACCACGATCCGCAACGTCGCCAACATCCGCATTAAGGAATGCGACCGCCTGATGGCGATGGTGACCGAGCTGCGCCGGCTCGGCCAGGAGGTCGAACACGGTGACGACTGGCTGCGCGTCATCCCACGAGCGCTGATCCCGGCGACGGTGGAGTGCTATAAGGACCACCGCATCGCGATGAGCTTCGGCGTCCTCGGTGCGCTCACCGGCCAGGTCGGGATCAGTGATCCGGGCTGCGTCGCCAAGACCTATCCCGGCTTCTGGGACGATCTGCGTGCGTGCTATCCGGCGGGCGCATGGCCGGCCTGAGGATCATCAGTGGCGACTGGGGTGGCCGTCGTCTCGACGCCCCGCCCGGCCTCGACACCCGGCCGTTGACCGACCGCATCAAGCAGTCGCTGTTCGATTGGCTGGGTCAGCGCCTGGACGGCTGGCGGGTGGTCGATGCCTGCGCCGGCAGCGGCGCCTTCGGCATCGAATGCGCCAGCCGCGGTGCGGCCGAGGTGCACCTCTGCGAGCCTGGCCGCCATGCCCATCCGACCATCCGCGCCAACCTCGCCAAGCTCGGGAACCCGCCGCAGGTCCGCCTGCACACGCGTGGATTCCAGCAGGTGCTGCCGGGTCTGCGCGCCGTCGATCTGGTGTTCTGCGACCCGCCGTTTCCGTGGTTTGCTGCCGAACGCGACCTGCTTGCCGAGTTGCTTACGCTGTCCGCTGCGTCGTTGTCGCCGGAAGGCATCGTCCTGATCCGCGGCGAACGCGGTGAGGAACTGCCCGCCCACGCCCTGGTCGAGCGCGAGCGCCGCACCTACGGCCGCTCGTGGGTCGCCCTCCTGAACATGCCGCGATAGCGGCACGGGCGCCGAGTCGCGATGGCGGCATACAATCGGCGAAGCCGATGCCGCCACGATTTCGGAGCGGCAGCGAGGAAATCGAGCGACGACAAAGCCCGGGGGGCAGGCACATCGTGCCGCGGGGGCTTGCCCCCGAGCTAACAAGTAACGATGTGCAGGTCTTTGAGCTGCCGGTCGCTGACCGGGGTCGGGCAGTCGAGCATCTCGTCGCGGCCGCGCTGGGTCTTCGGGTAGGCGATGACGTCGCGGATCGATTCGGCGTCGGTCATCAGCATGATCAGACGGTCGAGGCCGAAGGCCATGCCGCCGTGCGGGGGCGCGCCGAAGCTCAGGGCGTGCAGCAGGAAGCCGAACTTCTTCTGCGCCTCCTCCTCGGAGATGCCCAGGGCCTTGAACACCGCACCCTGGGTCGCGGCGTCGTGGATACGGATCGAGCCGCCGCCGATCTCGTTGCCGTTGAGCACCATGTCGTAGCTCTTCGACAGCACCTTGCCCGGGTCGGTGGACAGCAGGCCGACATGCTCGGCGTAGGGCGAGGTGAAGGGGTGGTGGTTGGCGACGAAGGCGTGCGACTCCTCGCTCCACTCGTAGAGGGGGGCGCTGTGGATCCACAAGAACTGCCAATCGTCCCACTTGGCCAGCTTCAGCAGGTTGCGGCCCAGTTCGTTGCGTACCGCGCCGAGCACCGTGCACACGCCCTTGTAGCTGTCGGCACCGAAGAACAGCACGTCGCCGGCCTCGACGCCGAGGCGGCGGCCGAGTTCGGCGCGCGCTTCGGGGGTGATGTTCTTGGCTGCCGGGCCCTGCCAGTCCTCGGCCTTGGACGGGTCGGCACCGATCTTGATCCACGCCAGACCCTTGGCGCCGAGGCCCTTGGCGAACTCGGTCAAGGTGTCGAGGGTGCGGCGCGACAGCAGCTCGTTGGCCTTCTTGGCGTTCAGCGCACGGACCACGCCCTTGGCCTCGACCGCCTTCTGGAATACCGAGAAGCCGCTGGTCGGCGCCCAGTCGGTGAGGTCGATGATCGGCATGCCGAAGCGCAGGTCGGGCTTGTCGGAGCCGTAGCTGTCCATCGCCTCGGTCCAGGTCATGCGGCGGAAGGGCTTGGGCAGTTCGACGCCCAGCACCTCTTTCCACAGCGTACGCGCCATGCCCTCGCCGATGCCCATGATGTCTTCCATGTCGATGAACGACATTTCGAGATCGATCTGGGTGAACTCGGGCTGACGGTCGTTGCGCAGATCCTCGTCGCGGAAGCACTTGGCGATCTGCACATAGCGGTCGTAGCCGGCGACCATGAGCAGCTGCTTGAACAACTGTGGCGACTCGGCCAGGGCGTAGAACTGGCCCTGGTGCAGGCGCGAGGGCACCAGGAAGTTGCGCGCGCCGCCGGGGGTGTACTTGCACAGCGCCGGGGTCTCGACCTCGACGAAGCTGTTGGCGTCGAAGAAGCGCCGGGCGCTCTGCATCACCTGGTGACGGGCGCAGGTCGAGGAAGCGGCTCTTGAGGCGGACCTCCTCGCCGACCTTGGCGTGCTCGTCGATCTCGAAGGGCGGGGTCTGCGCCTGGTTGAGCACGGTCAGGGTCTTGGCGAAGACCTCGATCGCACCGGTCGCCAGGTTCTTGTTGGCGTTCTTCTCACCACGCGAGCGCACCTCGCCGGTCACCTGCACGACCCACTCGCCGCGCAGCTTGTCGGCCAGGGCCTTGCCTTCAGTGCCGCAGAGGTCGGCATCAAAGACCACCTGGGTCAGGCCGTGGCGGTCGCGCAGATCGATGAAGATCACGCCGCCGTGGTCGCGGTTGTTCTGCACCCAGCCGCACAGGGTGATGGTGGATCCGACGTCAGAGGCCCGGAGCTGGCCGCAGGTATGGGTGCGCATCATAGGAGGGCGGAAGGCTAGGCCCGGCTACGCCCCCGGCAAGCGCCACGGCTGCTCAGCGGCGACGACGGCGCAGGCCGAGGCCGCAGCCCAGCAGCACCAGGATGCCAGCCATGCCGGCGCCGCACCCACCACCGCCCGCACTGGCACTGGGAGTGGTGCCTCCTCCGCCGGACGCCGCAGCCGTTCCCTGGATGGTCCAGTCGGTGGGATTCTCGTTGGCATCGTTATTGACCAGCGACGCGTTCAGCGACCACGCGGCAGCGCTGGTCGGCGTGACCTGGATGGTGAAGGTCGTTGAACCGCTGAATGCAGCCACCGGCGAGACAGGGTTGGATGTGACGCTGGCGGTGCAATTGACCAGACCGGAGAGCGTCGGGGGTGAGATGGTGAGGCTGGCGCTGCCGGTGTTGGCGACGGTGTAGGCGAGGCTGCTTGGACTGCCAGCCACGGTAGCGCTGAGCGTATCGCTGGCGCCATCGGCGATGGCGGAAGCACCACGGCTCAGCGCGATCTCTGGTGCCGCCAGAACCGCAGTACCCTGCGCCGTCCAGTTGGTCGGATTCTCGTCCGTGTCGTTCGTGGTGAACGATATCAGGCATGACCAGGGGGCGGTTCCCGAAGGCGTGATGCGGACCACCAGGGTGGTGCTGCCGCCAGCTGCCACGGTGGCAGCCGGCTGGGTGGGGATGGTTGCGCTGCAGTTGGTCAGTCCGCCGAACGAGGCGGCACCGAGGGTAAGGCTCGCGGTGCCGGTATTGGCGATGGTGTAGGTCAGATTCTCCGCGACCAGCGAGGTCGTCCCTCCGACCGCGTCGGTGCCACCGTCGGCAATCGTGCTGGCGCCTCGCGAGACGGCGATCTCGGGCTGGGGTACCGGCGTGGCTGTCCCTGACACCGTCCAGTTGAAGGGGTTCTCGTCGGCGTCGTCATTGGCTACTGAGAGGGTGAAGGACCATGCTGCCGCGGTGGTCGGGGTCACCGACACCTGCAGCGTCGTCGTCGATCCCGCCGTGATGAGCGCATTTGGAGCAGTCGTGATGGTGGCGGTGCAGTTGCTCTGCGCGCCGACGGCAACCGGCAGAGTCAGGTTCAGGGACGCAGTTCCCAGGTTGCTGATGGTGAATTGCAGTGCTGTCGCCTGCGTCGCCACCGTACCGCTTACGCTGTTGCTGCCGCCATCCGTGATCACGGTACCCGTGCGGCTGACGGCGATCTCCTGCTGGCTGGTCAGATAGACCTCGGTGGGTGTAGTCAGGCGCCAGTCGATCCCTGAAACGGTCTGATAGATGGGCGAAGCCGGCGCGCTACCGTTTCCGATCAGGACGACGCTGCGGAAGGCGGCGAGGTTGACGGTTGCACCGACCGCCGATCCATCGGTGCGGGTCCAGGTTCCGGCAGGGACTGCCAGGTCCGCCGGCACCTCGGTGTCATTGATCAGCAGCACGGCATTCTGGTTTCTCGTTACGCCACTGTTCTCGACCCAGCTTGGCTGGGCCGTGGCCAGGGCGGTGAGCGAGGTGTAGGTTGGATCGTTCCACTCGCTACCGCGAGCGAGGGTGGTGCCCGCGCCGACCACGAAGGTCGAATTCCGTAGAAGGCCATAGTCCACAGGATTGGTCCGGTAGAACCAGATGCCGGTCGAGGGCTCGGACAGGGTCCAGTGGCCGGTGTCGAAATTACCCTCGGTCGGCAACCGGCGGGACGTCTCCAGCGTGACGAAAGTGTTGCCATCCAGGGTGTGACCCTGGTTACTGTAGTTTGTCCCCTGGATATCCAGGGTCAGGCCTGCGCTGAGGTTGTCGAACAGGGTATTGCGGTCCACCTGGCAGGTGAAGTTGTTGTCCAGAACGATGCCGCTGCCATTGCACCCGGCGATGGTGTTGTCGTTGATCTGCGAATCGGCGATACCATCGAGAAATTCCGGCCAGATGCCATGGCCGGTGGGATAGAACGGTTCGGCTGCGACCTGGCTGCCGCGACTGTCCAGCACGATGTTCTCGTTCATCGTGTTCGGCCCCTTGTAGGTGTAGATGCCGGCGCCGTCGTTGCTGGTGCTCATCGAGCGGACGATGAGGTTGCGGGTAGCGGTGTTGCCGGCCGTGTTGCCGAGGAGGATGCCGGCATATCCGGTGTCCACGATGCGGTTCAGGGTGATGGTCGAGGTCCCGACATTGGACAGGATGCCCACCTGTTTCCAGGTTCCGCTGCCCCCGTAGCCCCTGACCATGCCGATGCGGTGCAGCAGGTTGCGTTCGATCACCGTGGAAGCACTGCTGGGATTGTGGGTGGTCACGATCCCGCAATTCAGCACATCACGGATGAGATTACGCCTGATCTGGGTGCCGCCGCTGTTGTAGGTGGTGGTGATCGCCGTGTCGCCGATCTGTTCGAAGGTGCAGTCTTCGATCGTACTGGGATTGCCGATCTGGAGAGCGCTGCCGTGGAAGCGGCGGAAGGCGATGCCGCGGATGGTGGCTCCGGTGACCGAGATCGGTGTGGCGTTCGTCGCCACTTCGACCGTCATGGTGCCGCCATCGATCCCGGTGGGCGGATAGACATACACCTGCGATGTGCTGCTGAACCATTCCCCCGGCGCGTCGAGTTCATCGAGATCCTTGTCGATGTAGAATCCGGAAGGGATGCCGATGAGTCCGGTCTCGCTTGGAGTTGTCGTGCCGGATGGAGTGACAGCGCTGGTGCTGAGTGTCAGCGTGGCGCCGCCGCCATCGGTGGTTATAGGCCGCGTCTCCCAGAACCAGTGCCAGCGGTGCCAGCGCACCTGGGCGCCGGACCAGCGTCCTGTGCTGCGGCTGGGCAGAGCGCTGCCGGTAATGGAATTCAAGGTGGTTCCGGATGCCGTATTCAGATAGCCGCTGTTCGGATAGCGGGCCAGGGGCTGGAAGCTGCCGTTGACCCACAGGCTCAGGGCCTCAGCACTCACGCTCCCGGTACGGACATTGCTGTTGCTGCCCCAGGTGCCGGTCATCGTCACGGCACGGCTGCCGGTGATCACCGGGTCCGCTCCGCTGCCGTAGGCAAGCAACTGCCGATTTCCGCCGATCGTGAAGGTTTCCCGCCAGGTGCCACCGCGCGCCAGATAGATGCGATCGTTGCTGGCTGAGGATCCCATCGCCTTGCCGATGGTCGCCCAGGGTGAGACCTGAGTGCCGATGTTCCCATCGCTTCCGCCAGGCGCGACGTAAAAGTCGGCGGCCGAGAGCGGGCTTAGAGCGAGGCATGACAAGCCAAGGCAGACGAGGCTGGATTTCATGCTATGACCTTAGTCCGTAGGCGTGCAATTAGGTATCCGATAATGACACTAAAACGATTTTGTGTGTGGCTCGCAGCGATTTTCGATGGGGTTGGCTCAAATTGTTGCTTCACATGCATTTGTGGCAATCGTGGCGATCATGCCCCTGCGCATCGTCACCTTCACCACCGGCCGTTCCGACGCTTTGCGCTCGCGTACCATCCTCGCCTTGCTCTCGGCCAAGGCCTGGGCGCCGGCCGGCAGCACCCTGCATCTGGTGACCGATGCTGCGGACGAGTACGGCTGGATTGCGCCGCAGGTCGAGTTGCTGGCGGTCACCGAGGCCCAGTTGGAGGCGTGGAAGGGTCGGCACCGTTTCTTCTGGCGCGCCAAGATGGAGGCGGTGCTGCATGCTGCTGGTGACGGCCAGAACGATCTGCTGTACATCGATTCGGACACCGTCACCCAGCGCAGTCTCCAGCCGCTGGCGGACGGCCTGCAGGCCGGCGACGCCTTCATGCACCTGCATGAGGTCGATCTGGCGACCAACTCACGTCGCGGCAATCGTGAGCTGTGGCGCATGGTCAGGGGACGCAGCGTCGCTGGGGTCACCTTCGCCGCGCCGTGTCCGATGTGGAATGCCGGGGTCATCGCCGTCGGGCAGCAGCGCCTGGGCGATCTGCGGCGCGCCCTGGCGATGCTCGACGAACTCAGCCAGGAGCAGCCCCCGCATTTCGTGGCCGAGCAATTGTGTTTCAGCATCAGCCTGTCCACGGCAGGACGGCTGCGTCCCGCAGAGGCGTGGATCGACCACTACTGGGGCAACAAGGATGGCTTCGACAAGCTGATCAATGCCCGGCTGGCGCGCTGGCTGAGTCGCGGGACGGGCTGGGGCGAGGCGATGGCTGAACTGCGCACGAAACCCATCGTCGCGCCGGTGATGGTGCGCCGACGTCGCTGGCAGGAACTGGTGTTGCGTGTGATCGGCTTGCCCAGCGGCTGATTCAGCCGGTCTGCGTCCCGATCATCCCGCGTTCCTTCATCCACACCGCATAGCGGCGGTCTTCGACCAGAATGTGGCTGGCGAGCCAGTCCTTGAGGAACTGCATGATCTCGGCGGACAGGACGACGCGCCCGTCCATGAACTGGTTGTGGAAGTCGAGCACGCGCTTGACGAAGGCGTGGTGCTCCATGCGGTGCTCGGTGTAGGCCGGGAAGCCCTTGGCGGTCAGCAGCTGTTCTTCGCTCTCAAAGTGGATCTTGGTGTAGCTGATCAGCTTGTGGATAGTGCGCTGCACCACCTCGCGGTCCTGCCCCGTGAGCATCGCCTCGTGCAGCTCGTTGATCGCCTCGACCAGGGTGAGGTGCTGGCGATCCATCGCCGGGATGCCGAGTTCGTAGGTGCTGGACCAGGTGAAGAGGGGCATATCAGGCCAGGGCGGAGTCGAGGGTGAGATCGAGGGCGAAGAGCTTGTCGAGGCGTAGGATGCGGAAGACCGCGCGGATGTTCTCGCGCAGGTTGGCGACGCGGACCTCGGCGCCGAGCGGACCGGCGCGATGACGGACGGCGATGATCTGCGCGATGTTCACCGAGTTGATGAAGGAGACGGGTCCGAAGTCGAGGACCAGGCGCTTCTTGCCCTTCTCCAGCCAGGGCTCGACCGTCTTCCACAGGGCAGCGCACTGCTCGGGGTCGATGGCGATGACGATCGCATCTCCGTGCTCGATCGGCTGCATGAAGCCTCCGGACAGACTGTGCGCTGGCCTCGCCAGCGTGCAAGACCATGCAGGTGCGGCCGGTTGGCGGTTGTGGAAGCGGGGCCAGGACGCCAACATGGCGGCGTGTCCCGCCTTACCCCCCATCTCGCGTCGTGCTTCGCCGGCGCCGCCGTCGATAACGTCTTCCGTGTGGCCGCCGTCGCGGCCCTGACCGCGGCCGCGGCGGCAGGTCATGCCGATACCGCCAGCGGCGATCGCGCCGGCACGCACCTGTCCAGCCTCGCCATGCTGGCATTCTCGGTGCCTTTCGTCGCCCTCGCCCCGCTCGCCGGCTCGCTCGGTGATCGCCTGCCCAAGCATCTGATCATGCGCTGGGTGCGCTTTGCCGACCTGCCGGTGTTGGCGTTGGGTGGCCTGGGCCTGTGGACCGGGCACATATGGCTTCTGCTTGCGGCGCTATCGCTGCTCGGCGCCACCTCGGCATTCTTCGGCCCGATCAAGCTGTCGTGCATCCCCGAACTGGTCCCGCCCGAGCGCCTCGCCACCGCCAACGCCTGGGTCCAGGGCATCACCATCGTCGCAATCGTCGTCGGCATGGCGCTGGCAGGCACCTCGGATCCCAAACTGCTCGCCCTGCTTGGCCTCGACTGGCATCCGGCCCTGGTGGTGACGGCTGTCGGCCTGGCCGTGGCCGCGCTTGGCCTGGTCGGAGCCTGGCTGGTTCCGCCCCTGCCGGCCCAGGACCGCAACGCACCGATCCGCCCCTTCGCCTTCGTCAGCCAGGCCAAGGTGCTGTTCGAGCGCCCCGGCCTCGCTGTGCCGGCATTCAGCCTGGCCGGGTTCTGGGGCCTGGCGGCGGCGGTCGGCGTGTTGATCGCCCCGATCGCCAAGTTCGCCTGGGGCCTCGACGCCCTCGGCCAGGCCCTGCTCGGCCTCAGCCTGATGATCGGCATCATCGTCGGCGCCGGACTTGCGCCGTTGTTGCTGGTGCCGCTGTTTCCGGCCGGATTACCCCTGGCCGGGGCGCTGCTGGCCGGCGGCAGCCTGATGGGTGCCGGCTGGCTGGCGATGGGCGTGCTGGCCGAGCCGCAGCTGTGGGTGCCTGGTGAGTCCATTCCGGGCAGCCTATACGGTTTCGCCGGCCTCTTGCTGTTGGCCGGCATCGGGTCGGGACTGTGGGATGTGCCGATGTGCGTGCTGCTGCAGGTGCGCAGCGCGGCGGCCTCGCGCAACCGCGTCATGGCGGCGGTGGGCATCGCCACCGCGGTCGGCATGGTTCTGGCCAGCGTGCTGTGCAATGTCCTGGCCGAGGTCGCCCGACTGTCGTCGGCCCAGCTCATCTTCCTGCTTGGCGGCATCGCCGTGGCGCTGGCTTGCGGCGGACTGTGGTTCTATCGTGGCCAGGTGCTGTGCTGGTTGGCGGCAATGGCGATCCGCGCCCTGTTCCGCATCGAGGTGCAGGGCGCCGAGCACCTGCCCGAGCGCGGCGGCTGCGTGCTGGCCAGCAACCATCTCAGCCTGGCCGACGGCATGATCCTCGCTGCGGTCCTCCCCCGGCGGGCGAAGTTCATGGTTTACAAGGCCTTCTGCGATGCGCCGCTGATCGGGCCGATGCTGCATGCCTGGGGCGTGATCCCGGTCGATGCGCGGATGGGCGCGCGTGCCCTGATCGGCGCCGTGCAACGCGCCACCGAGGAGGCGCGCCAGGGCGGGGTGATGGGCATCTTCCCCGAGGGCAAGATCACGCGCAGCGGGGTGCTTGACGGCTTCAAGCCGGGCATCGAGCGCATCGCGCGCGCAGCCGAGGTGCCGATCGTGCCGTGCGCCCTGCACGGCCTGTGGCGTACGCCGTGGTCCTATGCCCAGCGCCGCACCTGGTGGCCGCTGCTGCGCATCCCCGTGATGGTCCGCCTGGGGCCGGCGTTGCTCCCCGACACCCCGGCCAGCGAGCTGCGTCAGGCGGTGGCCGGTCTGCAATGCGACCTGGCGATCCGGCGCGTCGATCGCGAGAAGCGTACCCTTGGCGCCACCGCCCTGCGCCGCTGCGTGTGGAAGGGACACGAGGCGGCGGTGGTCGATGCCGGCGGCAGCCTGCCGCGTTGGCAGCTCGCCGCCCTCGCCACCGCGCTGCGCCCACGCCTGGGACTGGCCGCCGACGAGCGCGCGGTCGGTGTGCTGCTGCCGCCCGGCCGCGGTGGCGCGATCGTCAACCTGTGCCTGGCCCTGGCCGGACGCACGGCGGTGAACCTCAATCACACCGTCGGTCAGGCCCAGCTCCGGCGCATGTGCGAGATGTCCGGGGTGCGGACGTTGATCTCGGCCCGGCCCTACCTCAAGCGCATCGGCGATCCCGGCCTGGCCTGTCGCATGGTGATGATCGAGGAGGTGCTGAAGGCCATCCCCAAGCCGGTCATCCTGTGGGAACTCGCCTTGTCGCTGCTGCTGCCGGTGCGCTGGCGGGACCAGGGGCGGCCGCACGACGTTGCAGCGTTGGTGTTCAGCAGCGGCTCGACCGGCGACCCCAAGGGCGTGCAGCTGACCCACGCGCAGATCCTGGCCAACAACGAGGCGGTGCGTCGCGCCCTGGATCTCGGGCCCGGCGATGTCGTGCTGACCCCGCTGCCGCTATTCCACAGCATGGGCCTGGTGCCGGGCATGTGGCTGGGTCTGGAAAGCGGCTTCGCCATCGCCGCCCATCCCGATCCCACCGATGCCAAGGGCCTGGGCGAGCTGGCGCAGAAGACCGGCGCGACCTTCTCGATCACCACCGCGACCTTCGTGCGCGGGTGGATGCGGCGCATTCCTGCCGAACAGCTGAAGTCCCTGCGCTTTGCGGTGGCCGGGGCCGAGAAGTGCCCGAAGGAGCTGCGCGACGCCTTCAAGGCCAAGTACGGTGGCGACCTGCTGGAAGGCTATGGCTGCACCGAACTCGCCCCGACCGTCAGCACCAACATGCAGACCGTGGTGCATCACGGCGAGACCGAGGTGCGCACGCGCGATGGCACGGTGGGCCGCGCCCTGCCTGGCCTGCAGGTCTTCGCCACCCACCTTGAGACGCGCGTGCCGCTGCCCACCGGGTGCGAGGGTCTGCTGGTCGTGCGCAGCCCCTCGCGCATGCTCGGCTATCTCGGCCGCGACGACCTCACCGCCAAGGCCTTCATCCACGGCGGCTACGACACCGGCGATGTCGGCATCGTTGATGGCGACGGCTATATCCGCATCACCGGCCGCCTCGCCCGCTTCGCCAAGATCGCCGGTGAGATGGTGCCGCTCGATACGGTCGAGAACGCCCTGCAGGCGCCCTTCGGCGAGCGCTGCGAAGTCGCCGTCGCGGCGGTGCCGGACAGCGAACGCGGCGAACGCCTGATCGTGCTGGTCGCTGGCGAGAACCCGCCGCCGGCCGACGAACTGGTCGCCGCTGCCGCCCAGCTGGCCGCGTTGTGGCGCCCCAAGGCCAAGGACGTGCATCGGGTCGAGGCGCTGCCCCGCCTGGGCACCGGCAAGCGCGACCTGGCCGGGGTGAAGCGGATGGCGGCGGAGAAGGCGGGGGCATGAAGCAGCGTTCGGCGTTCGACGTTCGACGTTCGACGTTCCGCACCAGTGGACGCGGAATATCCGCGCTAGAGGCGTGCACTCCCCAATACTATCGGCATCGACTTTGCGAGGTTTCCATCTCGGAACGCCGAACGCCGAACGCCGAACGCCGAACATCGGATCCTAAGCAAAGTGCAGGTCTGATTGCACCCAGCAGGCGTGTCCTGGGGTAGAAATAGGCATGCTGTCGATCCACGTCTCCGACCGCCTGGATGAACTGGTCGATGATCTCGCCGCCCGGCTGGGCGCCGATCCGCTTCCGCCGCATCAGGACGAATGCCTCGTGGTGCAGTCGCTGTCGCTGCGTCGCTGGCTGCAGCAGCAACTGGCGAGCCGCCTGGGTATCAGCGCCGGTCTCGATCTGCCCTTTCCGGCCGGCCTGATCGGCTCCCTGGAAGGCGAGTTCGGCCTGGCGGCACCCGAGGATGATCCCTGGCACCGCGACCGCCTGCGCTGGCGCATCGCGGCGCTGGCCGACAGCGCCGACGGCACTCTCGCGCCGCTCGCCCGCTATCTCGCCACCGGTCATCCCGCCGCACGGCCGGCCAAGCGGCTGCAACTGGCCGACCGCATCGCCGATCTGCTCGACGCCTACCAGATCTACCGCCCCGAGATGCTCGCGGCCTGGGAGGACGGCCAGGGGTGGTCCGGCTTTGCTGAGAAACCCGAGGCGCAGGCCCACGAAGGCTGGCAGGCCGAATTGTGGCGCCGGTTGCGTGCCCAGATCGCGGTCGAACCGCGCAGCCGGCGCCTCGACGAACTGGCGCGCCGCCTGCGTGCCGAGGGGCCGCCGCGCGGCTGGCGCCTGCGTGTCGGCGTGCTGTCCACCGGCGTGCTGCCGCCGCGCGTGGTCGATGTGCTGGAGGCGCTGGCCGAGCATCTGCCGGTGACCATCTGGCTGGTCAGCCCGCTGCCGCAGCCGTGGGGTGACGTCACCAGCCAGCGCGAGGCGGCGCGGCGCGGCGTCGAGGCGCAAGGGCATCCGCTGGTAGCCTCGCTTGGCCGCCAGGCGCGCGACTGGTTCCGCGCCATCGGCGAACGCCCGGCGTGGGCGGCCGGCTGGCGCTGGATCGCCGAAGCGCGTCCGGCGCCGACCACCCTGCTGGCGCGCATCCAGGCCGAACTGGGCGAGCGCGCCGCCGGGGCGGCTCCGGTTTTCGATCCGGCCGATGCCTCGCTGGCCTTCGACTGCTGCCACGGCCCGCGCCGCGAGGTGGAGGTGGCGCGCGACCGCATCCTCGCCGCCTGCGCCGATCTGCCTGGCCTGCGCCCGCACGACATCCTGGTGCTGGCGCCGGACCTGACCGTGTATGGCCCGCTGGTCGAGGCTGTGTTCGGCGCCGCCGATCCCGCCATCCGCCTGCCGGTGCGCATCGCCGACCGCAGCCTGGGCGAGGACGATCCGGTATCCGAGGGGCTGTTCGCCATCCTCGCCCTCGCCCAGGGCCGCTGCGGCCTGGGCGAGGTGCTCGACCTGCTGGAGCTTCCCGCGCTGCGCGCCGCCGCCGGCCTGGCGCCCGAGCAGATCCCGCTGGCGCACGACGCCCTCGAACGCGCCGGTCTGCGTTGGGGGCGCGACGCCCGGCATCGCAGCGAACTGCTGGGTGGAGCGACCGGCGAGGACCACGGCACCCTCGCCGCCGCCATCGACCGCCTGGCCCTTGGCTGGGCGATGGGCGGCGACGCGGCGTGGGGCCGGCCGGCGAGCGCCGCCGATGGCGCACCCGATCACGAACTGGTCGGCGTCCTCCTCGCCTGGCTGCAACGCCTCAAGGCGACGCTCGCGGCCCTCGCCGCCCCGCGCGACCTGGGCCGGTGGAGCGCCGCTCTGTCCGGCGTGATCGGCGGTCTGCTGGCCGCGCCGGATGCGGACACCACGGCCGCCCGTGAGGCGGTCGAGGGCCTGGCCACGGATGCCGCCGTTCTGCCGGCCGGTTTCACGGTCAGCCTGTCCGAGGTCGCCGCCGCCCTCGACACATTGCTGGCGGTCGAGGCGCGCGCCTCGGACTTCGTCAGCGGCAGCATCACCCTGGCCGGCCTCAAGCCGATGCGCATGATCCCGGCCCGCGTCATCGTGCTGCTCGGCATGGATGACGCCTCGTGGCCGCGCCGCAGCGTGGCCCAGCCCTTCGACCTGCTGGCGGCGCGGCCGCGTCCGGGCGATCGCCAGCCGCGCGAGGATGACCGGCAGCTGTTTCTTGAAGCCATCCTCGCCGCCGGTGAGCGCCTGATCGTCACCTGGGCGGGGCGGGCGGCGCAGGGCGACCCGCGCCACGAGCGTCCGCCGTCGGCCTGCCTGGCCGAGTTGTTCGACGCGGTCGATGCCGCCGTGGCGTGGGAGGGGGACGATGCCCTGCGTCCCAGCCGGCGCCTGACCACGGTGCATCCGCTGCAACCCTTCGCAGCCGCCTACCTGGCGATCGGGGGACGGAGCGCGGTGCCGGCGTGGGACGCTGCGGCCCTCGCGCTGGCCCGCCGCCTCGCCGTCCCGGTGGCGCGCCGCCCGGCCGAGCCGGTGTTCGCCGACGCGCTGACTCCCGCTGGCGACTGGGAGATCGATCTCGACGAACTGGTGCGGGTATGGAGCGATCCCGCCGCCGCCTGGTGCCGGGCCCGGCTGGCCGCCGTTCCGCGCGCCCACGACGCCGAGGCGGCCGAGGACGAGCCGTTCCAGCTCGACAACCTGGAGCGCTACCGCCTGATCGACGATCTGCTCGAGGACGGGCCGGCCGAGCCACGGCTTGAACGGGCCGCTGCCGACGGCCGTCTGCCGCTGGGCCACCTCGGTGCCGCTGAGCGCGTCCGCCTGGTCCGCGAGACGGCGGATCTGCGGGCGGTGCTCGCGGCGCATCGCCGCGCTGAACCGCTGGCGATATCCGTCACCGGACCGGGCTGGCGGCTGGACGGCCTGCTCGACCCGCCGCCGGTGGGCGGGGTGCTGCGCCAGGTGCATGCCGGGGCCAGGATCAGCGAGCGGGTGCGCCTCGCGCTGGCGATCCGGCTGCTGGCGTGGAACGCCTGGCAGCACGCGCGCGGCGAGGCCCCCGGCCGTGCCGAGGCGGTGGCGCGGCAGGAGCGCGAAGCGCTTGCTCCCCATGATGGCACCGCTGCTGGGCGTCTTGGTGAACTGCTGCAGCTGACGCGCCGCGCCCTGGCCGAACCGCTGCCGTTCTTCCCGCGCACGGCCTGGAAATTGCATGAGAAACGCGACCAGCCGCCCGAGGTGCTGCTGGCCATCGCCCAAGGCCCGCCGTGGATCATCGAATACGGTGATCGGTCCGGCGAGTCCGAGATCCCGGCTGTACAGCTGGCGTGGCGTGGCCGGCAGGCGATCACACCGACCTCGGTTGACCTGATGCTGCGCGTGTGGGAGCTGCTGCTGCCGCCACCGCCTGAAGCCCCGGTCGCCGCCAAGCCGACGCGGAAACGGAGCAAGGCATGAGCTTCGATGTCACGCGCGACTCATTGCCGGCCGGTTTCTGCGCCATCGAGGCGAGCGCCGGCACCGGCAAGACCTGGACGCTGAGCCATCTGGTCGTGCGTCTGCTGCTGACCGGGTCCGAGCCCGACCTGCGCCGCATCCTGGTCGTCACCTTCACCAATGCCGCCGCCGACGAACTGGCGGCGCGTATCCGCGGCGTGCTCGCCGCCTGCCGCGCCGTGGTCGCCGGCCGTCCGGGCGGGACGCCGCACGCCGAGGCGCTGGTCGCCATGGGTGAGGCCGCGCTGGGCGATCGCGTCGCGGTGCGCCAGCGCCTCGATCTGGCGTGGGGCGATCTCGACGAACTGGCGGTCGGGACGATCCACGCCTGCTGTAAGCGGGTGCTGGAGACCTCGGCCTTCCTGAGCGGCGAGGCCTTCACCGCCGAACTCGCCCCGGACGACAGCGAACTGGTCGCTGCGGCGGTGCGCGATGCGTGGCGGTCGCGGCTGTGGAGTGATGCCCGCCTGGCCAGGTTCGCCGCTGCGTGGTCGGTTGCGGATGATGCACGGTTGTGGCAGCGCTGGAACCGCCACCCCGGCACCCGCGTCGTGCCGCAGGTCGGTCTGGAGGAGGTTCTCGCGGCGGCCGAGGCCGCCGCCGCTGCGGTACGCGCCGCAGCGACACCCGAGGCCTTCGCCACCCTCGAAGCCTGGGACTGGAAGAAGGACGCCAAACCCGAGGCCGCCATCGCGCATCTGGCGGCGGGAGGCGATCCGCTGGCCGCCTTCGCTGAGGTGGCCGCTCTGGGCGCCGAGGCCACCGAACTGGTCAAGAAGGCCGATCAGCCAGCGGCCGCAACGCATCCGCTGCTCGTCGCCTGCCGCGCTCTGGTCGCGGCGGTGGCGATGGTCCGGGTCGCCTGGCTCGGCTGGCTGTGCCCGGCCGTCGCCGAGCGACTGCGCTCCAGCCAGGCGGTCGCCGGCGTGTGGACCCAGGACGATCTGCTGCGCCGCGTCCGGGCCGCCCTCGACGCGCACCCCGATCTCGCCGTCAGCCTGCGCACGCGCTGGCCGGTGGCGCTGATCGACGAGTTCCAGGACACCGACCCGGTGCAGTGGGAGGTCTTCCGTCGCGCCTACGCCGACGGCGGCCGCCTGGTCGTGGTCGGCGATCCCAAGCAGGCGATCTATCGTTTCCGTGGTGCCGATCTCGGGGCCTATCTCGTGGCAGTCGATAAAGCAGAGCGACTGCCGCTGCTCATCAACCACCGCAGCGATCCGCGTCTGGTCGAGGCCGTCCAGGCGCTGATCGGTCGCACCTCGGCGCCCTTCCTCGATCCCCGCGTGGCCCTGGCCAAGGTCGCGGGCAAGAGGGATCCGGCGCGCGTGATGCTGGATGACGACGATGCGCCGCTGACCGTGCTGATCCCGCCCGATGACGGACGCCCGCCGCGCCGCGAGGCGGTGGTCGCCAGCGAGATCGTACGCCTGCTGAGTGGCGTGCGTTTGGGCGAGACCGCGGTGCAGCCGCGCGACTGCGCCGTGCTGGTCCGCACCTCGGCGCAGGCCCGCGCCATGCGCGAGGCGCTGCGCGCCTGCGGCGTGCCGGCGACCATGGCGGCAGATGGCGATGTGCTCGACAGCCCCGCCGCAGTCGAATTGCATGCCGTGCTGACCGCCCTGGCGCGCCCACGCGACGGCCAGGCCCTGCGCCTGGCCCTGGCCACGCGCGGCTGGGGCCGGACGGCGGCCGAGATCGCGGCGCTGACCGCCGATGACGGCGCCTGGCAGCGTCTGGTCGATGAGGTCGAGCTCTGGCACCGGCGCTGGCAGCGCCACGGCCTGACCGCGGCGATCGAGGCGTGGGGCGCGTCGGTCGGGGCGCTGGCGCGCTATGCCGCCTTGCCCGATGGCGAACGCTGGCTGACCGACTGGCGCCATGCGGTCGAGGTGCTGCATGCGGCAGGCAGCGGCGGTCTGCGCCCGGCAGGCCTGCTGGCCTGGTGGGCCAGGCGCAGCCCCGAGGGGGTCGAAGCGCGGCGTCTGCGTCTTGAGGGCGATGCCAGTGCGGTGCGCATCCTCACCATGCATGTCGCGAAGGGCCTGGAATTCCCCATCGTCTTCTGCCCCTACCTGGGCACACGCCGCGACCGCGAGGAAGAGGGCGTGCTGGTCGCGGACGAGCACGGCGCACGCCTGGTGCTGGCCGGCCCAGAACTGGAGGCGGCTGAAGCGGCGGTGGCGCACGAAGATGACGCCGAGCAGCTGCGCCTCGCCTATGTCGCGCTGACCCGCGCGCGGGTCCGCACCTATGTCCTGTGGGGCATGTGGGACCAGGCGAAGGGCCATCTCCATCTGCCGTTGCGCTCCAGCCTCGGCTGGTGGCTGCGTCCGGCCGGCGAGGCCCACGACGCATGGCGCGCCGCGACCGGCACCGGGGCGGCGGATCGCCAGCAGCGCCTGGACGACAGCCTGCTGACGGTCAGCGAACTGGTCGATGCCGACCTTGGCATCGGCCTGCGCGCAGCAGGCACCGAACGCCTGGTCTGGCAGGAAGCGGAACCACAGGTCGTCGGCGATGGTCTGCGTCTGCTCGCTGCAGATGCGCGGCGCAGCTTCGACACCCCGCGCTGCGTCACCAGCTTCACCGGCCTGCTCGGCCAGGGCCAGGCCGTGCCCGAGCAGCGGCGCGGCGACGAGCCGCACGGCGAGGCGCGATCCGGTGATCAGCCAGCCAGCGGCATGCGTGCCGTGGCGCGCGGCGCCGATGTTGGCGACGCTCTGCACACAGCGATCGAGGACTGGGATTTCGTCGGCGATCCCGCGCCCGAAGTGCTGAAACAGCTTACCCGGCTCGACCTGCAGCACAGCGGCCCGCGCCAGCCGCACGCCGCCGATCCGGTGGCGGCGGTCAGCGCCTGTCTGCAGGCCCTGGCCATTCTGCCGATCCGCCAGGATGACCACGAACTGGTTTTGGCGGCGGTGCCCGACCGCCTGCGCCGCGCCGAATGGGAGTTCCACCTACCCCTCGCACGCGTCCGTCCCGGGCGCATCCTGGAATTGATCCGCGCGCACGGGGCCGTGCCCGACGGCGCGCTCGACGGCCTGCCCGCGCTGCGCGAGGCGGCGCCGGCCGGCGGCTTCCTCAAGGGCTTCGTCGATCTGCTGGTCGGTGACGGGACGGCGTGGTGGGTGCTGGATTGGAAGAGCAACCACCTTGGCGACCGGATCGAGGACTACGCCCCGGATCGCCTGTGGCCGGCGATGGTTGAGCACGGCTATCTCGTGCAGGCGCTGATCTACCTGCTGGCCTTGCATCGCCATCTGCGCGCCAGGCTCGGCGCCGACTACACCTACGAGCGCGATGTCGGCGGGGCGGCGTGGATCTTCCTGCGCGGTGTCGATGCCGGGCAGGGGGTGTGGACGTGGAAACCGCCCCTCGCGCTCGTCGAGGCCCTGGAACGCGAACTGCTGGAGGACCGGCCATGAGTGTTGCCGATCCGATCGCCGCGTGGTTGGCCGGGCGTTGTCCGGCCGAAGCCGAGCTGGTCCGGCGCATTGCGACGCAGCTTGCCGAGGCCCGTCTGGCCGGTGACACCGCCCGGCCGATCGATCCCTCCGACGCCCAGCGCCTGGTGGCGGCCGGCTGCGCCGCCGCCGATCCCGAGGCTGCGCCGCTGACCGTGCGTGACGGCCTGGTCGCCTGGTCGGCCTGCGCCCGCGATGAAGGCGACCTGGCGACGCGCCTCGGGCTGCTCGCCTCGGCCCCACCCGCCAGCGTGACACCGGCGCAGTCCGCGCTCATCACGCTGGGCCAGGATGCCGGCCAGGATGCTGCGGTGCGTCTCGCGGTCGAACGCCGCCTGGCGGTGATCGTTGGCGGTCCCGGCACCGGCAAGACGACCACGGTGGTGCGTGCCCTGGCCGCGCTGCTGGCTGGCGGTCCCTGTGCGATCCGGCTCGCCGCGCCCACCGGCAAGGCCGCCGCGCGGCTGCGCGCCGCCATCGAACGCGGCCTGCCGCAGGTGCCGCCGGACAGCCGCGAGGCCATCGCCCGCGCCGCCCGCGAAGCGACCACGGTGCATCGCCTGCTCGGCTGGGATGCCGCGTCGGCGCGCTTCGCCCACGGCGCCGCGCGGCGTCTGCCCGCCGAGGTCGTGGTGGTCGATGAGGCGAGCATGCTGGATGTCCATCTTGCCGCCGGGCTGGCCCGCGCCCTCGCGCCGCGCGCACGGCTGATCCTGCTCGGCGATGACGCCCAGCTGCCCAGCGTTGAAGCCGGCGCGGTGCTGCGCGATGCGGTCGCCGGCCTGCCGCTCGCGGTGGCACGTCTCAGCACGGTGCACCGCCAAGCCGGCGCCGCCACCGGGCTGCGTTCCCTCGCCCCGGCCCTGCGTGCTGGCGACGCCGCGGCGGCCGAGGTGGTGCTGGCTGGCGGTCATGCCGATGCGCGTCGCGTCGCGCATGCCGAGGCCTGGTCGGAGGTCCGCCAGCTCGTCGAGCCGTGGGTCAGATCGGTGGTTTCGGCAGCGGATCCGGGCGCGGCCCTGACAACGCTCGGCCGGCTGCTGGTGCTGGCGGCGACGCGCGAGGGGCCATGGGGCGTGGTCGAGCTGCACCAGCGCATCGAGCATCTGCTTGGCGTGCGCGTGTTGGGTCCGGCGCCGCACCACGCGCATGGCCGGCCGCTGCTGGTCACCGCCAACGACCACCGCCTCGGCCTGGCCAACGGCGATCTCGGCGTGCTGTGGTCGGAGGACGGTCAGCTGCGCGCCTGCTTCCCGGACGGTTCCGGCGGGGTACGGCGCCTCGCCCCGGCCCGCCTGCCGGCCTGCGAGACCGGCTGGGTGACGACGGTGCACAAGGCCCAGGGCAGCGAGGCTGCCAGCGTGGTGGTCAGCCTGCCGCCTGCGGCGCATCCCCTGGCTAACCGCGAACTGGTGTACACCGCCGTCACCCGCGCCCGCGAGCGACTGCTGCTGGTCGGCGACGCCGCCCTTCTCGCCGCCGCCCTGGCCAGCCGCGAACAACGCTGCACCTGGAGCTGGAGCGCGGGGCTCCTGCCCCGACCGGCGCGCGGGGCTCCTGCCCCGCGCTGAGCGCGTGGTGTTTGCGTTGACGCGATGTCAGCGCCCCGCGCTGACGCAGTCTTCCGCCCGCGCTCCGTCTGCATACGGTGCCGTCATGCCGTCCCTGCTCTCCATGCCGGTCCGTGCCGCCCTGATCCAGCGCGTCGAGCGCGTGCGTCCCGATGCCACCCGCCTGTGGGGCACCTTGGATGCGCACCGCATGCTCTGCCATCTCGCCGAATCGCTGCGCGTCACCTTTGGCGAGGTGCGCTTGAATGTCACCGATGGCTGGATGAACCGCTGGTATGGCCGGATGTTCGTGATCGACGCACCTTTCGCCTGGCCGCGCGGCAAGATCCAGGGGCCACCCGAGGTGCTGCCGGCGACCTCCGAGCATGAGTTCCTGTGGGACCGCAACCGTGTGGTCGAATACCTCTTCCGTTTCCACACCGGCACGCATCAGAGTTGGGGTGTCCATCCGCTGCTCGGCAAGCTGTCCCCGCAGCAGTGGGCGCGCTTCACCTGGCGTCATTGCGATCATCACCTGCGCCAGTTCGACGCGTAGGCTGGCTCAGATATCGGCAAGTTCGAGCAGGATCGCCTGACGCGTCCAGGAACGGTGACTCCAACGGCGGTGCGCATGGGTCCAGGACAGGACGCAGGGCAGCGGGATCGACAGGGGGGCGGACTGCATCAGACGGGCGCAGAGGACGCTCAGTAGTTCACGCAGGTCGAGATCCAGCAGCAGGATCTCGACTCCGATCCCGTCCGGGCTGGTACACGCCTCGGCTGGTGAGGAGACATGGTGCTGACGGCAGACCAGCGGTCGCTGGGGATGGATGCTGCAACTGCCGTCGTCGGATAGGCACGGGCAGGGTATCCGCTCGCGTAGCCAGCGTTGGTGCACAGAAGACCGCGGATTCTGGCGGAAGGATATGCGGTCGCGTCGACGGCTGTGATCTGCACGGCGACGGAGGTCGGGATGCGCATGCAGCAGATCGCCCAGCATGAAGGCTTCCGCGGGCGTCAGTGGTGCAGGTTGGTAGCAGCATGCGGAACAGCCCCGACGGCAGGTGACAGGACCGGTTGGTGGTGGTCGCTCGGCGTGCCAGGCGATGAAGCCGCGAGCAAGGTCGGCGAGGGTGCAGGACTCGGGGAGATGTCGCGCCAGTGGATGCATCTGCTGCTGATCCTGCCTACTGGCGTCTGTTCCTCCAGCGCGGCTTGACCCGTAGAACTTCGGCCACTCGCCCCTGGGCGGCGCGGGGCCGACGCCAGGGTGCAGGCATGCCCATCATCACGATCATCACCGCCATCCTGCTCATCGCCGTGGGCGTCGGCGGCCGCATGCTCAGCGACTCGCCGAGCCTGACCATCCTGATCCCGGCCGCGCTCGGACTGCTGCTGCTCATCGCGGGTCTGCTGGCACTGAAAGCCGGCCTGCGCAAGCATGCGATGCATGGCGCGGCGATGGTCGCCCTGCTCGGCATCGTCGGCAGCGTCGGGGCCCTCCCCCAGTTGCCGGCGCTGCTCAGCGGTGGCGAGGTGCAGCGTCCGCTGGCTGTCGGTGCCCGCTCGTTGACCTTCCTGCTTTGCGCCGTGCTGATGGTGCTGGCGGTGCGTTCGTTCATCGCCGCCCGACGGGCGCGCAAGGCTGGCGCCTGATCCCAATGGCGTTGCGTTAAGGGCACTGACCTTGGAAAGGCGGAAGTCGGAAGGCGGAAGAAATGCGGATTGGACTGCCGGCCCAGTCGTGAAGTCGAAAATGGGTCGGCGCTACGACAGGCCCCCA
>JAIFND010000024.1 GCA_020047915.1 bacterium | reverse complement strand
CCACGGATGATGCTTGAATAGGCGATGCCACCGAGGTCGGTGTCGTACACCCGGACGAAGGGGCACCAGGCGGCGGCAGGATCGTTGCCACCGGTCGGGATGAGGTTCTGGATCTTCGCGTCCACGGTGGTGAAGGATCGCTTGCCGATACCGATCACCAATGTGCGGCCATAGCTGTCGGTCTCGACGTCCGCGACCCGGGTGGTCTGCAGGTTGTGCCAGGCGTCATTGATGTCCGGCCAGCCGGCCAGCGCATGCCCAGGCGGATAGCGCTTGTTCGGCTTGAGGTAGTCGCCCAGGTCGGCGAGATAGGACGCGGCGGTGATCTTGCCGCCGTCCAGGGTGTAACGGCCAAGCCAGGAGTAGTGCGCATTGCCATTGGTACCGGTGAACTGCCTCTGGAATCCTTCCCGACCTTCGCGGTTCTTGACCTGCTGGCTGCGCCAGAAATTGATCACGCCATTGCCATGGCAGCGGGCCACGACCACCAGGCGATTCGTGGCATAGTCGATGGCCAAACCGTCGATGTACTGGTCGGGCGGCGAGTTGATCGCATCCGCCTTGGCGTTGGCGTTGGCACCGATCCGTTCGATCTCCTGGTAGCCGCGCGCCCACCACTTCAAGCCACCCTGCTCGTCCAGGGCAATGATCGCCGGCTCGAAGTCGGGCAGGCCGCCTTGCGGCAGCTTGGTCTGGGTCGAGGTGCCGAAGTAGAGATGGTTGTCGCGTCGGTCGATCGCGATCTTGCCGATCCGCTGCGTCGGCTTGTCACTGGTCCGGTAGCCGGTGTAGCCGGGAGCCTTGGTGTTGGGCACCGGTCCCTGGAAATAGTAGTCGTCCGGATAGCGACCCTTGCGTCCCGGATTGCCGTTTTCGTCCTCCTGCCGGAGATCGAAATCCTCCTGGGTCATCGAGCGCAGGCTGCCCGCACGGCCCACCTTCAGGACCACGCCTGAGCCGCCGGTTTCGGTCATCTGGAAGGGCATGCGGGCGAGGCGCAGCGGCTTGCCGTTGCCATCGATGCATTCCAGGGCGGCCCAGCCGAAATCATACGGGACGCCGGTGGCGTAGATCACCCGACCGTCGCTGCCGACATCCCAGGGCTGACGCTCCTTGTAGTCACTCTTGCCGTCGTAGGTGTCGCCGGCCGCATCACGTTTGCCGGCCTTGATCGGAACGATCCAGGCCGGCTTAGAGGGTGCGCGGTGCACCGCGTTGCCATCAAGGCGGGCGATCCAGTAGCCGTCGTCCTTCGGTGTCGTGTAGGCTGCCAGCTCGCCACTGAGGTAGAGATCGCCGGTCGCTTGGCCCGGGATCTCGGTCGAGCGGAGCCGGCAGATGTCCCCGCTCGCCCCTTTGGGGAAATGCCAGACGCTGCGGATGGTTGCCAGATCGGGGCTGAGGTGGAGGACGAAGCCGAAAATGCTGCCGCTCTGGTTGGGCAGGCCGGCGTGGGGCAGTTGGATGCGCTGCGCCGGTGCGGTCCAGGTGAGATCATCGGTGCCACCGCACACCAGGATGCTGCCGTCCGACAACCGGTGTGATCCCCGGAACCGGGTCGAACCCGGGGATCCGGCGAGAAGGATGCGTTCTTCAACGACCCGGGCAGCCCCCGTCGATCCGCTGTGGCGAGGTGTCGGGGGCGCGGTTGCTGAGATCTGCTGCGTGGCCTGGGGCGTCGGTAGGGAGGGAGCGGCTGGTGCATCCGACCCGGCTGCCTGCCCTGCCTGCATGTGCGGCGCGAAGTCGGCGGTGGGGGCGTCTGCAGGGGAGGGGGGATCGGCAACGGACGGTGCTGGTTCGGCTCGCCCCAGTACCAGCCAAGCAATGACACCGAGGACCAGGACACCGGCCCCGATCGCAAGCACGACCATCGGCAGCCCGCGTCGGCCCGGTTGATTGCCGGCGGGTTTGCGGCCATTGCCCGGGTTTGCGGCCTTTGTCCCCTTCGTCGATTTCACGGTGCGCGCCGTCGGTTTCACCGGGGTGTTCTGTGCAGGCGGCTTGACGGCCACGACCGTGGCGCACTTCGGGCAGCGGACCGCCTTTCCGAGCGCCGTATCTGGGGCCTGCATGCCATGGGCGCAGGATGGGCAGACGATGGGGATGCTCATGGGGGCGATTATTGTAGTACGCCGGGGCGATGCCATCGTGACCGGCAGCCCATTGCGCTTGGGCGTATCATGGTTGTGATCCGGCGCATGTCCCGGCCGCGCATCCTCGTCCTCATCTCCGTCCAGAGCGGATATTACCGCAACATCGTCCGGGGGGTATACCGTTATGCCACGGCGCGTGGTGGTTGGGACCTGACGCGCAACGAGCCTTCGCGCACCAAACCGATGGACGTCAAGAACTTCACCGGGATCATCCACTGCGCGGCGGGCAACGCCATCAGCCTCGAGCAGCTGGTCGAGCAGGGCCGCCCCTTGATCGATTGCTCCAACTGGTGCGAGACTCCGGGGGTTCCTGCCGTCGTCTCCGATGACGCTTCCGCCGGGGCCAAGGCGGCTGAGTATCTGCTTGGACTTGGGCATCGGAATTTCGCCTTCGCCGGCTTCAACGCCGGGCTCTACAGCCCGCGCAGGCGGGATGGCTTCGTCCGACGCCTGGCCACCGCCGGTCACAGCGTGGACTGCCACGTGCTCTACGAAGGCGAGCGGGTCAACGGGCGCTACGTCAATCAGATCGAGCGGACCACCGCCTGGCTGCGCGGCCTGCCCAAACCCTGCGGTCTGCTCGTCTGCGCTGATCAGGATGCCCTGCATGTCTCGCAGATCGCCAATGCTGCCGGCATCGCCGTGCCTGACGAGATCGCGATGATCGGCGTCGATGACGACGATCTGGTCTGCGGTCTGGCCAAGCCGACCCTGACCAGCGTGCGTATGGACGGGATCGGGGTCGGCGCCGCTGCCGCACAAGCCCTCGACCGCCTGCTGTCCGGCGCCCAGGTCGAGTCCCTGCGGCGCCTTCCGCCCCTCGAGGTGGTCGTCCGTGATTCGACCGACCAGCAGCCGGTCGCCGATCCCGTCGTGCGCGGTGCCATCGCCTGGCTGCGCATGCATGCCGATACCAAGGTGTCGCTGTCCGAGTGCGCCCGCTCGACCGGGGTCTCCCTGCGCACCCTGCAGTCGCGCTTCGCCTCGGTCCTCGGCCATGGTCCCGCCGAGTCGCTGCTCGCCCTGCGCATCGATCATGCGGCGCGACTGCTCGCGGAGACCGACCTGCCGCTCAAGGCGGTGGCGTTGCGGGCCGGTTTCGCTTCGGCTGCCTATCTCTGCACCGTTTTCGCCGCCCGGCGCGGCGTGACCCCGGGCACCTACCGCAAGCAGAAGCAGCGCCTGGCGGGCTGAGACCGATCTCGCGGCGGAAACCTGGGTTGCTCCGTCATTCCCGCGAGGCTTGCAACCTGTCGGCATCGGGTGTATCAGTATACACCTGCCTTCCTCAGACGGAGCCTCCCATGCTGCGTACCGCGGTTCTTCTCATTCTTTCCTGTGTTCTCGGCACACTGATGGCCGGCGAATCTGCGCCCCTGCGCCTCGGTGTGCTCGCCAACCGGGGCGAACTGGCGGCCAAGACCCAATGGAGCGAGTTCGCCACCTGGCTGGGTACCCAATGCGGCCGTTCCGCCGAACTGGTGGCCTTGCCCATCGCCCAGGTCCCCAAGGCCATGGCCGAACGCAGTGTGGATCTGCTGGTGTGCAATCCCGGGCTGGCCGCCCGGGTCGTTCATGAGAGTGCGGCCGTGCCGCTGGCGACCTGGAAGGCCAAGGATGGTTCCACCCGCATGGCTGGCGTCATCCTCGCCAACCCCAAGTCCGGCATTGCCACGGTTGGCGATCTGCGTGGTCGCAAGGTGATGACCTACGGCGACGATTCGGCCGGTGCCTGGCAATTCCAGGCGGGGCTGCTCTTCGCCAAAGGTCTTGATCCGACCAAGGACATCCAGCGGACCATTTCGAAGAAGCAGGACGATATCGTGCTGGCGGTGAAGGCTGGGGCCTTCGATGCCGGCTTCGTCCGCAATGGGGTGCTCGAGGACATGATCGCCAAGGGCAAGCTTGTCGCAGCCGATGTCATCGTGGTCGAACCGCAGGCGGCCGAGGCTGGCTTCGCGCACGCCCGGACCACCTCATTCTACCCCGAATGGTTCCTGCTTGCCGGGGCCGGGCTTGATGCCGCCCAGGCCAAGACGCTGGCCGCCGCCTGCCTCGCCCTGCCGGCTGATCAGCCGGCCCTGGTCAAGGCCGAGATCTCGGGATGGATCGCGCCGATGGACCTCGCTCCGACAATGGAACTGCTCAAGTCCCTGAAGCAGCCGCCCTTCGACCGCTAAGGCCGTAGCCATGTCCGGCCCCAAGATCCGCGTCGGCATCGCCTGGCGCATCGCCCTGACTGTCGTGGTCGCCCTGGTCGTCGTACTGGGCGGAGCGGCCTGGCGCGTCCTCGACGGTCAGGGTACGGCCGCCGCACGGGTGCACGATGAGCTTGCTGCGGGTCTGCGTGAGACCGGGGCTGCCGCCGATCGCCGCGAGGTTGCACTCGCCCGGCAGCGCGTCGAGGGCACGGCTTCGATGCTGGCGACGATCGCCCCGGCCGCGATCGCAGCGTTTGATCTCAGCGCCCTCGACACCTATCTGAAGACGGCGTACGCGGCGGGTGGACTGCGCTGGTTGGCCTACCGCAGTCCTGACGGGAAGATCCTGGCCCAGGCCGGTGATGCGGGCCAGGCGACGTCGCCTGGTCTGATCACCGTGCCCATCTCCGCCGAGGGGCAGGTCCTGGGCAGTGTCCTGCTGGTCGCCGATGGCAGCCAGTTGGACGTCGAACGGCAACGTGTGGCTGCCGACCAGGTGCGGCAACTTGGCCAGCTCGCCGCCTCCGAGGCGCAAGCTGCCGGTCAGACCCGCCGCTTGCTGATGTGGACCGTCGGTATTGCAGCTCTCATTCTCGCGCTGCTGGTAGGTGGGATGCTCTGGCGTGTTGCGGTCCTGTTGCGGGTGGCCAGCCGGCGACTCGAAGAGATCAGCCGCGGTCGGCTTGCCGGCAGCGCTATACCGCGTCGTCAGCTCGATAGCCTCGGGGCGCGCAGCGACGAACTCGGCGACCTCGGTCGTGATCTGTTGTCGGCCGAACGGTACCTCATCGGTCTGAGTGCTTCGGCTGCGGCCATAGCGGATGGCGACCTTGGCGTGAAGCCCGAGGTACGCGGTCCAGAGGACGAGCTGGGCGGGGCCTTCGCCCGCATGGTCGGGCAGTTGCGCGGGGCGGTTGGGGACATTGCTGCTGCTACCGTGGCACTTGATACGGCGGCACGGGCCCTCGATGCCACCAGCGGCCGTCTGGATGCGAATGCGGGTGCTGCTCGTAGCGCGGCAGACGCCGTCGCCAGCGCCGGAGGGCGCAGCCTCGACCAGGTGCAGTCGGTGACAGCCGGGGCCGAGGAACTGTCGGCCTGCGTCCGTGAGGTCGCGGCGAACGGCCAGCGCATGGCCAGTCAGGTCGATACCGCGGCCGGGGCGGCCAAGGCCGTGGCCGAGGCCACCCAATCGATCATTTCCGTCACCGACAGCATCTCCAGCATCGCGGGAAAGACCAACTTGCTGGCGCTCAACGCCACGATCGAGGCGGCCCGGGCCGGCGAGGCTGGCCGTGGTTTCGCCGTCGTGGCAGGCGAGGTCAAGCAGCTTGCCCAGCAGGCAGCCACGTCTGCGGCCGACATCAAGCGCACCATCGACGTGCTGTTGCCGCGCATCGCCATGGTCGGGGAAAGCACTGAGATCGCCAGGCAGGCGGCCGTGTCGATCTCGGCTGCCGTCGAGCAGCAATCGGCGACCTCGGCGGAGATGGCCCGCGGTCTTACCGAAGCGACCGG
>JAIFND010000148.1 GCA_020047915.1 bacterium | reverse complement strand
TCCTGCAGGATCTGGGCGCAACCCTTCACGTAGTCGGCCCAGCGCTGGGCCTTGTCGGTGGCATGCGCGATCGGAGTGATCAGGGCGAACTCGACCACGCCGGTCTGCTCCAGCGACATCACCCGCACCCGTCCGTCGTTGCGCCGACGCCAGCAGATGGCCACCTCGCGTTCGATCGCCATGGGCAGGCAGAAGCCGTGGTTGTAGTCGGTATGCTCGCCAATGAGATTCACCCGGCCCGGCGCACGCACCGCGCCCTCAGGCTTGCTGCCATAGGCCTTGATGAAGGCCGCGCCAAGGGTCGCATTGCGTTCAGACATGCTCTCGTCTCCTAAGTTCGTACTCAAAGCGCGAAGCTTTAAGCTCCAAGCTATTTGGGCACCAGCGCACCGCCGCCAGCGCTGTCACCATCGCCGATCGACCACGAGCTGAGGTCACGGCCGAGGATCTGCTGCACGGTGGTGGCGAACAGTTCGCGGATCTGCCCGGTGCTGGTCAGCTGCAACGCGCGCCGTGCCAGGTTCTGGGCGCCGGTGAGATTGACCGAGCGCACGATCTTCTTCACCAGCGGCACCTGCGGCGCCGACATCGACAGGCGGTTGGCGCCGATGCCGAGCAGGAACATGGTGTAGAAGGGATCACCAGCCATCTCACCGCAGACCGTCAGTTCGGTGTTGTTGGCCTTGGCCGTCTCGACGATATGGCGCATCAACCACAGCATGCCGGGGTTGTGACCCTTGAACCACGGCGCGACCTCGGGGTGGTTGCGATCGGCGGCACAGACATACTGCGTCAGATCGTTGGTGCCGACCGAGAAGAACGACACCTCGCGCACGTACTTGTCGAGCGACAGCGCGGCGGCGGGCACCTCGACCATCATGCCGATCTGGATGTCGGGGTCGAACTTCGCGCCACGCTCTTCCAGTTCGCGCCGCGCAGCGCGCACCAGGCGCTTGCCCAGGCGGATGTCCTCGAGCGAGGTGATGAAGGGGAACATCAGCTTCATCGGGCCGTGCGCGCTGGCGCGCAGCATGGCGCGCAGCTGGATGAGTTGGTATTCCTCAAGCTCGCCCATCAGACGAATCGAGCGGCGGCCGAGGACATGCGAGTCCTCGTCGCTCATCTTGATGTAGGGCAGCTTCTTGTCCGAGCCGATGTCCATCGTGCGCAGGGTGACGGGCTTGCCGCCCATGCGCTCGACCGCCTCGCGGTAGATCCAGTACTGCTCCTCCTCGTCCGGATAGGTCGAGGAGACCATGAGGTGGAATTCGGAACGATAGAGCCCGACGCCATCGACGTTGTAGCGCTTGGCCAGGTCGATTTCGGCGTGCTTGCTGACGTTGGCCAGCAGCTCGACGGCGTGGCCGTCGGTGGTGATCGCCGGCAGCTCGACCTCGGCCGACAGTACGCGCTTGTAGTTGTCGAACTCCTTCTGCGTCTTGCGGTAGCTGTCGACCACATCCTTCTTGGGATTGAGATAGACCACGCCGCTGGAGCCATCGACGATGATCAGGTCGCCGTCCTGCACGTTCTCGATCAGGCCGACCACGCCCATCACCGAGGTGATGCCCATGGCACGCAGCATGATCGCGGCATGGCCGCGGTCGCTGCCCAGTTCGCACAGGATGGCCTGGCTGCGGCGGTGCTCGAGGGCGACCAGATCGGACGGCAGCAGTTCGTGGGCGCAGATGATCTCGTCGCTGTCGAGGTCGATCTCGGCCGAGGCGCGCTCGACCGGATTGGTCAGCTTCTCGAGGTTGTCGAGCAGACGACGGCCGACGTCGCGGATGTCGGCGGCACGTTCACGCAGATGGATGTCCTGGATCTGCGAGATGGTGCGGTAGTAGCCCTCGACCGTGGTCGCGACCACGACCTCGACCGGCTTCAGCTCCTTGGCGACCTGGTTGCGCACCTTGCGCAGGAATACCTGGTCTTCGAGGATCGCGATGTGCGCGTCGAAGATCATCGCCTCGACTTCGCCGACCTCCTTGGCGACCTTGGCCCGGCTTTCCAGCAGCTGGACCTTGGACAGGCGCACCGCCTCGGCGAGACGCTCCTCCTCCTTGACCACATCCTCCAGCTGGATCTCGCGGTCGGCGAGGACCTGGGTGCGACGGAACTTGATGCGCGCATGGCCGATGGCGATGCCGGGTACCACCGGGATGCCGCGGAAGGTGCTCTTGCGGCGCCGGGTGAAGCTGTCGCTACCGACCGCATGCTCGCCCGAGGGACGCGCCGGACGATGGTGCGCCTCGCTGCTGGGCCTGCCCTCGGGCTTCGGCGTGCGATTTGACTTGCCGCTGCGCGTGGACTCCTCCTGCGTCGGCTCGGCATCAGGCTTTGGTGCCCGATGCTCACCCGACTGGCGCTTGGGGTCGCGACGCCACGAGTCGGTGCCGCCCTTCTTGCCGCCTTCGGATTCGCCCTTCTTGGCCATGCTGGATACCTTGCCGGAAGGCGATCAGCCTGCAACCAGGGCGGGCACCATTGCCAAGGCCGTGTCGATCTGGGTGGCATCCTTGCCGCCGGCCTGGGCGAAGTCCGGCTTGCCCCCGCCGCCGCCGCCGACCACCGGGGCAAGCTTGCCGATCATCGCCCCGGCCGACAGGCCCCGCTTGATGAGCTCGGCCGGCACCAGGGCGACCAGCCCCACCTTGCCTTCGTGGGCCGAAGCCAGCACGATGACGGCTGCTGGCAGCTTGCCACGCACCGCCTCGGCCAGGGTGCGCAGGGACTTGCCGTCCAGGCCATCGCGGCGCGCCGCGACATAGGTGGTTCCCTGGCTGGTCAGGGCGAGGGCGGCGACCTCATCGGCGGCCCCGGCCGCCGCCTGGGCGGCCTGGGCATCGGCCCGCTTGCGCAGCTGCTTGAGCGACTCCTGCAGGACCTGGACGCGCTCGACCAGGCCGCCGGTCATGGTCGATTCAGACCCACCGGCCGCTACGGCGACCTGGCGCACCTCGCTGGCCAACGTCGCGACTCGGGCTGGCACGTCCTCAAGCTTGCAGCGGAAGAGGCGGGACAGCTCGTGGATCTCGCGCGGATCGGCAATCTGGATGAGCCCCAGGCTGCGACCGGCAGCCTCGGCCAGGGCGCGTTCGCCATCGACCAGCGCCTTGGCCGCCCCGCCGGCAACAGCGGTGATGCGGCGGATGCCGGCCGAAGAGGCTGCCTCGCCGGTGATGCGGAACGCGCCGATGTCGGCGGTGTTGCCGACGTGGCAGCCGCCGCAGAACTCCACCGAGACCGGCGTGCCTTCACCCATGCTGACGACACGCACGACGGCGCCGTACTTCTCGCCGAACATCGCCTTGGCGCCGAGCTTGCGCGCCTCCTCGATCGGCAGTTCGCGGATCGACACCGGACGCTTGGCTGCGATCTGTTGGTTGACCCAGCCTTCGATCTGCTGCACCTGCTCGGCGGTCAGCGCCTTGGGGTTGTTGATGTCGAAGCGCAGTTCGTCATGCGCGACCTTCGAGCCCTGCTGCTCGACATGGCTGCCGACGAACTGGTTGAGCGCTGCGTGCAGCAGGTGGGTGGCGCTATGGTGCCGGGTGGTGTCGCGACGGCGCTCGCCTTCGACCCGGGCGGTTACCGCACCGGGGCGGGCGTCGCCCTTGAGCACCGTGCCGGCATGGACGAACAGGCCGTCGTCCTTCTGCGTGTCGGTGACGCGGATGGTGAAGCCATCGCCTTCGACCGTGCCGTTATCACCGATCTGGCCGCCACTTTCGGCGTAGAACGGGGTCTGGTCGAGGGCGAATCGCACCGTGCTGCCCTGCGGCGCCGACTGCACGTCTTTGCCGTCGAGTTCGAGCAGGGTCAAACGGGCGGGGGCGGTCAGGTCGGTGTAGCCGACGAAGCGGGTGGCGCCGAGACGCGGCTTGGCGTCCTGCAGGGCGCTGGCCTTCCACACCTCGACGCCCTTGCTGGTCGAGACACGCTGGTGCTCCTCCCAGCAGGCCTTGAAGCGCGCCTCGTCGAGCTTGAGGCCCTCGGCCCCGGCCAGCTCGGCGATGACCTCCTTGGGGAAGCCGTGGGTGGCGACGAGTTCAAAGGCGTCGTCGCCGCCGAACACACCGGAACCCTTCTGGCGTTCGAGGCTGCGATTGAAGATGTCGAGTCCCTTCTTCAGGGTGCGACGGAAGAGCTGTTCTTCGGCCTCCAGCGTCTCGCTGGCCAGCGCCTGGCGACGGCCGATCTCGGGATAGGCCGAGCCCATCACCTCGACCACGGCTGGCACCACCTCGAAGAGCTTCACCTGCTCGCAGCCGAGCTTGTCGAGGTCGAGGGTCGCGCGGCGGATCAGGCGACGGACGATGTAGCCGCGGTCGCTGTTGCCGGGCAGGGCGCCGTCGGCGATGCAGAAGGTCACGGCGCGGACGTGGTCGGCGATGCGGCGGATCAGGGCGTTCTTCTCGGCCTGGGGATCCTTGGCGCCGAGCGGAACCTTCGAGTTGTAACCGACCCCGCTGACCGCCTCGACACGGCGGATGATAGTCTGGAACAGGTCGATGTCGTAGTTGTTGTACACGCCCTGCATCACCGCCGCTACCCGTTCAAGGCCCGAGCCGGTGTCGATGTTGGTACGCCCCAGGTTTTCCAGGTTGGGCGTGCCGTCGGGGTTGGGCTTCCTGACGTTGAATTCAGGGAACACCAGATTCCAGATCTCGACGAAGCGGCCGGTCGAACTGGTCAGGTTGTCGTTCGGATCGTCGTTGGTGCGGTGGTCCCAGAATATCTCGCTGCAGCAACCGCCGGGACCCTCGATGCCTTCCAACGGCGCGTTGGCCGGCCAGAAGTTGTCGTTGTCACCCATCTTGAAGATGCGGTTGGCGGGGATGCCCACCTCCTCGCGCCAGATGCGGTAGGCCTCGCCATCGATCTGGTGCACCGAGATCGACAGGCGGCTTTTCTCCTTCTTGAAGTAGTCGTTGAACGAGAAGTTGCCCAGCATCTCGAAGAAGGTGTGGTGCCGGGCGGTGCGGCCGACGTTGAGGATGTCATTGGTGCGGATGCACTTCTGACAGGTCGTGGCGCGGCTGAACGGGTGCGAACCGCGGCCCAGGAACATGTCCTTGAACTGCGACATGCCGGCGACCGTGAACAGGGTGGTCGGGTCGTTCTCGGGCACCAGGCCGGCACTGGGGTAGCGCACGCAGCCCTTCGACGCGAAGAAGGACAGATAGGCCTCACGGACCTCGGCAGTGCTGAACGGGCGGCTCATACGGACTCCCCTGGAAAGGCGGGGAAAGGTAGGGCCTGAACCAGGTCGGGCAATGGGGCGGGGCATGTGGCTGATGGTCCCAGCCACGAATGAACCTTTGGGGTTCGGCTTCGCCGGGCTGTGTGCCTCACCGCTTCCCAGAACCGTTTCACGCCCATAATACTCCACCGATGTCAGACGAGCCAACCCTGATTGAGCCGCTGCAAGCCAACGAAAAACCGGTGGTTTTGTCCAGCGACTCGGCCGCGACCAAGATCACAGCCAGCATCAACATCGCAGTGGCCGGATTCGGCTCGTTGGTCGGCTCGACATGGGGGGATTTCGAGCTAGGCGAGATTCTTGGCCGCGGCGGCATGGGTGCAGTCTACCGCGCCCGGCAAGCCAGCCTCGACCGTGCCGTGGCGATCAAGATACTGCCGCCCGAACTGGCCGAGCGCAGCGAACTGAGGGAGCGTTTCCTGCGCGAGGCGCGCGCCATCGCCCAGGTCACATCACCGCACATTGTCCAGATCTTCCATGCAGGGACTCATCTCGGTTGGCACTTCTACGCCATGGAACTGCTCGATGGCGCAGACCTTGGACGTCGCTTACGCGATGGCTGGCATCCGACCGTGGCCGAGGCGCGGGCGCTGATCCTGCAGGCTGCGCGCGGCCTCGCCGCTGCGGCGCGGTTCGGCATCGTGCACCGCGACATCAAGCCAGCCAACATGCTGTTCGGCACCGACGGCACGCTGAAACTGACCGATTTCGGTCTGGTACGCCGTGCCGGCGACGAGCAATTGACCACCGATGGCCAGATCATGGGTACGGCCAGCTATCTCAGCCCCGAGCAGGCCTTAGGCAAGCCATGCGACGCACGTAGCGATCTCTACAGCCTGGGTATTGTCTTCTACGAACTGCTTGCCGGCGCACCTCCATTTGCCAGCGACAGCATCACCGGAGTGGTCTACCAGCACATCCACGAGACGGCTGTCCCAGTAACCCAGGCCAACCCGGATGTCGATCATGGAACGGCCGCCGTGGTCGCGGCGCTACTAGCCAAGGATCCAGCCGCCCGTTACCAGACCGCCGCTGATCTGCTGACCGATCTCGAGGCCTTGAGCGCAGGGCGCTCGACTCGCGTCTTCCGGGCCAAGCGCCACCGACCGGTGTGGATCGTCCCCGCATCGATTGCAGTTGTCGTACTTGCCCTCGGCGCAGGCTGGTGGTGGCAGCGTAGCGCAGCAGTCGCAGCCACTGCTGCTGCCCAGGCCGAGGCCGAGGCAAAGCATGCCGGACAGGCCCTGGCGGCAGCGCAGGCCGCCGCGCAACAGGCCCGCGAGGCGCAGGCTCGGATCGAGCAGGAGCGTCAGGCGCGTGAGGCAGCACGACGCGATGCGTATGGCCGCTTTGCCGACCTGGAGGTCGGAGAGTTCCGGTTACGTCTACGCGAACTTCCTCCCGGCCAGGCACGCATCGGTAGTCCTCCTGATGAGGAGGGCCGCTCGCGTGATGAGATCCAGGCCGGGCTACACATCACCACCAGGCAATGGATAGGCGCCACCGAGATCACCCAGGCCCAATGGCGTGCGGTCATGGGCGTCCTGCCTGAGCAGGCCCATTCTGGCGACAACCTGCCCATCACCGGCATTGACCGTACGCAGATAGCCAGTTTCTGTGCCCGCCTTACCCAACTTGCGCCTGGTCTGGACATCCGCTTGCCGAGCGAAGCGGAATGGGAGCGGGCCGCACGAGCCGGCTCGGCTGGGGCTTGGTCGGGTGACCGGCCGCTGGCCACCCAGGCGTGGTACGCGGCCAACGCCGGCAAGAGGCCGCATCCGGTCGGTTCCTTCCCGCCCAATGCCTGGGGGCTCTTCGACGTGCATGGCAACGTCGCGGAATGGACGGGTGACATCTATCGCCCACGCGAGGCCACCGTCCTCACCGATCCCCAGCCCGTGTCCGGAGACGGCAAGGCGGTGGTCAAGGGCGGCGCCTATGATGACGATCCCGAGGACTGCCGCCTAGCCTATCGTGAGACGGCACGGGCCGCCTCGAAACGGCTGGGATTCCGCGTGCTCGCCACCCAACTGCCGCCCGAGCTGCGCTGAGCACAACCGCAGCCACGACCGGACTTCAGAGCTTACCGCACATCGCCAGCAGCCTAGTCAACGGCAACCACGCATGGGGTGGCACCTCGCGCGGGTGACCCTGGGGGTTCCAGCCCTGCTCGGCCCCCTGACGCTTCAGCTGCACCGCGCTGGCCACCCCGCGCAGGGCTTCGGCCACGGTGCGCGGGCCGGCGAAGGCGCGCTCGAGCAGCTTGTCGAGCAGGACGAGTTCGCGCGGGTCGGCCTCGCGCGAACGGCGGAAGCGCCACACCGCCAGATCGACCCGGCTGGGTGGATTGGTCGCCCCACGGTCGAGGCGGGCGACGAAGGTCGCCTGGCCGGCGCAGGCCAGCAGCGCGCCCGAACGGGTGCCGGGGGCGCACAGCTTCTCGGCCGTCTCGCGCTGCAGGATGAGGTCGAGGGCGCGCGGCGGACGCGGCCCCAGGATCCAGCCACGCACCAGCTGGGCGGTGAGATGGAAGGGCGGATTGGCGATGACGCGCCAGGAATCGACAAAGCCGGGATCCCACGAGCGCAGGTCGGCCCCAACCACACTGAGACGGGCGGCACCGATCTCCTTGGCGAAGCGCCGGCGCAATTCATCGAGACGCTCGGGGGCGAATTCCGCGCACGTGACCTTGGATCCAGCAGCGATCAGAGCGGCAGCTATCGCGCCGAGCCCGGCCCCGGCGTCCAGCACCTGCTCGTCGGCGATGATGCGCGCTCCGGCGACGAAACGCTCGGCGACCGCCGGATCAAGGTCGTGCTGCTGGGGACCTTCGACGGCAGGAGGGCGGCGCATGCGCGGTCATCGTGGACCGGCGCGGCGCGGTCAACCCCGGGGACGCCCGGCAACAACGTTCACGCCATCGTGTCCAGCATGCCGACCGACACGCCGTGCTTGAGCGGACGCCCGGCGAGCAGCTCTTCGCACTCCGCTATCATCCAGTCGGCCATGCGGCGCACCTCGTTGCCAGCGCTGCCGGTGATGTGCGGGGTGAGGAAGACGTTGGGCAGCTGCCACAGCGCGCTGCCGTGCGCCGGGGGTTCCGGCCAGGTGACATCGAGCACCGCCTGGAGGTCGGGGCGTTCCGACAGCACCTGGGTCATCTCGTCCTCGACCACCAGCTTGCCGCGCGAGGTGTTGATGAAGGTCGCATGCGGCTTCATCAGACGCAGGTGCCGACCCTGGATCATGCCCTCGGTGGCCGGGATCCATGGCGCATGCATGCTGACCACGTCGGCACGCGCAAACAGGTCGTCGAGCCCGACCAACTCGATCCCGGGGGTCGGCTTGGCATAGGGGTCGTGGGCGATGATCTTCACCTCGAAGGGTTTGAGCAGTTCGACCACGCGGCGGCCGATCGCACCCAGGGCGATCAGGCCGACCGTCGAACCGTACATGCCGGTGATCGGCGGCCGGGTGGGCGTCCAGAAAGTGCGGGCCGAGCGGATCGCGCGCGCCTGAACATGGCTCTGCTTGAACGCCAGGATGATGTGCGCCAGCGTCGCCTCGGCGACCGGCAGGGCGTTGGCTCGCCACGCGCTGCTCACCTGGATGCCACGCTCGAGCAGCGGCTTGGCGAAGCCCTTCACCGTGCCGGCGGCATAGAGGACGGCGCGCAGTCTGGGCAGGTGCACCAGATCGGCCTCGCCCAGTTCGGGCATCCCCCAGGTGCTGAACACGATCTCGACCTCGCGTAGTTCGCCGGCCACCGCCGCCAGATCCTCACGCTTGAGTACTCCGGGGCGGATCGCCAGCAGACCCTCGGCCCGCTGGCGGCGACCATCACCGAATACATTTCCGACCTGGTCGTTGCTCTGATTAAGGAAGATCGCCTTGTACATGCCTGTCAGCCGGGGGTGGATCCAGCCGCCTCCATCATGTCACGCAGCCAGGATGCGTCCTGAGCGATGCGTGACGGCCCATGGTCGAGCCAGGTGAAATTCTCGATCGCCAGCCAGCCGTGGTAGCCGGCGGCAGCCAGCGTGCCGAGGATCGTCGGCCAACGCAGGGTGCCCTGACCGAGCGGAGCGAAGCCGGTGGCGGTACCATCCCAGCCGGTTCCGCCGGTGCGATGCCAGACGTCCTTCACGTGGACATGGGCGAGGTATGGGCCGAGCAGTTCTATCGCCATTTCCAGCGGTTCCGAGCCTTCGCGCACCGTGTTGGCGATGTCGTAGATCACCCCGACGCGCAGCGGATCCAAACCATCGAGCAGGCGCATCGCCGCGCTCGCCCCGGTCGCCAGGGTGCCGTCGTGGGTCTCAAGGACGAAGCGCACGCCCTCGCCTTCGGCGATGTGCGCCAGCTCCTGCCAGGCGGCGCGCGCCTCGGGCAGCTGACGGGCGACGTAACCGCGTTCGGGGCGCGGCACCCACATACGCACCAGCGGGGAGTCGAGTTGGCGTGCGGCCGAGGCCAACCGTCGTGCCGAAGCCGTGTCGGTTATCGGGGCGTAGCCAGCCAGGACCGGGCAGCGCAGGCGCCAGTCGGCAAGCACCCGCGCGTAGGCCGGGACCAGCAGTTCGAGGCGGTCGAGATCGAGGACCGCGGCGTTGTTATCCCAGAATCCCGGCTGCCGCGCGCTGTCGAAGCGATGTGGTTTGCACGCCAGGTCGAGGCCGGTGTAGCCGGCAGCAGCCGCCAGCGGCGCCAGTTCATCGATCGGCAACCACGGCGCACAGGCCGTGAACAAGGACATGGGATGACGCATGCGGGGATGCTCCTCAACCCCGGTAGTGTAGCAAGGCGCGCCGGTTATGCTCGCGGATCCCGGACTCCAGTCCGGCCAGGTCGCGCCGGCGCAGGGCCGCGACGAAAGCGCGGTGGTCGGCCTCGGCCCGGGTGCGCTCGGGTGCGGCGGCTTCACGGTAGCGCAGGCGATAGAGGCGTTCCCACTCGCCCGACACGCGGGCGAGGTGTTCGGCGATGCGCGGCATGCGGGCGCAGGCCGCCAGGCGGGCGTGGAAACGGGCGTTGGCCTCCTCCCAGCGCGCCGGCGCAGCGCGCTCGACGGCCTCGCAGGCCTTCTCCAACTCGTCCAAGTCAGCGTCACCGACCCGCTCGACGGCATGGCGGGCCGCCGCCAGTTCCAATGCCTCGAGCAGCGTGAACATTTCGGCCACGGCGTCCTCGTCGAAACCGGTGACCACCGGCCCGACGTGCGGCTGCGAGGTGACCAGGCGTTCGGCTTCAAGCTGGCGCAGCGCCTCGCGGATCGGGATGATCGAGATGCCGAAGCGCCGCGCGACCTCGTCGATCACCACCCGCTCGCCCGGCGGCAGGCGGCCCGACAGGATGGCCTCGCGCAGCGCCGCCTGGACCATCGCCTGCTTGGTCGGGAAGGTCCCGGCGGGAATGCGGATCTGCTCCATGTGGGCCATGCTAGTGTCCCGAACCTGAAATGTCTTGAAGAATCTCTGGCCGGTGGGCGTTCAATGTCTTCAGGCAGAACCGCTCGATCGAGGCCAGG
>JAIFND010000096.1 GCA_020047915.1 bacterium | reverse complement strand
CCCCCGCACCCCCGAGTCCTCAAGGGCAGCGACTTTGCCGACTTTGACTTGGCAGGTCAAAGTCGCTGCCCTCAAGGACTCTAACGGTGGAGTGACAACTCACGCTACAGGTCCCCATCGCGTAGCGATGGGGCGGCTGCCGAGCAGCGGTGGGCGGATACAATGGGCGAAGCCCATCCGCCCACGGTATTGGAGCGCAAGCGACAATACCGAGCTGCGACAAAAGCCGTGGGGGGCGAAGCGGGTCGAGCGCAGCGAGAGCAGGCCCCAGTGGGGCCTGCGGCCCAATGAGCCGCAACGCGTCAGCGTTGCGCCGGATGGCCCGCCAGGGCCGCGGGGCGAAGCCCCTGAGCCGTTACACAGTGGATGCGCCTGGGTCAGCCTTTCGTCAGGGATGCAGCACATGCAGTCAGGAGGGACTGCAATCGCGCGATGGCCAGGAGTGCGTCGGCAACCTTCTGGCGGCAAACCTGGTCATCCTGGTGGCGCGTGGCCTGCTCCAGGTCGCTGCATGCCTGATAGAGTTCCATCGCCCCCAGGCTGCCAGAGGCCCCCTTCAACTTGTGAGCGGCCCGACCCAGGGCATCCAGCGCGCCATCGGCGAGGAGTTGCTGAAAGGTGGCCTGGGCGCGAACCAGGTCCGCCAGCAGGATGTCGGCGAGTTGTCGGCCCACTCCGGGCGTGCCGCTGTCGATGGTGCGCAGGGGCGTCGGATCGAAGACCACCCCGGCGGAAGGGTTGCTCGCTGGCGCGTCCGTCGGCGGATCCTGCAGCCATCGGCGGAGCACGACCAGGAGTTGCTCCCGGGTCAGCGGCTTGGACAGAAAATCGTCCATGCCCGTATCCAGGCAGCGTTGGCGATTTTCCTCCATGGCGTGGGCGGTGACAGCGATGATGGGCAGGTGTCGGTTCGTACCGGCTTCAGCCTGACGGATGGCCCGGGTGGCTTCATAGCCATCCATGATCGGCATCTGGCAATCCATCAGCACGAGCCGAACTCCGCCGGCAGCGACCCGGGCAACCGCCGCGGCCCCGTCCGCGCACACCTCGGTCGGCAGACCGGCGGCGCGGACCTGGAGCCGCATAATCATGCGGTTCACCTCCTGGTCATCGACTACCAGGATGATGCCGGTGGCGGGCGCCGAGTCCCCGGCGGCGGCGGATGCGGGCGCGGTTGTCCTGGCGGGTGCCGAGGTCCACTGTCCTGGTGGCGTGGCGGCCAGCCTGGCAAGCTGATCGGCGGTGACAGGTGGCGGCAGAGCGAGGCTCGTGACGAGTGCGGTGGTCTGGCCATCGACCAGCAGCAGCGGCAGACCGGACCGGCCGGGCAGTCCGCGCAGGGACCTGCCGAGAGCCGCCACCGTCATGCCCGAAACACTCTCCAGGATGATGGCCAGAACCCAGCGCTCGCCTGGCGCATCGGGACGGGCCATACAGATGAACATCTGGGCCGCCTGCGAGCAGGCCTGGCAACCGAGGCCGTGGGCGGCCAGCGCGTCTGCCAGTGGTGGCAGCAACGGGTGTGCCGCTGTCAGTGATGCCCGTGCGGTTCGACTGCAGTGGCGCCGGGCAGCCAGCGCCGGAGGGCCTCGGCCAACTGGCGTTCCTGCACCGGCTTGGTGATGTGGTCGTCCATGCCGCAGGCCAGACTCTTCTCGCGGTCGCCCGCCATGGCGTTGGCGGTCATGGCGATCACCGGGAGACGCGGCAGCGCGTCCCGGCTTTCGCGGGCCCGGAGGGCAGCCGTGGCCTCGTAGCCATCCATGATCGGCATCTGGCAGTCCATGAACACCACGTCGAAGGGCTGCGCTGCCAGGAGTTCAAGCGCTTGCTGTCCGTTCTCGGCCAGGGTCACGCTGACCCCGAGGTGCCCCAGCATGATGCGGGCCAGCTTCTGGTTGACCGGATTGTCTTCGACCAGCAGAACGCGACCAGCGAAGCGGTTCAAGATGGGGGGCGCTGACTGGCCTGCCGCCTCACGGACGCTGTGCCGGGTGACCAGGTCGCACAGGCCCTGCCGACGATGGGCTATGGCCGTCGCCACCACCGATCCCAGCACCTCCAGGCGGGCGGGCTTCACCAGGTAGCCGGCGAAGCCGACGGCGGCCATGCGCTGGGCATCACCCTTCGCCCCCGAGGAGGTGAGGAGGATCAGGGGCAGGGAACTGGTGGCCGGTTCGGCGAGGACCGCACTGGCCAGGGTCATGCCGTCGAGGTCCGGCATATGCAGATCAACGATGGCGGCGGTAAAGGGGTCAGGACCGGAAGCGGCTGAACACAGCGTCGCCACCGCCAGCGGGGCGCAGGTCTCGGCCTCGGGCCGGGCCCCCAGCACGCTCAGCTGTTCGCAGACGATGCGGCAGTTCAAGGCATTGTCATCGATGACCAGAATGCGCTGACCGACCAGGCTGAGGGACGGGTCGGCCGCTGGGGCCGGGCCGGCCACCGACGGCAGCGGCAGGGTTACGGTGAAGGTCGAGCCGACACCCTCGCGGCTGTCCAGGGAGATGCTGCCACCCATCAGTTCTGCCAGCTTGCGGCAGATGGCCAGACCAAGGCCAGTGCCTCCGAAGCGACGGCTGGTGGAGTCGTCCGCCTGCACGAATGGTGCAAATAGCACCTGCACGCGATCGGGCGGAATGCCGATGCCGGTGTCACTGACCTCCAAGACCAAGCGGTGCTCGCGCCACGACAGGTCGATGCAGACATGACCCTTGGTCGTGAACTTGATCGCGTTGCCAGCCAGATTGGTCAGGATCTGGCGCCACCGCCCAGGATCTCCGAGGACGCGCGACGGGATGCCCGGGCCGGTGCGGACCAGCAGTTCGACAGCGCTGCTCATAGGCCGCCTGGCTGGGATCGAAGGGGATGGACTCCAGGCTCAGCTTCCCGGCGTCGATCTTCGAGAAGTCGAGGATGTCATTGAGCAAGGTGAGCAGTGATTCGGCGCTGCGGTAGGCGGTGCGGGCGAAGTCCTCCTGCTCGGTGTCCAGCTTCGTCCCCAGCAGCAGTTCGGTCATGCCCAGGATGCCGTTCATCGGCGTGCGGATCTCATGGCTCATGTTGGCCAGGAATGCGCTCTTGGCGGCGCTGGCCATCTCGGCCCGGGCGGCCATGTCGTTGGCCAGAGCGGTCTGATGCTCGAGTTCCCGGTTCATCTCCAGCAGGAGGTGCTCGGCCTGCTTGGCTTCGGTTATGTCGTGGTAGTTGATCAGCACGCCACGGATATTCGGATCGTTGAGCAAGTTGGTGGCGCTCAGGTGGATCGGCACATAGCCGCCGTCCTTGCGGGCGTAGCGGAACTCCATCGTGAGGGTGAGACCGTCGCGTTCGAGCAGGGCGAGGAACAGGTGTTGGACCCGCGCCAGATCGTCGGGATGGACGGTGGCGAAGCCACTGGTGCCGATGCGATCCTCCGGCCGCCAGCCGAACAGGCGCTCGATGTTGGAACTCTTGTAGGTCATGATCCCGTCGGCGCCGACGATGCCGATGACATCCGAGATGTTGGCGATCATCGCCGCCTGGCGGGCCTGCTCGGCCAGCAGGCGTTGCTCGTCGTGCTTGCGCGCCGTGATGTCGGTATGTGAACCCGCCATGCGGCAGGGCTTGCCCTGGCCATCCCGGACGGACCGGCCCCGGGCCAGGATCCAGCGGGGCGTGCCATCCCGATGCCACATGCGGAATTCCCGCTCATAGCGTTCGCCGGTCCGGCCGTCGAGATAGTCCTGCACATAGGCGATAACCCCAGGCCGATCCTCCTCGTGGATGAGAGAGCTGAACGTGGCGAAGGTGTTCTCCAGTTCATCATCCCGGTAGCCCAGTTGCTCTTTCCACTGGGCGGACAGATACAGGCTGTTGGAGCGCAGGTCCCAATCCCAGACCCCATCGTTTGAACCAGCAGCCGCCAAGGCGAAGCGTTCCTCGCTTGCGAGCAATCGCGCCTCGGCTGTTTTGCGCGCGGTGAGATCCCGCCAGGTCGCCAACAGGGCGGGTCGGCCAGCCAGGGTGATGTGGGCGAGGGCCACCTCGACCCACACCAGATCGCCGTCCAGACGACGGTGCAGCCAACTGAAGGAGGCGCGGCCGTTGCGCATCGCTTCGCCGATGCGCTCGGCGGCAGCCTCGGCCGACGGGCGCCCGTCCGGCTGGACAGGCGGCGAAAGCCGGTCGGGGGTCAAACCGAGGATCTGCTCGCGACTGCCCCGCAGCAGGACCTGGCTGGCGCGGTTGCAGTCCGCGACGATGCCGTCGATCAGCAGCAGGTAGACGTCCGGGGATTCCTGGAACAACACATCCAGACGCTCGGTGCGTTCACGCACCTGGGCTTCCAGGCGCACCCGTTCACGCGAAATCCGGTGGGCCAGGAAGGCCGTTGAGAGCGTCAGGATGCCTCCAACAGCCACCATCAGTTGCCAAGCCCACAAGGGATTCTGCTGCACGAACAACGGGCCGGCCTGAGCCGTGACGAGGAAGGACTTGCCGAACGCGTGGACAGCATGTTCGAAGCGGAGTTCGGGTGCCCAGCCACTCGGAGCAAGCTGGCTGGCCAGCAGGTCGCCGCGCCCGGCCGGCGTGGCCAGGTGCAGACTGGTCGTCAGCAGGTCATCGGGTCGGGTACAAGCCAGCAAGTCCTCGAAGCGCAGGACGGCGAGGGCGAACCCTCGCAGGTTTTTCGTCTCGGTCCGGGCGTGGGCCGGGCGGACAACCAGCATGCTCTGCCGGGATCCGGTGCCCTGCACCAGCGTCAAGGGATCGGTACCGGTGGGCAGACCCGTCTGTCGAGCGCTGTCCAGCGCCGCCCGACGCACCGGTTCCGAGCCGAGATCGAATCCCAGAGCCTGCACATTGCCTGGGCCGGGTTCAACAAGGCGAACCGGATAGTACATTTCACGGCCGGCCGCAGGGACCCGGTGACCATTGGCATCCCGCTGCCAGATCGCGAAATCCGTCAGACCCTCGGCTCTGGCTGAGGCGACGCTGTGGTCGAGATCCTCTGTTGGAAGGGCGAGGATCCACTCCCAGGCCTGGACCAGGGGATTCCGGGTCATGGGACCGGCAAAGGCGGCAAAATCGGCAGCCGTGACCGGATCCAGCCCCTCCAGATGGCGGGCCAACCCATCCAGTTCGATCTCCTGCAGGGTCTGAAGTGCCGTCGCCAAAGCCGCCACCCGGGCGTCGGCCAGCGCTTGGAAGGAATCGCTGCGCTTGCGCAACTCGACCGCGCGGGTCGTCCAGGCGATGGAACAGGTCAGGACCAGGCCCGTGGCAGCGATCAGTCCAGGGATCCACCAGTCGTGACCGTGGGCAGGCTGCCCCTGGGTCGGCTCTCGACGCATCAGGCGCAACCAGGCGCAGGCCAGGATGACCAGGAGGGCGAGGGTCGTCAGACCGGCCGGCAGGGTTGCGCTCAGCAGAGCCCGATTCCAATCCCGCGCCTCGAGATCCAGACCGAGGACGGCAACGACGCTGCCGGTGCCCGCGGAGGCCGCGGAGGCGTCAGGGCTGGCGACACTGGATCCCCTGGGATGACGGATCGGGACGAGTGGCGTGACCCAGGTTCCCCAGCGATCGTCGATCGGGCCGTCAACCTCCGGCTGGCGTGCGGAAAATGCCCGCCGGCAGGCGTCGCTCGCCTCGGGGTAGAGTTGGCCGGGGGGCGAGCAGTCCGGTGAATCCGCGTCTTCGCTATCGACATAGAAGGCGATGCTGCCGTCGTCCGTCCGACCCAGCAGATAGACGAAGCGGTAACGCGGGTCGTGCGCGCGGACGGTGCGCAATTGATCCTTGAGCCGTTCATAGGCCGGCGTACCCAGATCGCCCGCGCTGAGGGTAAGCGCCTGCACCAATCGAGAGTCGATGGTTCCGGCGATCGTTGTTGCCTGATTCAGCGCATCAACACGCATCTGGCGATCCGCCTGGCGCACATTCCACCACGCGGCAGCACCACCGACGGCTAGGACGCCGACGGCCAGCAGACAGAGGAACCAGTTACCATACGAGGCTGGGCGCATACCTACTCAGCGGGTCGCATTGCTGGCGGTGGCGACCATCAACGCATAGGCCAGGGCGCAGATCGCCGCCGTGATGAGCGGCACGGCGGTGAAGTCGCGAGCGATGTTCTGGCCAAGGCGCATGATCGAGACACCTCAAGCGGGGAAGGTGTCGCCAATCTACACGCCGACGTCCTCTCCTGCAACCCTGCCCGCGCAACGCGCAGAACGGTGATGCGTGGGCTCCGGCTTTAGGCCCAGCTGTCCGCCGCCATCGTCTTCGCCAAGCGGTGTTCCCACTCGATGCGCCGGTAGGTCAACTCGACCGTCTCAACCAGCGGGGCGCCGCCGCTCGCCTGGCTGCCTTCTGCCATCGCCAAGGCGTGGCCGGAGATCGTCACGTCGCTCAGCCGCACGGCGAAGACCACCTCTTCCGCGCCACCGCTGCCAAAGCGGGAGAACTCGAAGGTGACGCTGCGCAACACCTCCCCGGCACAGGCGGCCTGGGCGAGTTGCGGGGTGGATGCGCCGACCGTCTTGGTGAAGGCCAGCGGCCGGTGGTGGCAGCGCCCCCCGCCCGAGCCGGCGAGCTGGTCGCGCAGATGCGCCAGGCCGGAGGCGAAGGTGCGCGCCTCGACCCGGCCCTGGCCAGGATCGCCAGCCTCGCCACGGAAACGTCCACGCGCGCCTTCCAGCGTCACCAGGGTACGCCACATCATGGACATTGCCCCTGTTCGGCGTTCGGTGTTCGGCGTTCGGCGTTGGCCACCCTACGATGACAGGTGCCCCGGCATCCACCTTCAAAATAGCGCAGGAATTCGCCTGGATCCTGAGCTGCCTTCTGCGGAACACCGAACGCCGAACGCCGAACGCCGAACCCCAAGGGGCAATGATCCTTCATGACTCGCCCCCAGGCACGATCGCCTCGGGCACGACGAAGCCGGTCAGCAGATCGCCAGCCGCCGCTTCGCCCAGGGCGGGCGCTTCGAGCAGGGCCTGGGCCCGCCAGGTGACATCCTTGCCGGCCGCCGTGCCGGCGAAGGGCCAGGTCAGGGTCCAACCGCCGTCGGCCGAAGCGCGCGGCGTCCCGGCGCGCAGCAGGCGCAGCAGGCCCCAGTCGTCACGGGCGAACTCCAGCGTCTTCCACTCGCCGGTGACGACGCGGATCGCGACCTTGGCGCCAGCCGGCTCGCCCTGGCGCAGCGCAACCTCGTAGCGCCCGTCCGGCCGGTCGTAGAGGCGGACCTGTTGCGCACCGACTCCGAAGGCGACGTCGCTGACCCCCTCACGCTGCACCAGGGTGAGATGGCACACCGCCGCCACCGACTCGCCGCCGGACGGGAAGAATCCGTCGCGGATCTGCTGGGCGCGCGCTGCCATGTCGAGGTAGGCGCGCGACACGGTCAGGGCCGGCCTCCCGGCCACCGACTGGGCGCGCAGACCCTCGATCGGGGCCATGCCCAGCCACAGCACGCCACTGCGCGGATTGGCGAAGCGGGCGAACTCGCTCAGCGTCACCTCGCCAGTGACCTCGCTGAACGGGAAGCGGCCGGCGCAGGAACGCCGCCAGGCCGGCACCACCTTGGCACGCCAGCCGGATTCCAGGCCGGCCGCCGCCACCCGGTCGATCGGCCGCCACAGGCCGTGCGCCAAGCCGCGCACGCCCTGGCGCAGCGCCTCGCGCAGATCGTCGGGCTGGACCTCGGCCAGGCGGGCGCAGGCCGCCGCGGCGGCCTCGTCGAAGCGCCGGGCGAGCTGCCCCACGCGTTCGGGTTCGGCCCCGGGCGTAGCGAGGAAGGTCTCGACCTCGCCGCGCAGCGCGAGCAGCGGATCGAGGGCCGGACGCACCCACGGAGCACGCGACGAGGCGTTCAGGGTGGCGAGGGCGGACGGCGGATCGAGTTCGTCGAGGGCGCGACGCACCAGCCCCGGCCAGGCCGAGGCCGGACCCGCCGCTTCGCTGATGCGCGCCGGCAGGGCGGCCGGATCCTCGGCCTCAAGCGTGGTGGTACCGGCGATGTAGCCAAGCCAGGCGCGGCGGTGCTCGACGCGGAAGCGCTCGGCGAGGCGGCGGCGGATCACCTCGCGGTCGCGCGGGATGGACAGGCCGGCGAGGGTCGCCTCAAGGGCGGCCGACTTCTCGTCGATCTCGTCCTCGACCACTTCCTTCCACGCCTGCAGGGTCAGCGCGCCTTCGGGCAGCGGGCCGGGGCGCAGCACGCCGACCTGCACCGCCGCCTCGCTGGTCGCGCACTGGCTGCGCGCCGCGCGCACGATGTCATCCCAGCCCTGGCGGATCCACAGCGCCTCGCCGAGATCGCGCGCCGCCGCATCGACCAGGCTGCGATCGACCGCGCAACGAGCCAAACCGCGCGGCAGCAGTTCGCGGCCGAGGCGTTCAAGCTGGGTGCGCGCCAGCACCTCGGTCGGCCAGTCGAGGCGCACGCCGGCCGGTTCCAGGCCTGCGAACCAGCGTCGCTCGGCGAGCAGTTCGCGCTCGATCACCTCGGCCTCGGCCGGCACCGCTCCGGCCAGCATCTGGTAGCAGCGGAAGGCGTCGTAGAGCGCATCCGGTTCGCTGCCCGCCGTGCGCAGCGCGGTGATCCGGCCGGCCAGTTCACCGACCACGCGCCCGGCGCACAGTTCGCCAAGCCGTCGCGAGTAGAGGTTCGCCGCCGCCGTGGTCGCCGGTTGCGCGGCTGACGCGCCGTTCGCCGCCAGCGCGGCAACAGCGGCACCGAGCCGGTCGAGGGCGTCGAGATTGCGCGGCGCGTCGCCGGGGTGCAGGCGCTCGACGGCGCGCACCTCGGCGGCGGCGGTGCGCGCCGCGCCGAGCAGCGACAGGGCCTGCCATGCCATCGCCACCAGCCACACCGCGACGACACTGGCCAGGGCCGGCACGGCGTAACGGCCCAGCCAGCCCAGCACGCGCCGCGCCTCCGAACGATCGCGCACCGGCCGCGCCAGGGTGACATCGGCGGGCAGGACCTGGCTGAGCAGGCCGTGGCTGAACAGGCCTATGCCGCCGACCGACGGCGCGGCGCGGGTGCGGCCGAGATAGACGCTGCGTTCGAGGTCGGTGCGCTCGGCCGGAGCGGCCGGCAGGGCGGCGGCCTGGCGGTGGCAGCTGGCGAGATAGACGCCGCGCACCGCGCCGGCCGCCTCCGCGCCCGGCGCACACAGGTGCGTCAGCAGTTCGCCGACCGGCCCGCTCAGTGATTCGAGCTGGCTGGGGAACTGGAACAGCTTGCGCGCCGCCTCGCCGTCGCGGGCGCGCAGCAGGCCGAGCGGCCGGCGGTCGCGCAGCGCGGCGACCAGATCGCGGTGGCCCTCGGTCCAGGCGGCGGGGATGCCCTCGCCCGGCCACGGCAAGGTCACACCCAGGACCTGCTGGCGCTCGGCTTCGGACAGGCCGGCGAAGAAATCCTTGAAGCCGCCGATCTGGTCGGCCTTGGTCAGCACGACATAGAGTGGCGGAGCAAGGCCGAGGGCGGCGATCAACTCAGCCTGCCGGGTACGGATGCCGGCCGCCAGCGCCGCGATATGCCCCGGCCCGCGCCGCAGCAGTTCGGCTAGCGAGACGCACACCACCAGGCCGCGCGGCGCGCACCGCTCGCGGGTGCGCCGGGCCTGGGCCAGCCATGCGGTCCAGGCCGGTGCGGCTGCGACCCCGTCGGCCCAGGCGCCCGGCAGTTCGATCAGGCCAGCGCCTTCACTGCGCCACAGCACCGGCTGACCCGTCCCCGCGCCTGGCGGCGGCCGCAGGTTCCACGCCAGGCCGCTTTCGCCGAGCAGGGCGCTCTTGCCGCTGGCCGTGGCGCCCAGCACCAGCCAGCACGGCCGCGCCCCGAGTGCCGCGACGCAGGCGTCCCAGGCGCCACCCGCCGTCGCCGCCGGCCCCTGCGAACGGTTCAACCACCAGGCGACCGCAAGGCTGCCAGCAGCCAGCAGCAGGCCGACCGCCAGCCACCACCACGACACGCGCAGCAGCAGCGGGGGCAGCACGCCACCCAGCGCCAGCACGACAGCTACGATGACCAGGACGAGGACGCGCCGGCGCATCAGCGCAACTCCGCGACCAGGCGCGAGCCGGCCGCCGCGACCACCGCGTGGCTGGCCAGCCAGATGATCAGCAGGGCGGCGCAGGCGAGCAACGGGGTCAGCCAGGCGCGGCGCCGGTTCGGCTGGCCGGTGCTGGCACTGGGGGCCGGACGCCAGGCCGGCGACAGGCCGTCCTGCGGCAGAGTGCGCTGTTCCAGCACCTCGGCGGCGGTCTGCTCGGCGAGCTGGCGGCGGGCGGCGGCCTGCGCCTCGCCGGCCATGCGGCCGCGAAAGCCAAGGGCGAGGCAGGTCTGGAACACCTCAAGCACATCGGCGTCCTGTGGTCGGCGCGGCCGGCGCCAGCGTTCCAGGCGGCGGTAGAACTCCTCGCCGCCCGAGCAGCACTCGAACAGGGTCAACTGCAGCGGCCGGTCGAGCCATTCGCCGCGCACCGGGGAACCCGGCGCCATCGCCCGCTCGTCGATCAGCGCGACCAGGGCGAAGCGCGCCGCCTCGATGCCCTCGGCTTCGTGCCCGGCGCGCGTCGCCAGCGCGGCGAACTCACTGAGTGCGGTCTCGCAGCGCGAGCGCAGCACGGCGGGATCGCCACCCACCCCGCCAGGCAGCGCGGTGGCGATGCGTAGGGTCTCCAGGGCATGATCGACCAGCGGCTGACGACGGGCGGTCATGATACGACCAACTGTTCGGCGTTCGGCGTTCGGCGTTCGGCGTTGGCGACGGAGTAATTACCTGAGGCGCCGTGTTTACCAGCAAGGTTCACGCTTGCAGTTTGAGTTGTCCCCTGCGGAACGTCGAACGTCGAACGCCGAACGCCGAACGAACAGTAGCAACGTTGTCTCATGCCTGATCCTTCAAAGCCAGGAACTCGACCCGCGCGCTGGCCAGCTCGGGCGGCAGGAACACCGCCAGGCTGCGCGTGCGGCTGGCCAGCTCCCACTCGTCGCCGCTGGTTTCGAGTCGGAAATACGCGCCGCCTGGCTGCACCGGGATCTCGGGCGGCGGCACCGCGACATAGACCACGCGGATGCCGGGCATGGCGGCGGCGACCAGCGCGTCGATACGCCCCTGCGAGGCGACGCGGGCGCGTAGCGGCACCTCGCGCAGCACGCGCTCGGCCGGCAGGGTCGAGACCACGGCGAGGTAGTAGGCCGCCCCGGCGGTGGCCTGCTCGGGAATGGCTCCGGCGTGCAGGCGCTCGGACACCGCCTGCAGCGGGATCGGCACATAGCGCGTGTGGACCACGGCGCGCAGCAGCGGGCGCAGGGCCTCCTCGACGGCGGCGAAGCAGCGGTGCGGGTGCTGGTGGTCGTAGGCCGGGGCGGCACCTGGATCGCCCTCGCCGGCCAGCGCGGTCAGCTCGCCGAGCAGCGCGACGAGATCCTCATGCACGACAGCGGGATGCGCCCAGCCGGCGTTGATCCGTCCGCGCAGCACCGCGAGCTGGCGGCCGAGGGCCTGCAGGGTCAGCACCGCGCCGATGTCGCCGACAGCGAACTCGACCAGGCCGCGGGCGCGCGCCCGGCGGTGCGCCGACAACTCGCTGGTGCGCGCCGAGATCAGTTCTTCCAGACGGCGGCAGCAGGCGAGCAGCGCCGGTGCGGCGTCGAGGCGCAGGCAGGGCGGCGCGACCGTGGCGTCGAACTCGAAACGGTCGGCAGCCGGGCGGGCCAGCTCGGCGATGGGCAGGCTGGCGTGGCCGTCGCGGTCCTCGCCGTCGATGACCAGGCGCAGGTGCGGGGCCTGCAGCTCGACATGGCGCGGGCGACCGCCACTGGCGTCGGGCAGTTCACCGACCTGGGTGCGCCAGCGCGTGCGCCGGCCTTCATGCAGGCCCTCGGGCGAAACATCGACACCGCCCTGCGAAGGCAGCGGCAGCACGAGATGGATGGTGGCGCGGCTCGCCGCCTCCGGCCAGCGCTCGGCCAGAATCATCGCCGGCGGCAGGTCATCGGGACCGTCGGCACGTAGCGGCGTGCCATCCGGCATCACCACTTCGAGGGCGAGCAGGCTGAACGAGCCCGCCGCCAGGGCGGCCGGATCATGCTGCAAGCGCACGACGCCGTGGCCGAGCGGGCTGACCGCGCGTAGCGCCGCCGCCAAGGCAGCCTCGGCAGCGCGACCGGCCTGCTGCAGGTGCTGCGGGGTCAGCAGTAGGCCCTCACGCCAGACCGGAGCTAGGGCGATCATGAGTGATTCCTACGTTCGGCGTTCGGCGTTCGGCGTTCGGCGTTGACGACAGACCTGCCGTGTTCCGCCTCTGTATTGCATGGGAACGACATCAGATTCAGGGACATCCTCTGCGGGACGCCGAACGGCGAACGGCGAACGGCGAACGCAAAGGGGCAATTCAGAATCACGGTTGCTCTCCAGCCAGGCGCAGACCATAGCCGGTCACCTCGATCACCGCCCCGGGCAGGCGCTCGGCCGGGATGAGCAGGGTGCGCGGCAGAGCGTCCTCGCGCCGCACCAGGGCCTGCACCCCGATCCAGGCCGAGGCGTCGATCTGCACGATCTGCGGCAACTCCCCTGCCTCGCCCGGCAGCACCGTGACGGTGCGCGGCTGGCCCTGCAGTTCGCCGCCCAGGGCCGCGCCAGGCGTGGTCCACAAGGCGGCGAAGCTGGCGCGCGAGAAGGCGTCATCATCGCGCAGGCTGTAGAGCCGGACATCGACCGGGGTGGACTCGCCCTCGGCGTTACGATTGAGTGGAGCGACTCCGCGCAGGCGGACGGTCTGGCTGGCGCAGGCTGCCAGGGGGAGGCAGAGCAGGAGGGCAAGAAACCGCATAGTGGTACCGGATGGACCTCCATAATCACCGGTAGACATCTGACAAGTGCCTGGAAGGAGGCGTGTCGAAGCTCCTAGGTGTCTACGAATAGGATAGCAGGTGATTTACAGCCCCTTGTTAGCACCCATCATTCCCAGCCGCCATGGCCGATGCCCTGCGTGAACCATTGCGCCTGCGCCTGGATGCCGACCCCACGGCGTCCTGGCGGGTCACCCGGCTACAGGTTCATGAAGCGCTCAACCAGCCGTGGCGGGCCGAGGTGGACTGCGCCCAACCCGCGCATGCACCTGCCATCGCACCAGGCGCGGCGATGACCGTGGAGGTGATGCGCCAGTTCGACACGCAGCGCCAATGGTCCGGCCTCGTCCAGGCCTGCGAGCGCCTGCCGGTCAGTGGGGCGTGGCGGCGCTGGCGGCTGAGCCTGACCTCGCGCCTGGCCCGTCACGGCATCGGCCAGCGCTCGCGCGTGCTGACCGGGAACGACGCCGCCCAGGCGGTGCGCGCGTTGCTGGAGCAGGCGCCCGACTCGCGCCGCCTGCGCGTGCGCCACGACCTGCGCTCGCCGCCGCCGCGCCGCGAGCAGTTCACGCAATGGCGCGAGAGCGACCTGGCGTGGTGCCTGCGCCTGCTTGAACACGAGGGCATCGCGCTGGTCCACGAGGCCGACGGCGTGCTGCTCACCGACCATGCGGCCGGCTTCCCCCGCCTCGATCTCGTGCTGCCCTGGCTGCCCCCCGATGACGAGACGGCGCCACGCATCGACCCGCAGCGCCGTCCGGCGGTGCACCGCTGGCGCTGCCGGCTGGCCGAGTCGCCGGCACACAGCGTGGTGCGCGACTGGAACTGGCGGCGACCGCAGGCCGCGATCGAGCGCGCCAGCGACAGCGGCGGCGACGGGCCGGACCAGCGCGAGGACGGCGCACATCACCGCGACGGCGACGAGGCCGGACGCCTGGCCTCGCTCCGCGCCGAGGAGGCGCGCTGCGCCGCCATTTCGTGGATGGGCGAGGCCGACCATCCCGCCCTGGCGGCCGGCGCGGTGCTGCGCATCAGCGCGCCGGACGAACCCGAGGCCGACGGCGCCTGGCTGCTGCCCAGCGTGGAGCACGAGGCCGAGCAGGCGGTCAGCGGCGGCAGCGCGACCTATCGCTGCCGCTTCACCGCCTGGCCCGCCGACCGGCAGTGGCGGCCGGCGCGTTGCACGCCGCGTCCGAGCATCGGCGGGCTGGTGCATGGCGTGATCGACGGCCCTGCCGGCGCGGTGTACGCCCCGCTCGACGGCGACGGCTGCTACCGCGTCCGGCCCGCCTTCGACCCCGACAGCACCGCGACCATGCCGGTGCGCCTGCTGACCCCCTACGCCGGGGCCGAGCACGGCCTGCATCTGCCGCTGCACCGTGGCACCGAGGTGCTGATCGCGCACATTGACGGCGACCCCGACCGCCCGGTGATCGTCGGCGCGGTGCCCAACCCCGAACACCCCTCGGTGGTGAACGAGGACAACCGCAGCGCCTGCGTGCTGCGGAGCGCAGGCGGCAACCAGTTGATCCTCGAGGACGCGGTCGGCCGCGAAGTCTGGCACGAGATCGCCGCGCGCGACCGCCGCCGCGAGGTGGCTGGGGACGACGACGCGCAGGTGCGCGGCAACCGCAGCGCCGTGATCGCCGGGTCGGACACCCAGGCGGTGCAGGGCGATGTCGCGTACAGCGTCGGCCGCACCAGCAGCGAGACGGTGGCCGGGGCCAAGGCCGTGACCGTGGGCGGGGCGATGCAGATCGCCGTCGCCGGGGCCTTCAACGAGACGGTCGGGGCGCTGCGCGCCGAGCAGACCGGTGGAGCGCGCCTGGCGGTGGTCGCTGGCGAGGACCGACTGCAGGTCGGCGGCGACAGCGAGCGCAGCGTGGCCGGCGACCAGCGCGAAAGCACCGCCGGCGTGCGCCAGATACAGGCGAAGAAGCTGCGCCTGGCGGCCAGCGACGAGCTGACCCTGGCCTGCGGCAAGGCTTCGATCGTACTGAAGGCCAACGGCGACATCGTCATCCGCGGCGGCGCGATCAGCATCCAGGGCAGCGGCACGGTGGTGGTCAAGGGTTCCAAGGTGGCGGGCAACTGATGCAGCTTCTCGACCAGTCTCGCACCGCGCAGCTTGCCGCCCTCGACGCCGATGGCTCTGTATGGTTGCACGGCCCCGACGGGCCGCGCGCCGCCCGCGTGCTCTCCACCGTTGCACGGCACGAACTGGAGCGAGCCCTGGCGGCCGGGCTGCCGGTGCTGATCACCGGCGATCCGCCGATCATCCTCGGCGTGGTGCTTGGCCAGGCCGAGGAGCGCGCCGAGCTGCGTCTGGTCGATGGCGCCGCCGTGCTGGAGGCGGCGCGCGGCGTGGTGCTGCGCTGCGGTGCTGCCGCCATCCGCATCGCTGCCGACGGCACGGTGCGCCTGGAAGGCACCGATGTGCGTTCGCACGCCCGCCGTCTGCAGCGCATCACCGGGGCGCAGGTGCGGATCAACTGATGGGAAAGACATCGTTCGGCGTTCGACGTTCGACGTTCGACGTTTGGAGATCGGACGCAGCAGCAGATATCGACATGTTCCAGGAACCCCGCGCATACCCTTGCGGATCGCCGAACGGCGAACGCCGAACACCGAACGGTGCTTCATGGCGTCACTGATGCAGCCCATCATCCAGGAATTGGCCGAACTGCACGCCGCCGAAGCCGCGACGCTGTGGGCACTGGACGATCCCGAACTGCACGACCGCATCGCCGCGCACCTCGACGGCCTGCTGGTCTGCCTGCGGCGTGGCGCCGATCCCCTGGCCGGGCTGGAGCGGCCGTGGCACGGGGCCGACCTGTTCCCCGCCGCCTGGCTGGCTCGCGCCGCTCGGCGCGATGATCTGGCGGCGTGTGCGGTGGCAGACGATGATGAAGGGCAGCGCGCGATCGCTGCAGCGGCGGCCTGGCCGTGATCGACAACCGCACCCGCTACGCCTGCACCTGTCTCGGCGTCGCCGATCAGGACGGCGAGCCCGCCCTGTGCGTGGTGGTCGAGGCGACCTGCACCTGCGACGGTCGCTTGGTCGAGGTGCAGCCGGAGATCGTGCTCGATGGCGTGTGGGAGGGCGATCCGGCGACCACCGCCCCCCTGCTGCCGCCGGTCGTGACGCAACCCAAGCGCGGCACCGATGTGCTGCTGACCGCGCACGGCACCGCCCCCCTGGTCGAGCTGCGCTGCGGATCGCTGCACCAGCGCGCCCGACTGCACGGTCCGCGCACCTGGGTACGGCGCTGGTACGGCGTGCGCCCTGGCCCCGAGGCGGCCTTCGTGCCCGTTTCCCTGCGCTGGGAACTGGCCAGCGGACCCCAGCCGACGAACCCGCTCGGCTGCGGTCTGGCGGGCGGGGCCTTCGTCGAAGGCACGGCCATGCCGGCGATCGAGCATCCCGACCAGCCGCTGCGCCGCTGGGGCCAACCTGCACCGGCGGTCGGCTTCGCCGCCACCACCCCGGCCTGGGCGCACCGCCGCGCCTTCGGCACCTGGGAACCCGGGCAGGGCAACGCCGCAGCTCCAGAACTGATCGCGGCTGACGGCCTGCGCGGCGACGAGGCGGTGCAGGTGCGCGGTATTGCCGGCGGCGATCTTGACCTGCGTCTGCCCGGCCTCGCCCCGCCGCGCCTGACCCTGGCGCGACGCTGCGGCGACCTGCGGCCGGAGGCGCAGCTCGACACCGTGCTGATCGATGGTGATGCGCGCCACATGCGGCTGACCTGGCGGGCGTGGTGCCGGGTCGGCGAGTGGTCGTCGGTCGAAACGGTGCTGGTGCAGTGATGGCCGCCACGGTCGCCGCCAACGCGCGCAGTGTGGTCCACGCCGACTCGGGCGGCGTGACCATCGCCTTCCCCGATGTGTGCAAAACTCCTGCCGCTCTCGGCGCTCCGCTGCCCTATCCCAACCTCGCGCGCAGCGCCGATGCCGGCGGCACGGCGAAGCGCACCACCGCCGACGGCAAACCCGTCTGCCTCAAGCGCAGCACCTTCACCCGCTCGACCGGCGATGAGCCGGGCAGCGCCGGCGGGGTCATCTCGCAGACCGTGCGCGGTGCGGCGCATCCGGTCAGCGCCTCGGGCGATGTCGTGGTGGAGGGCAACGGCGTGCTGCGCGCCTTCGACCTGTTGCTGCACAACCAGCGCAACACCCCACCCTTCCCGGTGCTGCAACCGCCAATCGTCGCCCTGCCGCGCAGCGCGGCGCAACGCTGCCTGCTGTGCGGCAAGGCGATCGATGCGGCCCAGCCTGGACGCCATGTGCCGGATACGACCCTGGACGAGGCGCACCGCTGCGCGCGCACCGCCGACGGCGGCGCCTGCCTGTGGGACCACCGCGCCGGCTGGGAGGAGACCTCGTGCAGCGCACGCTGGCAGGCGCGCAACGCTATCGCCGCCGGCCTTGGTCCGCACCTGGGCGCGCTGCCCCCCGACGCTCTGCGCGAACGCAGCAGCCCATGCTGGCATGGCGTCCACCACCTCATCCCGCCGCGCCTGCTGCATGCGGCCATCACCTCCGCCACGGATGACGGCGCGACGATCGCCTGCTGCCAGCTCGCGCTGCTGCACGCCGGCTACAACATCAACCACGGCGCCAATGTCGTGCCGCTGCCGCTGCTGCCCGAGGACGCCCGTCGCCTGGCCCTGCCCCGGCGCCTGGTCCTCGACGCCGCCTCGGTGGGGATCCCTTCCGCCATTGCCGGCGCGTGGGAGGGCAAGAACCTGTACGATCTGATCGTCTCGTATCTGATCACCCCGCCGATCGCTGCGCTGGTCGCTGCCTGCCGCCCCGGCGGCTGCGCGCAACCGGGACCGGCGCCGGGGCCGGTAGCCAAGGCCGCGCTGGAGGCGATCTCGGACCTGATCCGTGGCGTCGTGCTGGCACCCAACCGGCTGCTCGCCCGATGATCGCGCTGCTCGCAGCCGGCATGTGCACGCCGCTCGGGCCGCAGACGGTGGCCGCCGCGGCGATCCGCGCTGGCCTGTCACGCGCCCGGCAGCTTGATGACGGGCCGCTGCTCGGCGTGGGTGAGGACGCGCATCCCCCGGTCGGCCATCAGGTACTGGCGACTGGCGATGCAGCCACTCGCCACGCCGGACTGCTGGAACATGCCTGGACCGAACTCGCAGTTGCACCCGCATGCGACCTGGCCCTGCTGTGCACGGCGCTGAACGATCCGCGCCGTCATAGCCCGGACATGACCGCAGAAGGCCCCGATCTCTGCGGTCTCAGGCCGCGCCTGCTGCCCCTCGGTCACGCCGGCCCCGCCGCCGCGCTGGTCGAGGCCGAACGAGCCATCGCCACCGGCGCCCGCCAGGTGCTGGTAGGCGCGGTCGAGACGCGCCTCGACCCGTCCAGCCTCGCGTGGCTGGCGCATGATGACCGCCTGCGCGGCCCGGAAACGCCGGATGGACTACAGCCCGGCGAGGGCGCGGCGTGGTGGTTGCTCGGCCGGGCCGATGCGCGCGACGCGCTGGCCCTGGTCAACGCGCGACACCAACCGGGCGATGGCCGGCGCAGTCCGGCCATACTGGCGCAACGTCTGAGCAGCCTGGAACCTGGGCCGACGCCAAACCACTGGATCGATCTCACCGGCGAACCCTGGCGAGCGCGCGCCTGGGGCACGCTGCTGCCGCAACTGCCGATGCGGCCAGAGATCGTCCATCCCGACCTCTGGGGTGACCTCGGCGCCGCCGCCGCACTGTGTGCCGCAACTTGCGCCCTGCATGGTGGTGGAACGGTCTGGGCGCTGGGCGAGGATGGCGGGGTGGGGCTGATCGAGGTCCGGCCGGTTCCTGCTGAACGCGGCTAAGACCCGGCCGTTCAGCCCGTAGAAGGGTTGGAGAACGCCATGCGCCACCTGCTGCTCGCCTTGTTCGCCGCCGCCTGCGCCGCCCTGGACGCCCCGGAATTCCTGCCGCCGACCATCAAATTGCCCCCCGGAGAACAGCCGGTGGCGCTGCAACGCCTGGCGATCAGCGCCCAGGTGCGCGGCGTGCTGGCCGAGGTCACCACCACGATGGTGCTGGCCAACCCCAACCCGCGCCAACTGGCCGGCGAACTGGAGTTCCCGCTGCCGGACGGGGCTGCGGTGTGCGGCTATGCCCTCGACATCGGCGGGCGCATGGTCGAGGGCGTGATCGTGCCGCAGGACCAGGCGCGCGTCGTGCTGGAGACCGAAAGCCGGCGTCGCGTCGATCCCGGCCTGGTCGAGCAGGTGCGCGGCAACATCTTCCGCACCCGCATATTCCCGCTGCCCGCCAACGGGGCGCGCACCATCACCGTCACCTGGACCGCGCCGCTGGCGGTGCGCGAGGACGAGGCCGCCCTGCGCCTGCCCCTGCCGCGCACCCTGCTGCCGCGCCTGGAACTCGCGGTCGAGATCCTCGTCCCCGGGGTCGAACCGGAACTCGGCGGCTTCGGCGATCTGCGCCTGACCCGCTGGCAGGGCGGCCAGCGCGCCACCGCAAGCCTCGACCGGGTGACGCCCGGCGACGATCTGCTGGTGCGCCTGCCGCGTCTGCCCGCCGTGCTGGTGCAGCTTGAGACGCACGGCGACGAGCGTTTCGCCCTGATCAGCGCCCGACCGGGCCAGACGCTCGACGCCGCCCAGCCGCCGCGCCGCCTGGCGGTGGCGTGGGACGCCAGCGGTTCGCTCGACGCCGCGGCGGCGCGGCGCGGCCGCGCCCTGCTTGGCGCGCTGATGGCGGCGGTGCCGGGGCTGACCATCGATCTGCTCGCCTTCGACATCGCGGCGCACCCCGTCGCCACCTTCCGCGATGCCGCCGCCCTCGACGCCCATCTCGCCGCCCTGCCGCAGGATGGAGCCAGCGGACTGTCCCATCTCGATCTGCGGCGCGCAGCCCTGCCTCATGCCGACGACGCGGCCTGGCTGCTGATCAGCGATGGGCTCGCCACCTGGGGCGAGGGCATTCCGGCCTGCGGCGATGTGCGGGTGGTGTGCGCCGTACCGGGCGGGCAGCGCGATGAAGGTCTGCTGCGCCTGGTCGCGGCGCGGACCGGTGGGACGGTGCTTGATCTGGTCACGGCCGGCGACCCCGTGGCTGCGGTATTGCACGCGCGCGGCACCTTCGCCGGTCTCGCGGCACCGGCCGGGCTGGTCGGTGATGTGGTGAGCGCGACGCGCGGTGGCCGGACCCTGGTCCTCGCCCGCCTGCTCGGCGAGGGCCAAGTCGGTCTGCGCTGGACGGGCTGCGCCCCGGTCACGACGCAACTCGTCGGAGCCGCGCCCGCCGGCAGCGCCGTCACCCGCGCCTGGGCCGGCGCCAAGGCGCAGGAGCTGGCCGTCTTCCCCGACGCCAATCGCAGTGAACTGCTCGCCCTCGGCCGGCGCTATGGCGTGGTGACGGCCGGCACCTCGCTCCTCGTGCTGGAGAGCCTGGATCAGTATGTGCGCCACGAAATCGAACCGCCGGCCAGCTGGCCGGAGATGCGCGAGCCGTGGCTGGCCCAGTTCAAGGACCGCCAGATCCAGCGCGAACGCCGCGCCGTCGGCCACCAGGAGCGACTGCTGCAGTGGTGGGATGAGCGCCTGCGCTGGTGGAATGGCCGCGATCTGCCACCGCCCCTCGCCAAGGCGGCGGACGGCATCCCGCGCGAACGGGGTGTCATGGGCGGTGCTCCAGCCAGCACCCCGGCTCCGGCGGCAGCGAACGAACCACGCGGCCGGGAAGAGGCGGTGGCCGACAGTGAAATGGGCGGTCAGGGTTCCTTCCTGACGTTAGGTGCAGGCAGTGCTCGCAAGAGCATTGCTGGCGGCAATCGCCAGGATGCGGCCACTCCCGCGACGATCAGCATCGCCGCCTGGGATCCGGCCACCCCGTGGCTGGCCACGCTGCGCGCCGCCGGTCCGGGCAAGGCCTACGACGCCTGGCTGACGCAGCGTCCGCAACTCGCGGCCAGCCCGTCGGCGGTACTCGACTGCGCCGGCTTCATCCTGCCGCAGGACCGACGCCTCGGCCTGCGCGTGCTCTCCAACCTGGCCGAGATGCGCCTCGACGATCCCGCCCTGCTGCGCGTCCTCGCCTGGCGGCTGCAGGACGCCGGCGAAATCGATGCCGCGATCAGCATCCTGCACCGGGTCCTGCGCCTGCGCCCCGAAGAGCCGCAGGCCTATCGTGATCTCGCCCTCGCCTTGGGCACACGCTTCGACCGCAGCGGAATGGCTGCTGACGCCAGCGAGGCCCTCGCCCTGCTCGCCCGGGTGATCGAACGCCGGCCCCTGGAAGACCGCCAGATCGGCGCGCGCTGGACGGTGGACGCCAACTGGGACCGCTTCCCACGCTGCGAGGTCATCGCCCTCGAAGAGTTCAACCGCATCGCGGCGCGGTCCGAGGGCCGCGGCGCCACGGTCCCCGACCTCGACCGGCGGCTACGCGTCAATCTTGAGTGCGATCTACGCGTGGTCATGGCGTGGGACGCGGACGCTACTGACATCGACCTGCATGTGCTGCAGCCGGATGGCGAGACCGCTTTCTATGGTCGCAGCCGTACCGCCTCTGGCGGCTTGGTCTCGGCCGACTGCACTCAAGGCTACGGCCCTGAAGAATATATGATCCGCCGCGCGCCGGCCGGCGCCTACGCGGTCAGCTGCCGCTACTTCGGCTCGCGCCAGACCGGCCTGCTCGGCCCGGCCACGGTCACCGCCACGGTGATCCTCGACTGGGGCCGGCCGAGCGAGCGCGCCCAGCGCCTGACCCTGCGCCTCGACCGCCAGGGCGATGCGATCCCGATCGGCAGCGTCCAGGTTGGCAACGGACTCCCCCAGCATGCGGCGGCGGCCACCTGCGACCGCAACCTGCTCAAGAACCTCAAGCTCGGCATGTCGCGGGCCGAGGTCGAACAGCGACTCGGCCAACCCGAGCGCATCGACAGCACGGGGCTGACCGTGCTGGTGTATCGCACGACGGACGGCGCCGTGATCCACGCCGGCATGGGCCCAGAGCTGGTCTGGCTGCGCGAGGTCTTCGATGGCGGCGAGCGCGAGTTGATAAAGTAATGTAGCAACTCAGAGACCAATGGAGTCCCACCGCGCACGATGGGGTGGGCGCCGAGCAGCGGTGGCGGCATACAATCGGCGTAGCCGATGCCGCCACGATTCCGGAGGCCTGCCGACGGGCGAGCGGGTGCCGCCGCAGGCGGCAGCAGGCCCCGGGCGGGGCCTGCTTGCCCGCGCAGCGCGAGCGCTGCCCCGGAGGCCGTAGGCCGAGGAGCCAGCGAGCCGGGCTTCGAGTTGCGACAAAGCCCGGGGGGTAGGCCTCATAGGCCGTAGGGGCGAAGCCCAATGCTATTAAGCTGGCGCTGTAACATTTTATCCTTGACAGGCTTAGGAAAAAAATTTTCGGGGCTCATGGCCCCTCTCAGCAATC
>JAIFND010000021.1 GCA_020047915.1 bacterium | reverse complement strand
TCTTCGCCCACCACGGCACCGATAACGGCGATGTCTACACCTCGAACCTCTATCTGAACTTCCTGCCGCTGCAGGAGCGCGAGGAATGGCTGGCCTCCTGGGCCAAGGACGCGCCGATGCCGTGGATGGGCGTCGAGGTCGGGACGCCGCTCTACGCCAGCCTGATGCGCGGCCGGGACGGCTACTCGCATCAAGGCGCCAGCGAACCGCATCTGAGCGAGTGGATGGCCGCCCAGCTCGGCCCGGAGGCGTACCGCCTCGAGCCCAAGGATCTGCGCAAGATCTTCGCCCGCTACCAGGGCACCGATCCGCAGAAGGAGTATGAGCCGTTCCTGCGTTGGGACTCCTTCGACCGCATCCTGTGGTCCAGCGACTCCTTCGTACGCTTCCAGAACCACTGGTATCGCAACACCTTCCGGTCATGGCGGACGATGGGCATGACCGGCGGCATCATCCCCTGGCATCAGACCGATGCCAAGCTGTTCCCCGAACTGCCCGCCAACAACGGCGACACCCTGGCGTGGATCGCCGGCCCCGCCGGCGAGACCACCACCGGCAATGGCGCGGCAGCGGTGACGGTGCCCGACTTCACCCGCAAAGATCACGCCTTCGCCCCCGGGCAGCTCCTGCGCAAGCAGGTCGTGCTGATCAACGATGCGCGCCGCGCGCAGGACTACCAGGCGACGTGGGAGATCAGCCTGGCCGGCGCGCCACTGGCGACAGGCGGGAAGACCGGCCGCCTCGGCATCTGCGAGACGCTGTTCCTGCCCATCGAGGCGACCCTGCCGGCAGCGACCGCCGAACGGGCCGAAGGCGCCATCACCCTGACCGCCCGCATCGGCGGCCAGGATCACCGCGATAGGTTCGTCTTCTCGCTGCACCGGCCGGTGGCCAGGGCCGCTGCCGCCATCGCGGTGTTCGATCCGCGTGGCGACACCAGCGCGCTGCTGACCAGCCTCGGCTACACGACCAAGCCGTGGACCGCCGGGGTGCCGCTCGCCGACACCCTGGTCATCGGCCGTCACGCCCTGTCGGATCGCCAGGTCCTGCCCACCGGCTTCGCTGACTGGGTGCGCAGCGGCGGCCGGGCGCTGGTGTGCGCTCAGGATCCTGACTGGCTGCGCCTGTCCCTGCACCTGCGCACCGCGCCGCTGGTCGCGCGCAGCGCGTGGCCGACCATCTCCGGCCATCCCCTGCTGCGCGATCTGGCCCCTGCCGACCTGCGCGACTGGAGCGGCGCCGGCTCGCTGGTCGAGCCCTATCCGTACCGGCCGGGCCTTGAGGTCCTGAACAGCTACGGCTGGCGCTGGGGCACCCGCGGCTCGGTCTGCAGCGCCGCGATCGAGAAGCCGCATCGCGGCTCGTGGCGTCCGCTGCTCGAAACCGAGTTCGATCTCGCCTACACCCCGCTGATGGAGATGGAATACGGCGCCGGCCGCCTGACCCTGTGCACCCTCGATCTCGAAGCGCGCGGCGCCGCCGATCCGGTCGCGCAGCGTCTTGCCGCCCAACTGCTGAGCCACGTCCGCACGGCGCCGATCGCGCCCAAGATCGCCAGCGCCATCTATCTCGGCGGGGCAGCCGGGGCCAAGCTGCTCGATGATCTCGGCGTCATCCATACGCCGGCGGCGACCATCCCCGCCACCGCCCAGCTCGTGGTGGTCGGCGCCGACGCGACCGTCGCCGACGCCGACCTGCGCACGGTGCTGCGGCGCGGTGGCCGGGTACTGGTGCTGCCGCGCGCCGCCGGAGCCGGACCGCTTGGCGTGCGCATCGCGGACCAGGCCGAGTGCCAGGGTTCGAGCACCGTCCCGGCGTGGACCGAGACGGCCGGCCTGAGCGCCTCCGACCTGCACTGGAAGACGGTGTACGCCGGGCGCGTGATCACCGGCGGCGAGGGCCTGGAGATCGGCGCCGACGGCTTCCTCGGCCGCTTGACCGACGGCGCGGGCGTCGCGCTCTTCGTCCAGGCCGATCCGACCTGGCTGCCCGCCGACACCAAGCGCTACTTCCGCTTCAGCCGCTGGCGCCAGACCCGCGCCCTCAGCCAGGTGCTCGCCAACCTGGGCGCGACCTTCCGCCAGGATGCGGCCTTCGTCGGCCTGCTCGAACAGCCCGACCACGGCCTGATGCTTGCCGGACCATGGCAGGTGGCGCTGACCACCCCGGTGAAGGAGAGCCCGGTGCGGGCATGGAACGGCATACGACCGATCAGCGAACTCGCCAAGCGCCTGATCAGGCCCGATGCCCCGGCTGACGCCTTCCAGATCCAGCCGGTACCCGCCTACATGGAAAGCTACCAGCCGGCCAAGCAATGGCGGTGGACCGACGGGGAGGTCGTCTTCCGCAAGGAGGTCGACATCCCGGCCCACCTCGCCGGTCGCGACCATTTCCTCTCCCTCGGCCGGGTCGACGAGAGCGAAGAGACCTTCGTCAACGGCGAGTCGATCGGCAGGTCCAAGCACTGGGTACTCGCCCGCGGCCATCTCATCCCCGGCCGCCTGCTGGTGCCGGGCCGCAACGTCATCGCCCTGCGCACCTGGGACGAGGGCATCCATGGCGGCATGTGCGGCGCGGCCGACCAGCTCTTCCTGCGCGTGGCCGCTCCCGACCCCGGCTTCTACCACCCGGACTACATCGACGACCAGATCGTCCCTGGCGAAACCGAGAAGGAATGGCAGGAGCGCCAGGCGCGCTGGATGGTGGCGGACAACCCGTATCGCTACGCCCGCTGGTGATCATCGTTATCGTGAAACTGATGAAGCACCCGCGGCTGGATTAGTCACTCAATCGGATTGCCGATTCGAGTCCTGAAGACGATCAGGTGCATTGCGCATGGTGAAAGCGTCGTGATGTGATGCCTGCTCAAGCCGTAGTCCGGCCCAGGTGGAACCGGCCCTGGCTGGGCCGGTGTACCAGTAGCCGATGTGCTCGATGCCGATCTCCAGCAAGGAGAGGTCAGGATCATCGATCCCCAGAGGGAGCCACTGGGCATAGGCCGCACGCCACAACTGGCGCATCTTCCGACGATCGCTGATGATCCTCGCCACTCCGCTGACCGAGATGCAGCGGTGAGCTGCCGGATCGCTGTAGCAGACATTGACATGCGGATCCCCGCATATGTCGCTGGCCTTCTGCGTGTCGGAGCCCGTGAAGAACCACAACGGACCACCGCTCGCCATCTCCTGGTTCACCATGGGCCGACTGCGCAAGGCGCCATCGGGTCCGCGAGTGGTCAGGGTGGCGAAGCCGATACCGGCGATCAGATCCTTCAGGCACGGAGTATTCAGGGGAGCAGGGATCATGTGCCATTTCTATGGAAGGCGCGGCGTAGTGATGTGTCGGTGTCGTCAGGAAGCGGCTGGCGAAGCCGCATGCAGCCTGCAGATGACGATGGTCATCAGCATGCAAACCATGAGTAGAAGCCCGAAGATGAAGTTCGGCTGACCGTTGACAGGTCGGCTGAAGACTGGGCGGAACGGATCGGCGGTAGCCATGCCAATGATAACCAGGATCAACCCAAAAGAGAAGACAAGGAGACTGGTGGTGGCGAACATCGGACAGCACCCAGACGGTTGAAGAAGCGTAACTGCTAACAGCGTCACGCCGCTGTGGACGAATGAAATGGGTGTAGAACTTCCGCAATGACACTGCGATCTGTCGATTCATGAATACGGCATCGCGACGTCGGGCGGAGTAGGTAAGAAGCAGATCACCGTGATCCCGAGGTGTATTTCGGACATCCGGCCCTGAGCCGGCCAGGACATTACGTGAAACGATGGTCGCGGCAGATCCGATTCCAGGTCCAGGCACGATGGCAGGAATGTGTCCTGATGGTCGCTGTGACTCCATACGGTATTCACCCCAGCGTCCATCCGAGGGGTGATCACCTGCCTGGGACGGCATCTGTTATCCTATGAAATGGCGTGTGTAACCATCACATCTAAAGCTGGCATCGGTGGTTCGCGGACCGCCACCTGCGGCAAGGCAGCCATGTTCGACCTGCGTTCACCGGCATCTAAAGACCTCCATGGCCATCCGCAGCCGGTGCCGTCACGTACTCACTCCATCCATGCTCGCACGGTGAAAACCTGGGATGGTGACTATGGCCGTATTCCGGTCGCCGCCGCCATCAGCGGTTGCTGTCTCATTGATGGGATCCGACATGGCATCACCAGGCACGGCTGGACCCTGTCGGCCCTGGCTCATCGGACGGAACTGCCGATGCCCATGCTTCGCTCCATCATGGATTGGGTGCCGGGACTGCCGGGGGCGGATGCCGTGTGGTGGTCTCTGGAACTGGATGCACTCGCCGCCACCTACGGGAGGCGCTTCCACTGTCTGAGCAGCAGAGTGTCGTCGATCCAGCTTGGACAGATTGCGCGCAGCCTGTTGCGCCGGAGCGGAATCACCTGGGCGGACTTCTCCAGACGGGCGACACGGCCGAACTCAGGAGGACTGTTGCCGGCCGGGACAGGTGGATGGGATGGAGAAGACCAACTAGGCATCCTCGATCGGTTGGCCGTCGCTGGTGGTGTTGCCCCAGTCTTGTCGGCTTAGCATATCCAAAGATCGCAAATCATGAGAGGATCTGGTATTTACAGATGATCCAGAGACAGCCATAGGAACAGCAAAGACTCACCTCCCTCATGACGACCACTGGGGAGGGGGACCTAACCAGCGGTCCTCGGCGTTCGACTGCACGTCCACGTGGCCGAGCAATCCCCACAAACTCTGGTTCGGGACACGGCGTTCATTGAATAATGAAACACAGCTCACCGTGATCAGGTGATGGTCACCTGGACGCTGCTCTCGATGATGCCTGCGCTTATCGCATAGCGGGTCAACCCAGCCGTGTCGTGCAGCCCGAGCTTGGACATGAGGTGCTCGCGATGCTTCTCGACTGTCTTGATGCCAATGCTGAGTTCCAAGGCGATCTCCTTGTTCCCCGAACCCTCGGCGACCAGTTGAAGGATTTCCATCTCCCGCGAGGTCAGCTGGGGAGACTTTCCATCCGGGATCTTCAGCCGTGCGGAGGAGCGTGAACTGGGGTCAGGATACGTGCCCGGCGCCTGGACTGAGAAGAACGGCTTGCCTTGCTGCACGGCCCGGATGGCCTTGCCGACCTCCTCCATCGTGGTCTGCTTGAGCATAAAGCCCTTGGCTCCTGCTTCGGCTGCACTCTTGACGTACGATTCATCACCATGCGCTGATAGGATGAGAACCTTGGTCGTCGGCCGCAGCTTCAGCATCTGCCTGGTGGCCGCCAGGCCGTTGAGGCGGGGCATGGCGATATCCATCAGCACCACCTCCGGCCGAAGCTGTTCGACCAGCGTCACGGCCTCGCGGCCATCTTTGGCCTCCCCGACGATGCTCAGGTCCTTGTCGAATTCGAGCATCTTGCGAAATCCCTCGCGGACGACCGTATGATCATCAACCAGCAGGATAGTGATGCGGCTCATGCTTGCTCCGTTGTAGGCAGGACCGGTTTTGACCGGTGCCGTGGTGTGCGAGGTGGCTTGCTCAGGGGGAGGTGCGCCGTGACGGTGGTGCCGGTTCCCCGGGCCGACTCGATCTTGAACGAACCGTTGATCATCTCGAGACGTTCGCGCATGCCGATCATACCCAGATGTCTGTGACCCGGCCTGAGCAGGACGCGCTTCACTTGGAAGGCCTTGCCGTCGTCATGGATGGTCATGCGTACCCCGTCCGCACCGGCAGCGATGGCGATCTCGACTAGCCTGGCGTGGGCGTGCCGTGCCACGTTGGTCAGCGCCTCTTGGGCCACACGGAACAACGTCGTGCGTTGTTCCACGTCCAGTTGTTCTACTCCGGCGTAGGCACGCAGACGCATGCGCATGCCGCTTCGCTGCGCCATATCCTTCATGAAGGCCTGCAAGGCAGGGACCAGGCCGAGATCGTCCAGGACGGTTGGGCGTAATCGGCGGGCGAATTGGTGTACGATATCAACAGACTTGATCACCAGTCGCTGCGTCCTGGTGATATTCCGGCCTAGGCCTTGGGTGTTGATAAACGCCTCTTTCTTCAATGAAGCGAGATGGATGTTGATGCCCATCAGGGTCTGCGCGATGACATCGTGAAGTTCATGGCTGATCTTCTTGCGCTCGTCCTCCTGAGCAGAGACGAGACGCTGCGACAGACGTCGCGAGTGTTCGTTCAAACGTTCGGCCTGTTCAAGCAGCTGCTTGCAACGTTCCTTGTTCTGGCGAAGCGCCACCTCGACTATCTTGCGCTGGGTGATTGCCAGGCTCCGTTCGACATTTGATACGGCCAGTTCCACCGTGCGTCGGTTGAGCAGTTCGATGAGCCTGGCGCGGCTGATGGACGTCTCGGTTTGTCCTCTCTCAGCTTTGGCGATCGGGGTTATAACGGCGGCGTAGAAGCGACATGAATCCCTGATGGCCTGGTCCCGTTTTTCTGCCGGGCAGTCCAGCAGGAATTTTGCTACCAGGGTCTTCTCATGGACCGAGGCGAGATCCTTCAGCCCGGCACCGCCGGCCTGCAGGTAGTCACCGAGCGAACGTGCGACATCCAGATCCGATCGATTCCCTTGCGTCAGGTATCGCAACAGGGCCTTCTGGTAGCGATCCACCATCGTCTGTGTAAGGGGTGTCATTCGTCTTTTCTGAGTAAGCCGTCCAGGCATTCATCCTGGATCGCTGTGAGGTTCCGAGGCAGCATGGCGGGGACCATAGAGATCACTGGATGAGGCGGCAAATGGGGGGAACACCCCAGAATCCAGAGCACGTGGCCCTTGACCCATTGTTCACCTTGGAATCCAGGGAATCACAGATATTCCGAGATTGCGTTTCAGATCCTGAATTGATTGCGCGAGGGACGGGTCAGATCAGATCGAACCCGGCTATCCTGCTGCGGATCATCGAGCTGTTGCTCCAGCGAGGCAAGTCGGGCGTGATTGGCACCCAGGCCTGGATCTCATCATGACCTACGGCCTGGGTTTCAATCGATCCAGGAAGAGAATAGAAGAGGAAGGCCTCACCGACGTGGCTGACACGTTTGACGATGATGCATCGGCCATTCGTAAGCAGCAGCGTGCCTCCAGACTGGTTGCCGGCCGAGGCGGTGAGTTCGAGCAGGTCCATGTCGGCTCCTAAGTCTGTTGACGGAGGTCGCATGCTGGGCCATCTGGCATAGGGTATCATGGGGTATTCCCCCCATCCTCGGCTGGAGGCGATGGGGTATCCTCGTGCGTTCCGCCCATGGCCGACCATCAAAACTCCAGTCCGTTCCCGCTGACCGCATTGCTGGCGATCCTATGGCGCCGCCGTTGGCTGGCTGGATCGGCAGGACTGGTCGTTGCCGTCCTGGCCATCTTGCTTTCCTATTCCGTGACACCTTTGTATCGGGCCGAGGCTTTGCTCGTGGTCGAGAGGGGAGGCCGGCCGTTGCCGTTTCTCAGCGATGAGCCGGATGCAAAGGGAGTCGAATTCAGCCTGCTCAATACGCAGAGTGCTTTGCTGCGTTCGCATCAGGCGATAAGCCAGGCGCTGGCGGCTGAGCAGACGGCCTTCGACCGTTCGCCCGGCTATGCCAGGTCCAGTGATCGTACGCAACGGCTCCTCGACCGTCTCGACATCGAGACCAACCAGCACAACTGGATCCTGCGTCTGAGTCTGGTCGATGAGGATCCGCTTCTGGCCCGGACTGCTCTTTCCTCGTTGATCCGCTGTCATCTCGACAATGAGCGACGTCGGATGGATGACCGCTCGCGCAGCGCCATCGACTTCCTCAGACAGGCGGTGGACAAGGCGCGCGCCGATCTTACCCGTTGCCGTGCCGAAGAGGCGCAGTTCCGCCGAGGCAACGGATTGATAAGTGCCGATCCCAACCGAAACCTCCTGGTCCTTGAGATCGAATCGCTGCATACCAGCCGGACAGCCTTGGAATCGGACCTGACCGCCAGTGAAGCGGTCATGCAACGATTGGCCCAGAGCCATGCGATCGACAATCCTGCCGGACGTCGCCTTGCACTCTTGCGCATCCCCGAAGTGCATCGCGATCCACTGGTGGCGCAGACGCAGCAGACCCTGCTCGAGACCATGAACCGCGCTTTCGTCCTGGCTCAGAAGTACAAGCCGGAACATCCACAGATGATTGATATCACCAAAGAATGCGGGTTGGTTCAGGCGCAGCTGGAGTCGGCCATCGCCATGGCGTCCTCGGCCCTGAATGAGGGACACAAGGTCATGCTTGGCCGCCAGCATCGGCTCGCAGAACGTATTGGAACGCTGGAGCTCGCCCTGGTGGCCTATCGTGAGCGTATGATCGATCTTCAGGCGCTTAGTCTGACGACGAGCAGTGCCGAGCAGCTCTTCCAGACCGTCGATCGCAATCTGCAGGAGGAGGAAATATCGAGTCGGCGTCAACATCTGGTGGTGAGCATCGCCGATCCGCCCCACGTCACCTCCTGGCCGATCAACCTCCGACGTTCGTTGTTCGCCCTGTCCGGCGCCTTCATCGGCCTGATCGCCGCCGTAGCGGTGGCGCTGCTTGCCGACCTGCTGGAGCGCAGGATCAGCAATCCCGAAGCGGTGCGCCAGATCACCAGCCTGCCGACCCTCGGCTACATCCCGCACATCCAGGCCTTGCAGGTGCCCGGCAGACCCGATGTGGTACGGGTCCAGGCGCAGGGAGTTATCGACGAGGCGTTCCGGCTGTTGAGTTCGACCATCCAGCTGAAACGCGAGATAGGCCCGGGCCCCCGGGTGATGGTGGTCACGTCTCCGGGCAGCGGCGATGGCCGGACGACGGTGACGGCTCGACTCGCCTTGACCCTGGCAGCCAGTGGAAACCGCGTACTTCTGATCGATGGCGATCTGCGGCAGCCCAGCCTGCATAGCCAGTTCGATCTGACGGCAGAGGCTGGCGTAAGCGATCTTCTGCAGGGGCGCGAGGCGGTTGTCGTCCCAACCGGTTATCCGCGACTTGAGCTTCTTTCGGCCGGGACAGCGGCCGAGCACTCGATGGAACTGCCCAGCATAGCAGCCTTCCGGGACATGCTCGGCACCTTCTCCGGCAGAAACCGCTATGTCCTCATCGACAGCCCGCCTCTCGCCTTTTCGGAGTCCCTGGTCATGTGCGGTGTCGCCCAGGATATACTGATCGTCATTCGTGAAGGTTTCACTGGCAAGGAGGCCCTGCGCCAAGCGCAGATCCGCCTGGCGCCGCTGCTCGGCCTGGTCCTTGGCCTGGTGATCAATGATGATCATGGAACTGCCCCCGCCGGTGGCGGCAGCGAGTCCCGCATCGTTCAGACCGGCGCCTTCACGCGCCTCCGTCCGGTGCCACCCGTGGCCGAACCGAAACGGGGACCGCCTGGGCCGGACGATCCCATCGTCATCGAGGAGTGAGCCCCACGGTTGGACCCTGGGCCACCCTGCGGCGGTAGCAGTCCCACCATGGGCTGCTCTCCTGCAATCGGTAATGGGCCTTGATCCAGGGAAGATAGAGATGCTGCTTCATCGATGATGAATCGTGGAAGAGCTCCAGCCTGGGCACCATCACCCAGTCGGCATCGGCACATAGGGCAGCCGGGGCCGGGGCCGTCTGTGGACTGACGTTGCGGTCAAAGCTCCAATAGAGATGGTCTCCGCGCGGGGCCGGCAGATCCAGCAGGTAGGGGAACGGATTGATGTAATCCAAGGACAGCACCCGATCCCCTGATCCGACCAATGGTCGCAGCATGCGGTCGGCATCTTCAAGATACAGGTACCAGAGGTTGTCGATCATGTTGCGCGGCTGTATCCACACCTGACTGATCAGCTCTGCCCGCTCGGCTCTCCCCGCCACGCCTGGCATGAAGTCCAGGCCACGCCAGGGCCCAGCCGGCAGAATGAGGTTCTGCGAGGCGGCAGCATAGGGCCCCTTTATCATCGGTAGCGCCAGACGTGCACTGAAAGCGCAGAGCATGGCTCCGCAGACCAGTCGACCCCCGTACAGGTTGCCGCGCTCCCCGGCGTTCCGGCTGCTGACCAGGATCAGCAGTGCAAAAACGTAACTGGGACTGGCGTTCTCGATGCCGGTCGTGGCAGAGAGGACGAGGCCGAGCATCAACACCAGCACGGCCATCACGGGTGCCTCTGGCAGGGGCCAGCGCCATGACCTGCGATGCGTCGGCCACGTCCAGATGGCTACGGCGGCGAGCAGGGCCAGGGCAAGGAAATCAAGCTTCCGAAGATAGAGCCGGAGGAGGTCCAAGAGTGAGACCGAACCGCTGAGACCGCTGCAGTCACGCAGGTACTCGGTCATTGATGCCCCGCTGGCCATCAGGCCTGCGAGGATGGCGACCACCGCGCCCAGCAGGATGGCCATCAGCAGTCGGCGATCCGGCCGGCGGAACAGCCACGAGGTGGCCAGGATCGCAATCGCGGCGAACAGGAAGGTGAATTTCGTCCCCAGAAGCAGGCCCAGGCTCAGGCCCAGGCCCAGGCCCTCGCCATATGTCCGCGTCAGGCGAGCGGGTTCGTGCATGGGCACGGCTGACTGAATAATGACCGAGGCGAATACGGCCCAGGCCAGACGCGAGTAATGACCACCGTAGCTGACCTCCAGGGCGCCGTAGCCGAATAGGGCTGGTGATGCGGCGAGCAATCCGCACAGCAGCGCTACCGCGGCTGCAAGCGGAGGATGGCAACGGGCGGTGGCGAGCCACCAGACCCATACTCCCACTGCGATCCCCAGACTCGCGCTGAGCAGGGCCAGGGCATGAGGCAGACCATCGGCCAGACGTAGGAATCCCGCAAGCAGACCCAGGTAGGTGAAGCCGATCGGGGTGTGGAAATCCTGGTACGGCACTTGGCCATCGATTAGGCGCGAGCCAGCGTCAAGCAGGATGCTGGCGGCGAAGGGATAGGAGGTCTGCACCGGTAGGCCGCCAATGGCGAGACGCATACAGAGACCGACCAGGGCCAAGCCGGCCAGAAGAGGCCAAATCCATGTGGTGGCCGTCGGGGACACGCAGGCGCTGTATTCGGCCATAGTGGTGAGCATCGGCCTTGACGAGGATCCCGTTCGTCAGGGATTCACCCCAGAGAGTCGGGTTGGCAGGTGGGTAGCATGATTGCCTATGAATCAGATCTGTGCCATCCACCCTGGTTATCCATCTGCCTCGAAACGGGCATGCTGAGCTGTGCAGAGTACTCGCCTGATCCAGTTTGGTCTGGTTTCCGGGTTGGGATGGATCCTGGACTTCCTTGTATTTATCCTGCTCATCCGTCTTCATGTCGATCCGTCTATAGCCAATGCTCTAGGCGCCTCGCTGGCGGTGCTCTGGGTGTATCTCGTCAGTGTGCGTCGGATCTTCCAATGTGAAGGTGGTCGAGAGCGACGGCGTTTTGCTGCCTACGCTGCTTTTCAATTGTTTGCCATCATCATCGCCTCCTGGGCGGTAGGTGAGATCATCCTGCATACGGCGATACACCCCCTGGTCGCCAAATTCGTCGTGACCCCTGCCACGTTCCTGGCCAACTACCTGTTCATGGCTTGGCTGACCAGCCCAGGGGAGAGCCGTCAACCTACCCTATCGGCCGGCAAGCCACGCATCCTTGTTTTCGTCCCCATGTATGAGTGCGAGAGGCGGATCGCACGGGTGCTGGAGCGCATCCGTGAACATCTTGGCATGCATATCCAGGAGGTGCTGGTGGTGGATAACGGCAGTCGTGACGGCTCGTGTACCGTTGCTGCAGCCGCGTTGGCCAACTTGGGTGTACCTGGAACGCTGCTGCAGAACGACCGCAACATCAATCTCGGTGGCTCGCACAAGGTCGCGTTCGCCTATGCCGTCGCTGGCGGTTTCGACTGGATTGTGGTGGTGCATGGTGACGACCAAGCGGACCCCGCCGACCTTGCCCCGCTTATCACCGCAGGTTGCTTGCATGATGGCATCGATGCGCTGCTTGGTTCGCGTTTTGACCTCGGTTCGCGGCGCTCCGGATATGCTTGGCATCGCACCTGGGGAAACATGTTCTTCAACGCCTTGTTTACGGCTGTTTCAGGAAGACGGGTTGGGGATCTTGGTTCTGGTCTGAACGCCTTCCGGGTCGCCTGGATACGTGAAGCGGCGTGGTTGAATCTGGCCGATGATCTGACTTTCAACGTCCATCTGCTGCTGCTCCTGGTCCATCGTCGGGCTGGCTTCCGTTTCTTCCCGATCAGTTGGCGGGAAGACGGTCAGGTCTCCCAGGTCCAGTTGCTGCGCCAGGCCTGCAAGACGATCGGTATCGCCTGGGGATATGCCTGGCGTCGGGGCGCCTATCTCGCCGACGTCCATAACGTCCATGGTGTCGATGCCTATGGCTTCAGTGTGCGCAGCGAAAATGGGCTGAAGCGCGCAATTACTTGACGTTGGTCGTAAGGAAGCGCCAATCCAGCGAGACGATGGAATTCCCTCTGCGCCATCTTCTTCGCCGTAGCACAACGCTATACCTCCCAGCATAAGACTCAGCCATTCCGGCTTTCCGGTCGATCCTGAAGATAGATGACACGGACATGACGTCCTGAAGAATCAGTGCGGTAGCGCTGCCACGAGGTGTCGCAATCCGGTCGTCAATCAGCTAACTTGTTGGCGCAGTCCATCCATCCATGCCTGATGCCTGAGGCAATCCCTGTGCTGCATTATTGTTCCGGTGATCGAGCTGGATGAAGGTTCCACAGACTTAGCGTCCCGCTGCCGCGACGGAATTATCGTCTGTGGAAATCAGTCCGATTCCATGCCTGTTTTCAACGTCTGTTTGTAGATTCCCTGATGCGTAGAATACCTGATTGCATGACGCCGTCCGGTTTCGAGCCGTCCGTACCCACCGATCCAGGGGATCATGCCATGCTTCCTGATGTTCACTCTCCCGCAGCGATCAGAGCCTGCGCCTGGCGGCGTAGAGCCTTGTTGATCCTCACCCTGCTGACTCTGGCTGTGGCTCCTGCCTCTGCCGCCGTGGTCGTGGCCGGAGGTCAGATCACCCCGGTCAGCGCACCAGGACCCGGTTACGTCAACGACAACAGCCATCCATTCCCCTATCTCGTATTCCTGCCGAATGGCTATTCCGCCAGCGGTGGACCCTATCCGCTGGTGCTCAGCCTGCATGGCAACGGCGAGGTCGGAAATGGCAGCAGTGATGGCACGTTGATCGCCTCGACGGCGAACCAGCTCGGCTACCTGTTTGCGAACGGTCCGCTGCCTCTGATCCGCAACGGCAGCACCTATTTTGGTGATCGCAACGTGATCGTGGTCCAGCCCCAGTCCAATCTCAGCGGTGGGGCCGCCTTCAACGCGCAGCGCGTTGACGCGACCATGCGCCATCTGCTGTCCACCTACAGAGTGGACAGCTCGCGCATCTACGGCATGGGTCTGAGTGCCGGCGGAGGAGGAATCGTGCGTTTCGCATACAACTACGGCAAGACCGCCAGTTACCAGCTGGCGGTGATCGTCCCCTTCGCCAACATCGAGGGGCTGGGCACGACCTACACGGATTTCTCCAGGTTTTCCGGGTCGATAACCTGGTTCATCGGCTGTAGTGATGACAGCATAGCTCCGCCGATTCTCGCGACCGGCCGGATCTGGAGCGGCTATGGAGAGGGCTTTGCGGGGGGGATCTCGCGGTACCTCGAGCAGGCGGCAAAAGGTGGTGCGGTGCCGGTGAGCAGCGTCCGCAACCGCTGTCTCAACACGCATCCTGATCTGGCCGCCATCACAGCCGGTGGATTCAATACCCGTGGCACCATCCCGGCGACGCAGTTGACCAGGACCTATACCGGTCATTTCGATCCTGCCAGCGCTTCCGGCTGGGCCTGGGTCGCTGACCAGACCTTTACTGCTGGTACCCGGCTCCAAGTCACCATCCGCGATGGCGGCGGTCACAGCGGGTGGACCCAGACCATGGGCACCGGAAGCTCACCGAACCTGCCGTTCTGGAACTGGCTACTGGCCCAGCGTCTGGGTCAGAGCCCGACTGGTTATGACGTCGGCACCACACCGTCAGTCGTCGCCACGGGGATCGTGGTCAGTCCAGCCGCGGTCACCATGACCGTCGGTCAGACCCGGCAATTCACCGCCCTGGCCGTCGATATAGGCGGGGTCGCCGTCACGCCCCAGCCAACGCTGGCCTGGACCTGCGGCGTAGGCGGCGAGATCACTGCTAATGGTCTGTTTACCGCTAAGAACGCGACCCATGCCGTGGTCGTCACTGCGAGCCTAGCCGGCACCGCCATCTCCCGCACCGCCACCGTGACCCTGGCCATCAAGGGTTCGGTCCAGGTCATGCCGGTGGATGCAACCCAGCCTGCTCCGCCTTTTGGCTACGTCGCCTACCTGCCCGAGGGCTATAATCCCGCCAGCGGCACATCATGGCCGCTGGTCATCCATCTGCCACACACCAGTGAGTCCGGCGATGGGACCAATACCACCGCCAACGCCCAGCAGCTCTACACACGCATGGTGAAGCATGGGCCGCTCCATCAGGTGGTCTCAGAAAGCTGGGATTTCCCTGCCATAGTTCTCGCCCCCCAGGTGCTGACCAATTGGACCAAGCCGGCGAACGTGAAGAGATTCGTGGAATATGCCAAGGCGAACTATCGCATCGATGCCGATCGCGTCTATATGACCGGCCATCTCGAAGGGGCGAACGGCACCCTGCGCTACGCCCTGGCCTACCCCGGAGAACTGGCCGCCATCCTGCCGATCGAGACCAGCGCCCCTACGACGGTGGACCAGGCAGTCGCCCTGGGGACCGTACCGCTCTGGATGGTACACAGCTTCGCCGACCCGCTTGTGTCCCGCACCATTTCGATCGGATGGATCGACGCTGTTGCGGCAGGACGTTCGGGGGGTGCTTCTGACGTCATGGCCAGCTATCCGGGCTACCGGGGGGACCGCAATCACTTCGCGGTGGATTGCGATGCGACGACGGGGAAGCCAAGCAATCCGGATGGGGACATCACCACGATCACCAATGCGACCTGCACCACGGGCAGCTCGATCATCGCCTTTCCCCCGGGCGTATCCTTCGGCAGCACCATGTTCGGCATGTGGAGCGGCAGCGACGCCCTGCCCTTTGCGCGGTTGAAGGTTGGTGGTGAGACTGCGGTGTACACGGTCGCCCGTGGCTATCCCACACAGCTCAATCTTACCACGAAGCGGAACGCTGCGACGGCGATCACCACGGTCAGCATCCAGACTCCGGTCGGCTACAACGCAACCGCCTATCGTCGTGATGATGGGTCATGGGTGTGGAACCGGAGGCAGCTATGGACCGGGACGCTTCCCGATCAGCAGGTGCTGACGCTGTTCTATCAGCAGAAGGCGGAGAATGCCTGGGCCACCACCTGGGCGAATTGGAATGTATGGAATTGGTTGTTCAGCCATGTCAGGTCGCCGCTGGCGGTGGGGTGAAACATGTTCTGGCATCAGCCGCCGCCAACTGCCTGGTTATCGGCTGGTTGCCAGAGGACTGCCTTCTCGCTGGTCGAGCTGTTGATGACACTTGCCATCATCGCCCTGCTCACCGGTCTCCTCGTACCCGCGATCACCCTGATCCGGCGGGCTGCGCAGGAGACCAGCTGTCGTAATAATCTACGCCAGGTCGGGCTGGCGACCTTCGCATACGCTGAAGACTTCGATGGATTGTTGCCGGCGGTCGAATTGCCGCCCATAGCCAGCGGACGGGTCAGCTGGGCCTACAGCATTAGCCCATATCTCGACGCCGATGAATTGCCGGATGCCCACGCCGCGAGCTGGGCCAAGGCGACGCGGTGCCCCAGCTTTCAGCGCATCGGGGCCGGGGCCGAGTGGGACTCTGGCTATGGCATGAACGACCGGCCTGGCCAAGACTACACGTCCTTGCACTGCAGTGTCTCGGCGCCCGGATTCACCTGGGCGGCTCCGGACCCCAACTTCGTATTCTGGCCGCTTGGCCGGATTCGTCAGGTCAGCCAGCGAATCCTGGCTGGAGACTCCTACATGCGCACTGACCATGTCCTGCGCTTGCTCCTTGTGGCCGGTCGGTTGCAGTTCACCAATTGGGACTTTACCGGACCGGCCACCGCCAGCGATCGCTGCAACGGCGACCCGAATCGGCATCACGGCAAGGCCAACTACGTCTATTGCGATGGGCGGACCAGTTCCGCAACTCCTGCCGAGGCGATCATCGGACTGAGCCGGCCGGGATCGATGGTGCAATGACCACGCTCAGCCGGTCAGCGGTCCCGCCATCTGCGGGATGGAACAGACCTCGGGGCTGCCGCGTTTGAGGTCGGCAAGCTTCATCCCGATCATCGCCTCGTAGATGGAGCGCATACGTGCATAGGTGTATCCGGCCTGCCCATCGAGGAATCCCCCCTTGGCCACATAGAGAAGCAGAAATTGCAGGGTCGGTCGGAAGGGAAGCCGATTGAACAGTTCCTTCTGGTGGTGGCGGCGTTCCTGCGGGTCCGCACTGAACAGGGCCTTGCCGACGCTGAAGCTCCTGCCGGTGGCGCGATCGGCGAGGATCTGCTGCGCTTCCATGCGGCTGTAGCCGTTGTGGCGTTCGAACCAGTTGTCGAGTCCCTTGCTGAATGGGTAGTGGTCGAGATGTCCGGCGATCGAGCCAATCGGTCCATCCACCAGGGTGATGGGATTGACAAGGCGTTCGTAGTGCACGTGCGCAGGCCGGAACAGGCGGATGTAGGACGACGTCGCCTGGACGTGGCGTAGCCAGCGGCCCATGAAATAGTCGTGCCGCTCGATGCGGAAGGCCATCCGATCATTGGGGTCTGCTGCTGCCGCGAGCAGTCCATCACGTAGTCCAGGCGTCACGCGCTCATCGGCATCCACGTAGAGGACCCACGGATGGCGGAAGGGGATATGCCGCAGCCCCCAATTCTGATGCGTCGACCAGTCGTCGAACCGGCGCTGGGTGATCGTGGCGTGATGGGCTGCGGCCACCTCCAGGGTCCGGTCGGTTGACAGGGAGTCGTACACATGGACGTCGTCAGACCAGGAGACCGCCTCCAGGCAGCCTGGCAGATCACGTTCTTCGTTGCGCGTCAGGACGATGACGGAGATCATGACTGGGTTTCCTGGAGAATGCGCGGTTTGAGCTGACGGCATGGATTTCCGGCGCAGACCATCCACGACGGCATGTCGTTGGTCACCACCGAGGCGGCACCGATGACGGTGCCGTCGCCGATATTCACGCGTGGACCGATGAAGGCGCGTGCACACACCCACGCTCCCGAACCGATGTTTATCGGGAACATCCGCAGAGGCATGTCGGGCAAGGTGTAGTCATGGGTTGCCGAGCACAGATAGGCATACTGGCTGATGGTCGTCTCCTGGCCGATGGAGATACGTGCGAAATTATAGACTTCGACTCCCGGTCCCAGCGTGCTGCCATCGCCCATCAGCAGGTTCCAAGGCATCCAGACCTTTACCCCGCCGCAAACCAGGCATGAGGTGCCGATCCGGGCACCGAAAAGACGCAGGGCCCAGATCCGCGGACGACTGCCGAAACGCCCCCATATCGGCCAGAACAACGGGGAGAACAATGCCCAGGCAACGCGTGCGAGTTTGACGCGCAGGGTCCAACTGGAGGTCGAGCGCGAAGGCCTGAACGCCAGCGGGAGGGGGGCGATGAGGAGGGCGGGGGTGTTCATGGTGCCTTTCAATGGACGTAGGCGAGTTCGAGCCGGAGTTCGAGACGCTCGTAGCCTTTTCCGGAATCGGGATCGACGCGTGTGAGGTCGGCCCGCAGTCGGGCTGCCAGGCCGGTGGCTACGGCATATTGGCCGGCCAGTGAAGCGGCGTAGATCCGCCGCTGCAGGCTGGGGCTGGCGTGGTTGAGGCCGGCGTCGCGGGCTTCGGAAAGGTCGAGTCCGGCATCGACCGCCAGGCGGGGGGTGAGTTCGCGTCGCGCCGCGACGGCAACTCCGAGACTCCAGGTGGCATTGCTGGTCAGGCTGTCGGCAAGATCGCTGTAGAGGCGTGCCTCCAGCCGATCACCAGCCTGCCAGGACCATACCCCGCCCAGGTCCCACCAGGGGGCCAGCGCCAGCTGATCCCCATTGACGGAATCATGATGATAGTCATCGGCATACCGGCGGACTTCGGCACCTGCTTCAACTCGAAAGAGCGAACGGTCGGAGGCAGGGAAGATTCCTCCGGCCGTGGCGACAAGGGCTTGGCAGTCATTGAAGCGTTCATCGACAGAGTAGTGAACGGTTTCGCCATTCACGGCGACGAAAACACGATCTCCACCTTCATGAAGTCCGAAGCGGACTCCGGCTTGGCCGGTAATGCGGTCACCCTGACGGTCGTCAAAGCTGGCAGTCCCCTGCAGGTAGTCGAGGCGACCGATGGAGGCGGTCACTTCCTCCCACCAGAAGCCGCCCATGTGGCCAATCCTGGTATGGAACACATAGTGGTCCTGGGTGACCTGTTCTCCCGTTGTCAGGAGGCTCTCTTGCGAGCGGCGCCACGCCGCATCACCGACCCAGGCCAGCGCAGGGGCCCGATAGTCGAAGCGGGCGCGCAGCAGTCCGGCGTCGGTATCGAGTCGTGGGTTTCGCTGCCACTCGGTCTGTTCCAACTCGGCGTCTAGGCTGGCGTCAAGCCCACGTCGGGGATGGTAGCGGACGAGGATACCGGCAAGCCCGCTGAACCAGGTATCGTCTCCGCCATTGCCCTGGGAGCTAGCCATCACTGCGCTGTCCCATCCGCCGCCCAGCAGAGCCTTCGGGTGGAATTCGAAGCGATGCTCGCTGTCGCGCAGATCACCGGCCGGGGCGATGGTCATGCTGCCGACCTCGACATCCGCCATCTCCGCTACCTCGGCCGAAGGACAGGTCAGCGCCAGAGCCACCAGCAGGGTCAGCCTGCCGGCATCCACGTACTCGGCTGCGGGTACCTGGAGGTTGGGGCGGGGCGGCATGCCGGTCGTAGCATCACGATCCGGTGGCACCGAGCAGAGGGGTATAGGCCTAAGCGTCGCTGCGCTGCGCTGGGAATCCGCTGACGATCATCACGGTCAGGCCAGCCGTCCTTGCAGCGGCAATGCCGTTTTTCGAGTCCTCGAAGGCCAGGCTGCCCGCGGTGCCGGCGCGCAGTCCGGCCAGGCAGCGCAGGTAGCCTTCCGGATGCGGTTTGGCCGCCATGACGTCATCACCGGTGACGATGTGATCGAAGTCGTCGGCGAGGCCGAGATGGGTAAGCAGCAGTTCGGTGTTGTCGCGCGAGGCGCTGGTGACCAGACCGATAGGCCAGGCCAGCCTGGATGAACGCAACAGTCCGACCAGCGGGATGTTCGCCTGCGCCGCACCAAGGTGCTGAGGATAGATCTCCTGCTTGCGCCGATGGATGCGCTGCAACTGGAGCTCGTCGCGGGAACCAGCGAGTGTGGGGAGGAAATCACGCCAGTGGCAGCCATAGCAGGGGGTGAAGGAATCGCGGGTGCAGTCTATACCCACCTCGGCCAGGCTGTCGCGATAGCTCAGATAGTTGACCTCCCAGGTGTCGGCCAGGGTGCCGTCGAGATCGAAGAGCAGGGCGGATTCAGCAGACATGGAAGCGCTCCTCAAAACGGTTGTGCAGGACGACCAGGGAGGCGTAGAAGATATGGGCGGAGGTCTCGCCCTGCCTGATCTTGTAGGGCATCATGCGCGCGTAGTGCACCAGCTCGTGGAAGCATACGCTACGCAGGCCTGCTTCGCCGAACCGATCAAGCAGGTAAGCGTCGAAGCGGGCGCATAGGTCCTGGTAGGAGTTGCTGATCGCATGGCGGAAGATCACCGTCCGGCCCTGGATCCGGCAGATCGATTCGCGACAGAGGAATTCATAGCCGAAGTGCAGCGATTGGCGCAGCTTGGCGAAATCGATCATCTCCGAATTGAAGATGTTCACTGGGTTCGGATCGATCAGGTAGTAGCCGGCCTGCGATCCCGGATCGATGATGATGTTCTCCACCGTCAGGTCACCGTGCACCGTGCAGGTGCGGTCGCTGGCCAACATCCGGGCAAGGACGGAGACATCGAGGCGGTCGGCGAACCAGGCGAGGTTACGGCAAGGGAGGTTGTTGATCAGCAATTCATCCGGCGCCGCGAGCGCAGCGCACCTCGGAGCCTGCAGCACCAGGCGCAGGTTGGCCAGGTATTTGTCCCGCAGATAGGCTTTGACCAGGTTCGGGTCGCTGGGCTTGAGGCTGGGCTGGTGCAACCGTTCGGCGAGGGTGTCGAGCAATACATGCAACAGCCGCCAGCAGCGGCCGGAATCGTGGCTGTGGATATGGGTAAAGAGATCGTAGGCCTGGGCCGCATGCGGCATGTCGTAGGAGAAGTATCCCGGGACATCCTTGCAGGCCAGCACCGGTGACAGGGGCAAGCGCCCTGCATTCTCGACGATCCAGGCATGCTGCAGACGCAGCCGGTTCGCTTCCGGGCCGATGGCGTACTTGCGGTAGATCATGCGGTCCTGGTGCAGGGCGAGCATGGTGATGGCATTCGAACCGCCTGAGACATTGCGCAGCACGGCGATGTCCTGGTTCTGCTCCAGCAGGGTGAGCACGGCATGATTGTCGTACGAGGTGAAGAACGATTCGAGGTAGAGCTGCTGATCCCCCTCATCGAGGAATGGCAGCAGCCGGACATGCTCCTGGGCCGAGAACATGCGCTGGAAGGAGCGGGTGATCGAGTCGTGGATGAGCGGGATGGCGCGGTACAGGCGCCCCTGAATGACGCCATAAAACTGGATCAAAGCCAGGGGGACCAGCAGGAAGGCCAGATATAGCAGTTCGTCTGGTCCGACCGGCAGGTCGAGGACGCTGCGGTGCAGGTTGCTGGGCAGGTAATGGTCGGCAAGGCGTTGGACGAAGCTGCCCGGATGATCGCTGAACAGGGCATGGCTGATCAGGAGGAAGGCGGCAAGATAGGCCGCCCACATGGCGAGGGTGTAGGCGGCGAACAACCCTGCGGTACGTCGCCGTGCAAGCATACGTACGGCGGTGAAAAACGACCAGCAGCACATCAGCAGCCAGCGCCTGATCGGCACATTGAAAGGTGCCGCCAGGGCTAAGCAGGTCCGCTTGAGCAGCCAGTGGTTGCTGGCAGCCATCAGCAGCACCGCCAGCGTCAGGGCAGCGATCACCACGGGCCAGAGCAACGGCACGGCCAACCAACCGCAGGCGACCAGTCCGGTGATCAGGGCGATGGCGACGAGCAGGTCGCACAGGCGGTCGAGGATGATGGTCGAGAGGGACTGGCTGAACGGCAGCCGGCTCAGGCGGGTGAGGACCCAGGCCCGCGCCAGTTCCCCGACGCGGAATGGCAGGATGATGTTGAGGGCGTAACCGATGGCCAGGGCGCGGAACAGATGCGCCTTGCGTACGGCCTGAAAGGGGGTGACGAAAAGTCCCCAACGCGCTGCCTTGAGCACATGCCCGAGGAACAGGCACGCGATGGCGGCAAGGAGCAGCGACGGGTCATTGATCACGGTAGAAGCCGAGCAGGGCATTGTCAGCCATCGCTGCGAGTTCAGCCGGGGTGCCGAACGACAGGTGCAGGTCGAGCGGCAGATGATTGACCGTCAAGCCTTGTTCGATCAGCGGGTTGTAGACTCCGCTCATGTAGAACTCGCCATACGGGCAGGCGCCGAGGTAGATCTCGGCTGCAGCGCAGAACACCGAACGGTTGCGGAAAAGATAGGATCCGCAGATCGCGTGGTTGCTGACCACCCGCTTCTCGACCGTGGTCTGCACCTGTCCTGGCGACGATTCGGTGAGGTAGCTGAACGCCGGGTTGTCCGAGGCGAAGGAGAGGAGGCTGCCTCCTTGACCGGGTTCCAGGCCGCGCTCGCCAGTGACCCAGCGCACCAGGGCCTGGCTGTAGAACAGGTGGTCACAGTCGTTGAACAGCACCGGAAGATCGTCATCCAGGTCGAGTACACCTGCCAGGCAGGTCAGGACCGGACCATTGAGCACGGTATCGAGTACGACGATGCGTGCTTGGGGGAAGAAGGCGCGGATCACCGCGTCGATGGCATGCTCGCGGACATGCTGTCGCAGCACCACGTAGGTCAGCGACGCCAACGGCAGGCTCTTGAGCAGGGCGGCCGCCGACCAGTAAAGGAACGGTCGGCCCTGCAGCGGAACCAGCGGCTTGGGCAGGTCGCAGCCGATGCTGGCGAAACGAGCCCCTTCGCCGGCCATGGGTATGATGGCATGCAGTCGGTTCATAAGCGGTCCATGTTCGGCCGTCTGGCCATGGTGAGCAGGAGCAGGAGCGGGAAGAACCAGGTCAGGTCGCCGGCGATCGAACCACTGACCTGACTGCCGGACAGGCTGACCACGAACAGGCCGAAAACGAGCAGGCAGGGCACGTCATCACGCTGGCATAGACCCAGCCAGGCATGCACCGCTGTCGCATACATGGCCAGCAGCAGCAGGCAGGCGAGCAGTCCGCCGTTGACCAGCGCTTCGATCAGCACGTTGTGCGGATAGAACAGGCCATGGCCGTAGCCGCAGCCGGAGAGCAGGGCCTGCGGTGTTTCGCGGAGCAGGCGCAGGTGGTCGGCGACCAGGGTGACTCGACCGGCGGCGCTGCCCCCATCGCTGGTCAGGGTGAACAGGCGCTCGAAATCGCTCTCCACGCCCCCGATCTGCCAGGCGATGAAGGCGGCAACGCCTGCCACCGCCAGCAGGAGCACCGCCAGGACCCTCACGTCCTGTCCGATCCGCAGCGCCAGCAGGCGGGCCAGGGAAACGCCGGTGGCGGTGACGGTGATGGCCAGGGCGAGCCACGGTCCACGCGAGTTGGCAGCGACCATCATCAGCAGGGCCAGCGGCATGCCGGCCAGGGCGAGCAGTTTCAGCCGCCGGGGAACGACCTCTGCCGGACACAAGGCGGCAAGCGCGAACACCCACAGCGACATCGTGGCATACCGGCCGCTCCTGATGGCCTCCAACGAGTAGCCGGCGTGCCAGCGTCCACCGTGATTGAGACCGAGGTCAAGCAGCCAGCGCAGGCTGAGACCAAGTATGAACAATGCATCAAGCGCGATCAGCAGGCGGAGGACAAGGTAGGCGTCGATCCAGCGCCGCCATATGGTGAACAGCAGCATCGGCAGCAGCATCCACACCGCGACCTGCATCACCTGGTGCTGCATCATCGGCTGGGGCGAAGGGCTGATCTGGTTGAGCAGGATCCAATACGTCCAGAACAGGCCGCCGATGATGGCCAGGGCCCTGTGCGGCCCATTCAGGGTGAGGATTGCACCGCGTGGGACACCCAAACGCAGGGCACCGAGGACGACCAGCAGCAGGAATCCGCAAGCGATTCCCGCGGTAACCATATAGCTCTGACCATCGGCCAGGTAGGTTCCAGCCAGATTGGCCAGCACGGGGCATCCGGCGAAGAATGCGAAACCAAGGGCGAGCATGCGTCCAGGCCATGCCGAGACGCCGGCACTCATGCCGTACCCCGGTGCGATGCCCACAGATCGGCGACCCGAGCCAGCAGGACGATTCCGCTCAGATGCAGGATCACCAGGGTCGCGCCCAGCCACAGGGGGGGGATCCATCCCGGAGGGACCAGGTTGAGTACCGCGCAGCCGGCCGCGAATGCGAGCAGGGAGTGACGACCGAGGGCGAGGATCGGCAGCCGCACCTGCCTGACGGTCGTTTTCAGCGGGTAGCTGCGCTGCGTCAACCAGATCAGCCCCAGGGCGCACAGGGTCGAGATGAGGAAGTATGCAGGATGGCAGGAGGTGCGCAGGTGCCTGCCCGTGCCGAAGTAACCCTGGACCAGATCCTGCGGTCCAAGCGTCCAACTGCACCAACCGATCCCGAGCAGGCAGGCGAAGACGGACAGGCGTACCGGAACGCCTCCCAGCGGGACCAGGCCGGCCTGCACCCGAGTGCGCATGTGATGGCCCAACGCCATGCCTACAAACACCACACTGAGGTTGTGCCACAGTGATCCGCCACTCCAGATCGGTGGATTGCCGACAAGGAAGCCGCAGAGGAAGCCCCACTTCGACTCAGCATTGGGCCAGGGCAGCAGCGGCAGCAGCGGGGCGCCAAGCCACAGTGCCCCGGCCAGCACGATGGGCAGGGCAGGGCCGAAACGCGGACGCAGGATGACCACCGGGATGCACAAGAGCATGGCGGCGGTGTAGAAGCGCAGGATGCCAGAGTTTGGCGTATCGATCAGATTCAGCAGGGCATCCGGCAATTGTCCGCTGGTCAGACGTCCCCCGAGCCAGGCGCAGAGCATGCCGAGCAGTAGGCCCAGCCAGCATTGCATAGCCCGCAGGCCAAGGCTGCGGCTGACGGCCAGGGCTCCATCGCGCTCGCAGCGGCGGACCTGGACCAGTTCCAGCATGACGCCGAAAAGCAGGAAGAAGGTTGGCGTAGCGGTGTAGAACAGCGCGTTTCCAGCGGCCTTGACCAGTCCAGGCGGCAATGCCGGCCAGACTCCGAAGATGGCGACGGCGTGGGCCGCCAGCGCGACGAGGATGGCGAGGCTGCGCGCCACGTCGATGAAGACCAGACGCGGCGGGCGTTGGTCCGGTGGAGTTGCGATGGTTTCGGCGGCAGTCATGCGGGATGCGCTTGGCCATGGGACTGTGCTGCCGTACGGTGATCTGGGGATTAGGTGTTGACCCCAAGGTCATCCGGTTGGGTGCGATTAGCGTGACGTTCCTCACCGGCCCACCCTGCATGCCAACCCCTAACACACTGCTCATCGTCCAGCCGGCCCTGCCCGAATACCGTCGGGGCTTCTTTTCAACCATGGCCGAACGCTGGCCGGGTCAGGTGGTGGTGGCGCATGCGGCGGGACTTCCCGGTGCGCCGGCCAACGATACGCGCTGCGCCCCCTACCGCCGGGTGGAGGTCGGATGGAAGCCGACCTGGCTGGGCGCCCAGTTGCAATGGCCGGCCATCCGCGATCTCGCCGAGGACGCAGCGCTGGTCGTCGTGCCTGGTGATCCGCATGTGCTGGTGGCGCACCGCCTGCTTGCGATCCGCCGGCTTGGCGGTCGGCGTCCGCTGGTGGCGTTGAGTCAGTTCCGCGGGGCCGATGCCGGTTGGTTGCCTTCGCTGATCAAGCCGTGGTGGCATCGGGCCTTCGACGGCCTGATCCTCTATACCAGGCGCGAGGCTGAGCATTACCTCCGCTTGGGCCATGGCGCCAATCGGCTGACCTGGCTCGACAACGGCCTGGCGCGCCTGCCGACGGTGCCCGGCGGCGATGACCTCGCCAACCGGCAGGCCTGCGGTCCGCTGGTCTGCCTCGGTCGGCACGTAGGCAAGAACCGCTTCGATCTGGCAATCCGTGGTTTCGCCGCCTATCGTCAGGCTGGCGGCAGGCGCAGCCTGCTGTTGATCGGTGAAGGTCCGGAGACCCCGGCGCTGCGCCTGCTGGCGCAGGATCTCGGCACTGCCGTGGTCTTCGCCGGAAGCATCTACGGGGCCGCCGAACTTGACCACCTGCTGCGCAGTGCCGTTGCCGTGATCCATCCGCTCGCCATGGGGCTGTCGATAAACACGGCCTTCGGTTATGGCTTGCCGGTGATCGCCTGTGCTGACCCGCGTCGGCACATGCCTGAGTTCTGGGTCTGGCAGGATGGCTATAACGGCATCGGGTTTCCTGCTCCACGCGGCAGCGAGGACCGGGCGATTCCCGGCATCGCCGCAGCCTTGGGGCGCTTCGACGATCTGTCTGCCACCGCCTACGCCTGCATGGCGCTGGCCGCCCATGCCGTGGTCGCGCCATTGACCACCACGGCTATGGCTGAGCGGGTGCTTGGTCTGTGTCATCGCATCCTCGATCCGCTGGACGCACACGATGAAACGGAGGTGCGGCGCTTCCAGGGTGTGGGCTGTGCCGACGCAGCCCCTGAGCAGAAGTCCCATGCATTACCTTGAACTGGTTTCGACCATCGATCCATGCTCTGGCGGAGTCATCGCTGGCATTACAGCCTTGGCTCGTGAGCGCCGCAAACGGGGTGATCTCACCACCGTCGCCAGCCTTGATTCTCCGGTCGCCTTCAGCGCCGAGCATCTGCCATTCAGCTGGGTCGCCCTCGGACCGGGGCGTGGCAAGTTCGCCTACTCTCCCTGCTATACCCCGTGGCTGCGCCAGCATGCCGCCGAGTTCGATGCCGTGATCATCAATGGCCTGTGGCAGTACCACAGTTTCGGCGCCTGGCGGGCGCTACGTCAGTTGGGTATACCCTATCTGGTTTTTCCGCATGGCATGCTCGACCCCTGGTTCAGGAAGCAGTACCCGTTCAAGCATATCAAAAAGATGCTCTACTGGTGGTTGGCCGACTACCGGGTGCTGCGGGACGCCGCGGCGGTGTGCTTCACCTGCGAGCAGGAGCGCAGCCTGGCTCGCGACTCTTTCTGGCCCTACCATGTCGTCGAGCGGGTGGTCGGCTACGGCATCGATGAACCACCTCCGCCCTATCCAGGACAGATCGCTGAATTCCTCTGCCGGGTTCCCGCGGCTGCCGGGCGGCGGGTCCTGCTGTTCCTCTCGCGCCTTCATGAAAAGAAGGGTTGCGACCTGCTCCTGCGGGCCTTCGCCAAAGCCTGCTCTAGCGACCCGACCTGGCATCTGGTCATGGCCGGTCCGGATGATGACGGCAGCAAGGCCCGCTTGCAGGTGATGGCAGGTGAATTGGGCATCGCCGGACGGGTGAGTTGGCCAGGCATGCTGAGCGGAGCTGGAAAATGGGGGGCATTCCGTACGGCCGAGGCCTTCTGCCTGCCCAGTCACCAGGAGAATTTCGGCTTGGTCGTGGCCGAGGCTTTGGCTTGTGGTTGTCCGGTGCTGACCACGGATCAGGTCAACATCTGGCGCGAGGTGGTCGATGGTGGCGCCGGACTGGTCGCTCCGGACACCGTTGTCGGAGTCACCAGTCTGCTCTCACGCTGGATTACCTCCGGGGCATCGGTGACCAGTTCCTGTCGCAGCCAGGCTCGGCCGACCTTCCTGCGCAACTTCCATATCTCTGCTGCTGCGGCACGGATCGGTTCACTGGCCTTCCGGCCCTCGATGTCTGCCGATCTGGTTCCGGCATGAACACTGCTGATGTAGGGATGTCGTCTCGAAGCCGGTCTTTTCGCATCCCCCGTTACACTCACAGCTTCTGACTCACCATCCTGGATCGATCTTCCCCATGTCTGTCCCGCACATCGTCACCGTGGTCATCGTCCTTATTCTCCTGGCCACGCCTGCGCCGGCCCAGGAGACGGCGAGGCTGTCAGCCATGGTCGAACCGCTCCCGGCACGTGTGGCCGGGGACGTCCTTCAACCAGGTGATCTGCTGCACATCACGGTCTATGAGAATCCTGATCTCAGCATCGATGTGCGTGTCCCGGGTGAAGGCACGGTGCCGTTTCCGTTGATCGGACGTATCGCCATCCTTCCCGCCACCAGCAGTGATGCCTTGGCCCGCCTCCTGCAGGAACGGCTGGAAGCGAAATACCTCAACCGCGCCTTGGTCACCGTCACGATCAAGGAGTATGGAATCCGGCGCTTCTACGTCATGGGCGGGGTGGCCAGACCCGGAGCCTTTCCATTGAACCCGGCGATGTCTGCAACCGCCATGCGGGCGATCAGTGAGGCAGGCGGCCTGCTCGACGATGCAGACCGCCGCAACATCGCGGTCATGCGCGAGGATGGTCGCGGCGGATCAGTCGTGCTTCCCGTGCAGGTGGATGGCGAACCACCAGGCGATGTGGCGCTGCTGCCCAATGATCTGATCATGGTTTCCCGCCTTGAACGCCTCTACGTGACCGGCCAGGTCAAGCAGCCCGGCAGCGTGCCATCCAACCAGGCCAACCTGACCGTGGCGCGGGCGCTCAGTGCCGCCGGCGGCTTCGCTGCCTATGCCCGCATGTCCCAGGTGCAGTTGCTGCGTGCCGGTCAGCCGGTGCAGTCGATTGACGTCGTGGCCATCCTCGCTGGCGATGCGGCCGATCCGGTCCTCCGCCCCGGCGACATGCTGCATGTCCCCGAACGCCGGTTCTGAGCTTCTGTGAGCCGAATCGGCTTCCTGCTGCCGGCGCATTACTGCTTTTCGCGGGGCAGTGGCGTGCGTCAGGAGGCGCTGCTCAAAAGTCGAGGCTTGGTCGCACTCGGGCATCAGGTCGAATTGCTGTCGCCGTGGTCGCCGGTCGGGCACGGATCCCTCGATGTCGTACATTTCTTCTACGGCGGTTTGCAGTTGTCGGGCATCGAAGCCGTACGCCAGGCTGCACCGCGACGCCTGGTCTTCTCTACGATCATCGACTCCAACCAGGGACAAACCGCCTATCGTCTGGCCGCCTGGCTGGGCACGATCAGCAGCCGGCTGTTCAGCGTGCAGGGTGAGTTCCGTCGCCAAGCCATCCTCGCCGATGCGGTCGTGGTGCGTTCGCGGCATGAGCGGGAACGGGTCGTTCAGGGCCTGGGCATCGCTCCGGGCAAGGTGCATCTGGTACCTCTGGGCATCGATCTGGACGGCGTTGACCGCTTCCGGGCCGTGGCGCGCGGACGTGAAGGGGTCTTCCATCTCAGTGCCTTCGACCAGCCACGGAAGAACGTGCTGCGGTTGATCGCGGCGGTTGGTCCGACCGGTCTGCCGTTGACCATCGCCGGATCTTGCTCGGCGGAAACCTTGCCGGGCATCATCGCGGCGGCACGACCGTTCCCCGGTATCCGCATACGTGGATTCCTCAGCGCCGTCGAGCGCGATGAACTCTATTACCGTTCGCGGGTTTTCGCCCTGCCCAGCCTGCATGAGGGCACGGGACTGTCGGCGCTTGAAGCCGGAGCGCGCGGTTGCGGTGTGGTCATCACCAGGAACGGTGGCCCTCCCGATTATTTTGCCGGTATCGGCCATCTCGTCGATCCGTTTTCGGTGGAAGGCATCCGCGCAGCCATCCTCGCGGCGTATGACGATAGCGATCCTGGACAGGTCTCGACGCATGTCGCTGAGCGATTCAACGATCGGACCTGCGCCGCGCGTCTGCTGAACGTTTACCAGGGCTGATGGTGGTGGCGCTGCCCTGGATCCTCCTGGCGAACGTGGGCAATCGGGCACTGGCCGTCATCACGCAGTTGTTGGTCGGATTCCTGCTCGTTCCCGAGCAGATCGGCGTATTCGTCGTCGCCGCCTCGCTTGTCGGGGTCGTGTCCCCGTTCCAGTCCTCGGATCACGCCCGTCTGGCGCTCCAGGACGGACTCGATGCACCTGTCACCGCTGCGATCCTGCGCAACTGGCTGCTGCTCGGCTCCTTCCTTGGGTGCATGGTGGCGATCGTCGTCCTGCCGCTTGTTGGGCTGCATGTCGCAGTCGCCCCTCTCGCCTGCCTTGCCCCGCTCGCTCTGTTGCGGGTGATGGCCAACATGCGCGTCACCCTGCTGTCGCGCGCGGGGCGCAGCGGTGCGATCGCGGCAGCCTACGCCATCGAGGGTGGCGCCCGCAGCCTCGCCCTGGTCGGCTCGGCCCTGCTCGGTGCCGGCATGTGGAGTCTGGTTGCGGGCGAAGTGGTGGCGGTGCTCGCCTCGGTGCTTCTGCTGGCCCATCTCGAACCACGGCCGGAAGGTGGTGGTTGGCGTATGCCTCGGGGTCTGTTGCGTCGCCTGCTCATGACCCTCTGCATATCGCTGCTGGTCGGCATCGAGGTCAACTGCGCAGCCATCGCCATCGGCCAGTACGTCGGCACCGTCTCGGCAGGCAGCTTCGCCTTTGCCAACCGCATAGCTGCGCAGCTCGGCGTGCTGGTGCTGCCGCTGATCCTCCTGGAGAGCCTGCCACGTCTGTTGGCGGCGCGGGGGGATGCGACCGTGTTCCATGCCGTCTCTCGCCGCGAGATCCGGAGGCTGACCCTCATCGTCGCTCCCCTGGTCATCGTCCTGCTTTTCGCCGGTCCGCAGACGATGGTGCTGATCTGGGGCGAGCGCTGGCGTGAGGCTGCCGGCCTGCTCGGCTGGTTGGTCGCAGCGATCGCTCTGCGCTTGGGGTTCGCCCTGGCCAAGGCCCATCTGGAGTCGCTCGCGGCCTTTCCCCGCATCCTCCAGATCAGCAGCCTCGATTCGATGCTGATCCTCGCCGCGGTCCTGCTTGCCGGCCGGACCGGCCAAGCCTCGGCAGTGGTCATGGCCCTGGCCGGTGAAGCGCTGGTCATCCTCTTGATCGCCGTGGTGGTAGTCAGACGGACGATGCCCCACAAAACCCTGGAGTTGCCATGAATACCCCCCGTTGGCCGATCATCCTCTCCTTGACCTCGGTGATGGCCGGCCTGGAGGTCGAAGGTGGGTTGTGGCGGATGGGCGGGGGGGTAGCCGGCCTCGGTGTGTTGGCACGGTATCCGGCCCCCGGTCCAGGCCTGGTGGCGGTGACGCGCACGACGAGGTCTGGTCCAGATGGCGAGGCTACGCCGATCACCCTGTTCAAGGTGGTCGATCCGTCTGGGCGCACCGTCGCGTTGAGCGAACTGGGTGATGGCAAGGACCGCCTCTCCTTGGCCGTTCCTCCCGGACCAGCCGGTGTCTGGCGTGTTTCGCTGCAGGGTGGGCGCAACGGAGACCGCATTGTCCTTTCGCTGCCGGCGACGCAGGCTTGGGGGATGCGCGGCGAGATGGCCCTAGCGCCGGTTGGCGCGGGCGGCCTGGAGGGTTGGTTGTGGATCCCGTCCGGCACCCGCGAGGTGCTGATGGAGGCTATCGGCGGCGGCAGCATCGAACTCAACGATGCGGCCGGTGTTGCCCTGCCGGGTGTCGCCGAGGGTGAACGTCAGCTGTGGCGTTGGTCCGAACTGCCGGTCGGAACTGCAGTTCGCATCCGCATGTCAGCCGGCAGCAAGGCCCTGGCTGTCGATGGCATTCCTGGCCTGCTCTGTCCCGATGCCGTTGCCGCAGAGGATCTGCGAGGCGGCACCAGCGAGGCGGCCGGCCGCATCGTCATGGGTCCGCTGCAGGCCCGGGCGCGAAACTGGATGGTGGCGGCGGCGCAGCGAGACCTCGACCCACGCCTGAACTTCCCTGCCCAAGCGCCGGAGGTCATCGCCGAACCGCTCGCGGTCCTCCAGCTTTATGGCGCCTATGCACCACTCTCCGGACTACGGGCCGCTTGTGTGGCGCAGGTCACCGATCCCTCCGCTCGTGGCTTCGGCAGTCTGGGCGGTGCAACCGACCGTACCCTGCACGGTCCCGCCCTGTCCAGCTTCGATGCACTCGGTCTAGCCACAGCGGTGACCGCTGGATCGGAGTTGAATCCGGCCCACGCCAACGCCTCGCTGGTGACGCGTGCGGTGCTGCTCGCCTTCCATCACCTGTCGCGCCTGCAGGGGGACGATCTGATACGCGAGGGTGACATCGCGCGTAGCGGATATCCCATGACCCATGCGTTCTTCGTCTATCTCGGATCGCTGGCTGGTCCCTATGTTCTGCTGCGTGAATACCTCGATCCTGAAACGGAGTCGATATGGCGTGATGGCCTCATAGCGGTGGGTGATCGGCTGGCTGATCATCGCGGTTATCAGACGAATCAGATGTGGCACATCACGCTAGCCCATCTCATGGTTCATCGTGCCACCGGTGAACTGCGCTTCCGGCGCTGGTTCGAACGCCAGGTCCGCGAATTGCTGGATCGGCCTGCCATTTCGAACCGCAAGCTAGGTCAGCATCCCGCCGGCTGGTTTCTCGAGGAGTATGGCCCGGACGGTAACTACGATGCCATCTCCGGGACCTGCCTGGTCGAAGCGTGGCGCGATTATCGTGATCTTCCCGATCCCGATCCAGCCGTGCTGGCCTTGCTGCACACGGCCATCGCACGCAATCTGGAATTCAGTTCCTGTCATTGGCTGCCGCAGCCGGACGGAAGCCTCGTCGGTCCCACCGCGATGATGAGCCGCAAGGTGTTCTCGTTCGCCGATCAGGGTTGGCCCGGAACCCGGCTCGCACGTGAGATCTTCCCGTTGGCCGCGGCGCGGTGGACGCTGACGCACATGCCTGCCACCGGTAGCGGTGTGGCGACTCTCATGCCCCATCTGGTCAACAGCGACGAGTGGGCCAGGCGCGCGCTGCGTGAACTGGTTCCGCTCGGCGACAGGAAGTTCCCAACGGCTGCACGTGGCATTCCGGCGTCCTGGACCCACGAGGCGTTACGCGCTGCCCGTCTCCCGGTCGCAGCTCCGGCGGTGATCCCCTGTCGAACCGAGGCCGGACTGTGGGAACTGCCCGGACAGATCGCCTGGAAGCGGGATGGGCTTTACGGACTGGTCTTCTGGGGTGCTCCCGGATCGCCGCCGACCGCAAGCAATTGCCGCATCGGAGGCGCTCCGTCGGCATTGTGGGCCCTGGCCACCGGCACCATCCTGCTCTCCCAGCATAACACGCATTTCGAGGGGGGACCGCCAGGGAACAACGGCGTGGTGGACAGCGATGACCTCACCCATGCCTGCCTGTATGGGCGCTACGCCGATGGCCTGTGGTGGAGCGGCCGCGAGGTCGCCGACCTCGTCTGGACGGGAGGGGAGGGCGCCTTCCGCATCGGCGGTCGTTCCGCAGCAGCGCCCCGGGCGCTGGTGACCTGGGACTACGGCTTTGCCGATGGATCTTTCGTGCTTACGGCAGGAGTCGAATTGCCCGGCCTCGAGGCTCCGCTCCTCAATCTGCCTCTGCTGATGGAGGCGAAGGGGGCTGAAGTCGTGGCTGACGGTCCTGCTGCGGTGCTGTTCAAGGCTGGCACCGGCGTGGTCGGAATCAGCTGGGACTGTGGAGTCGCAGCGATGATCACGGCCCCGCTGGCAACCGGGATCGCCACGGTGACCTCGGCACCGGTGCGCTGCCTGCGCATACCGATGGTACGTTCGGGAGATGCATGGACCCAACGCGTACGTTTTGCGCCTGGTCGCTGAGCCGGGTCAGCCGCAAGCAGACGTAGCTTGGCGGCGAACCGTGCCAGCACCCGGTCGATACCGAAGGCTGATACCACCCAGATACGGGCAGCCGTCCCGGCCAGGGTCCGACGCCGGGGATCCCCGGCCAGGCTGGCGATGGCAGTCGCCAGCGCGCTCGGATCGTCGGGGGGGACCACGAGGCCGGCCGATGACGCCTGCACGACCCCTGCCAAGTCCGTGCCAACCCGGGCCGTGACCACCACCGGGCGCTCCACCGCCATGATGTTGAGCAGTTTCGAGGGCATGACCGCCTCGGCGACCGCCGCACGCTGGATCACGCAATGGATGTCGCCGGCAGAAAGGAATTCAGGCAGGTCATCGGCATCCACCAGATCGCAGAATCGGATCCGGCCAGGTGCGGTTACGGCTGCAAGCTGTTCCAGTGCGGCCCGTTCGCCCCCGGCACCGGCGATCACCACCGTCACCTGCGCAGGCAGCAGGGCGGCGGCGGTGATGAGCACGCCCAGCCCCTGCTTACGTCCGAGGTTTCCGGCGTACATGGCCACCGTCGTCTCCGGTCCCACGCCCCAGGCTGCGCGGAAGCGGTTGGGGCCGGTCCACGGACGCACACGACGATCATCGACCCAGTTGGGGAACATGCCGACCGCATGACGTCCATCGGTCTTGGCGCCAACCTGCCGACGCATCGCCGGCGAGATGGTCGTCACCAGATCGACATTGCCGAGGATCAGCCGCTCGAAAGCCAACAGCAGGCGGGCCATCGCCTGCGGCATCATGCCGAGTTCGATGGCAGCATCGATCTGGAGATCCTGCACGTGGTAGATCACCGGGACGCGCCAGCGCAGGCGCAGCCAGAGGCCGAGCAGTCCGATGAGGAAGGGCGGAGCGATGAGCACGATGGCGTCGGGTCGTTTGCGTGTACCTAGGCTGCGCCAGGCGATCGCCAGCAACCAGCTGAGATCGAGACGCATGCGCGCCAGGCAGGAGGGTGGAGGAGACGGGACATAGTGCCGTACACGTTCAACCTCCACCCCGTCCACAATCTCATCGCCACGGCCGTGGCGGTAGTCGCGCGCGGCATAGGTCTCCGGAACACGCCACCAGGGATAGTGCGGCAGGCCGGTTCGTACTGTGACCCGCCAACCCCGGCGCTGTGCCAGCCACCGGCACATGCTGGTATTGTAGAACGGGATTCCGGTCGGTTCCGGCCAGTAGTTGTGTGAATAGACGGCAAGGTCCATGGCGTGGCTTCCGCTCATGGCTGGCGGTTGACGAAGCCGCAGAGAATCGTCATCGAAATGATGCGGAGATCGAGCAGCAGCGACCAGCTGCGGATATAGTTCAGATCGTAGCCGATGCGCGCGCGCATCTCGTGGACCGAGCGGGTCTCGCCACGGGCACCGCTGATCTGGGCCAGGCCAGTGATGCCCGGTTTCACCAGGTGCCGCCGCATGAGGTCCGATATCTCGACGATGTACTGCTGGTTGTGCCGTACAGCGTGTGGCCGCGGTCCGACGATCGACATGTCGCCGAACAGGACATTGAGGAACTGAGGCAATTCATCGAGCGAGGTTCGGCGGAGGAAACGTCCGAGCGGGAAGATGCGCGGATCATCGGTGGTCGCTTGCACGAAATGGTCGGGGGAGAGATCGCCGACCTGGCTCGGCCAGGGAGGGGAGGACACGGCGATCGCACCGCGTCTGCCGAGTGGACTGCTGCCGGTAACGAGGGACGGGTCTTGAGGATGCATGCCATCGTCAGCCCCGGAGGCCTGGGGCTGGGCCTTCACGTCGGCCGTATCCAGCCTGGCCGCCGGCCTGGGCGGCACCGGCGGGCGAGGGACTCCATGGTGCATCGTACGGAACTTCAGCACATGGAACTGGCGGCCGCCGAGTCCATGACGGGGTTGGGAGAACAGCACCGGCCCAGGGCTGACCACCTTGATCGCCACGGCCACGCCAAGCATGACCGGCGTGGCGAGGAGCAGGAACAGCGAGCCTAGCGCCTTGTCTTCGATCCATTTGACAGCCAGGGCGCCATCGGACAGAGGACTGTCGCTGAGGTTGAGGACCGGTCGTCCCGCGAGTTCGCCTGCCCTCAGGCAGAACACCGGCAGGTCCGACAGATCCGGAGCGAGATGCACGGGGATGGCGAGATGCAGGGTCCAGCGCAGCACCTGCACCACCAGACCACGGTCGTCCAGGCCGCTGCAGATGAAAATGCGTTGTACGCCCAGACGCTCTGCCAGTCCGGCGCATTCATCCAACGGTGCGACCGGCAGATGGCCAGGTTCGAGAATGAGATCGTCGCTGCACAGGCCGACCACCTGCATGCCAAGGCTGGGATTGCTGGTGAGATGGCGCGAGAACGATTCGCAGCGATCGGTCGGTCCGACCAGCAGGACCCGCTGCAACAGTCCGCCATGCCGATGGCGCAGGTGCTGTCCGGTGAATGCTAAGAGACGTATCAGGCACAGTCCGATCGCTGCGATGGCCGGCCAGATGGTGAATAGCGCCTCATAGGAACTGGCTGTCGAGGCGAGCAGGGCCATGGCCAGGGAAATCAGCACGGCCACCACCGCCAGTGCCCACAGCGCCTGCAGGCAGGAACGCAGGGGGCCGCGCAACACCGACGAACCATAGGCGCCGCAGAGTGGGAAGATCAGGGCTGCGGTCGGCAGCATGGCGAGGGCGAGTCCGGGGATAATGCCGGCATCAGGTCCAGCACCGATGGTTCCGCACAGCAGCAGGGCGCCTGCCACCACAAGAGGATCGGCAACCGTCAGCATGAGACGCAGCCGGTCGACCGGCCGGACAATGGCGAGCGAGCAGGAATGCATGCAGGAAGGACTGAGGTTCAGGGGATCCGCAGACGCCTACGTCGCGGCCATCTCAAGACTGCGGATGGAGCGGAATTCATTCCAGTATTCCGCTGGCATATCGAGGGCGAACTTCAGGGCGCCATCGGCTCCGGCATGCTGTGGTTCCGCGACTGTGATCACGTGACCACCGCCATACTCCTCAAGGGCCTGTTCAATGGCCAAACCGAGCCCCCTGATCACCGAACCGCCACCGCCGAGGAGGATATGCGAGCGCATCTTCTCCTGGTACTCGGGGTCGTACGTGGCGATCAGCTCCTGCAGCGCCGTGACCGTAGGTGGAACCAGGGTGTAGCAGGCTTTGAACACCAGTTCGGTGATGTCGAATTGCTGCGGTCTCCCTGCCACGGGCATGCTGACGATGGCCGGATCCATGCGTTTCGAGACCGAGGAATATTTCTCCTTGAAGGCCCGGATCATATTGATCGAGAATTGCGCCTCGGGGTAGGCTTCCCTCACCAGGCGGGCCAGCTCCTGATCGATCGAATCGCCAGCGATCTCGTGGGTGCGCTGATCCTCGGCCTTGGGCATGGTACCATGCAACCGGCACAGATCGGTGGTGCCGGCCCCGCAATCAATGACCAGGGTGTCATCGATGAAGTCGAGACCGTAGGCCACCGCATAGGGTTCCGAGCAGATGATCACCGAATCGATGCACTCGTCCACCGCCTCAAGGATGGTCGCCCGGCCCTCCATCGACGCCTCGGCGGGTGCCCCGATCATGCCGTAAATGGTGGAACCATGGGGTATTCTCGCGATCTGGATGACATGATGAAGGAGGTCTTTGATAGCCTTCTTGCGTCTGGCATCGTCCTGGGCCCCGCGACGTTTAACGGATGATCCGGCCATGGGACGGCAGAGCTCAAGGGACAGGCGGCCATCGAGGGCCTCCTTGCCGTAGATGATGTCGCGGCCGCCGAAGTGTTTCTTCGCTACGTGATCACGGGGATAGCCGACGTACGACCAGATCGTCTCGCGTTGACCGGTGGAGGTTGCTATCGACGTGCGGCTGGTGCCGAGGTCGATGCCGATAAAGACGAGGTCGGACATGGGTTTCCCCTCAGTTCTTGCGTGAGATACCGTTGGAACACGCTGTACCGTTTTATCAGGCGCAAGGCGATGGGGTGATCACCCTACCGTTGGGGAATCTCTCCATCCGTCCTGGTAACGCCCCATCAGAGAATTACCCCGAATGCAGTGAATGGAACTGTGTTACGATGCACATATGGACAACACACCCTCTGGATTTCACGATGATCTGCCAGCCGGTTCCTGCCAGCATGGCACATCCGAATACGAACCGACCTCGGATGCCCAGATCGTCGGAGCCTACTTCCGCTATGTCGATCAGGGATCGGTTCCCGGACATGAACTCAGGAACTGGCTCGATACAGAACGACGGCTCCAGGAGGAGCGCCGGCTGGACCGTCGGGTCACCTGATCTCGTAGATCTCGCGGAGTTTCCCCAGACGGGTCGAATCCTGCGACTAGCGGGATTCCTATGCTGGTGCCCAAGATAGGAATTGAACCGAAGCGAGGTACCGCCGTAGGCGGTAGAACGCCACCTGCGTGGCGTTCGGCCGAGAGTACCGACCGCCGCCCGGCGGTCGGAGGTAGCGGGAATCCTGTCTTGGGCGCCAACAGTAAACCCCGGCGCTGTGGCCGGGGTTATTCGTTGATGCCCAAGATGGGAATTGAACCGAAGCGAGGTACCGCCTGTGGCGGTAGAACGCCACCTGCGTGGCGTTCGGCCGAGCGTACCGACCGCCGTCCCGGCGGTCGGAGGTAGCGGGATTCCTGTGTTGGGCGCCAACAGTAAACCCCGGCGCTGTGGCCGGGGTTTGCTGCTGGTGCCCAAGATAGGAATTGAACCTACGACCTTCGCATTACGAATGCGCTGCTCTACCGCTGAGCTACTCGGGCCTCCGGGGTGGGCCTTGTATGCTCCACCCGGTTCAGGGCAAGTGGCTGTCTAGGGGACGCCAACCTCGACCTTGCCGTCCTGGATGCGTACCTGGTAGCAGGCGGCCTGCGCCCCTGAGGGGCCCATGGTGCAGTGCCCGTCGTCGAGACTGAACGCCCAGGCGTGGGCTGGGCAGACGATGCAGTCGTCCTGCAAGTAGCCCGAGGCCAGGGACACCCCGGCATGCGGACAGGCGTCCTTGAGAGCACGGAATCGGTCTCCGGTACGGAACACCGCGATCCGGCGGGCGCCGATGTTTACCACGCGTCCTTGCCCGTCCTTCCACTCCTCGGGCAGGCCGACCTGGCTCCAGCGCAGATCATCGCTCATGGGGTGAGTCCTTCCCGTTGCAGTGCAAAATGCTGGTCGGCGACGTCACCCACGCTGTCGCTGCGGGTATGCGTGCCGACCGAAGCGGTACGTTGTTCGGAGGCCTGGGCGATCAGCGAACTGACCAGGAGCAGGTTCTGCAGTTCCCAGCCGGCCGGGGTGCGCAGGAAGCCGCCAGCCTGGTGGCCCATCCAGAAGGCGATGCTGCGGCGCGCCACCGCCAAATCACGGGCGCTGCGTTCGATGCCGACACTGCGCCACATCAGTGAGCGCAGGGATCCGACAAGGTCGGCGACGTCGAGGTTTTCGACTACCGGGGCACGGTGCTCGGCCCGCAGCAAGGGGGGAGGTAGGCAGTCGGATGCTGCGCCTGCACCGGCAGCAAGGCCGACCACGACACCTTCCAGCAGGCTGTTCGAGGCCAGGCGATTAGCTCCATGCAAGCCGGTGCAGCCGACCTCGCCTGCTGCGTAGAGGCCGGACAACGTGGTGCGTCCGGAAGCGTCGGACACTACGCCGCCGCAATGATAGTGGGCGCTGGGATGGACCGGCATCCAGGCCTGGGCGATATCGATGCCGAAACGCGAACAGGCCAGGTGGATGGTCGGGAAACGTTCGCGCAGGAAGCTGCTGCCGAGGTGGGTCGCATCCAGCCAGACGTGCGGGAAGCCGGTACGCCGGATCTCGGCGACGATGGCGCGGGTAACGACGTCGCGCGGTGCCAGTTCGGCATCGGGATGGTAGCGCGGCATGAAGCGCTCGCCGTCAGCATTCTTCAGCAAGGCCCCCTCACCGCGCATCGCTTCGGTGACAAGCAGGCGTCCAGCTCCGGCCACGTACAGGGTGGTCGGATGGAATTGCATGAATTCCAGATCGGCGAGCACGGCTCCGGCCCGGTAGGCCATCGCCAGACCGTCGCCGGTTGCGAGGGGGGGATTGGTCGTCTCGCGCCAGGCCATTCCGCAGCCGCCGGTGGCCAGGATGGTGGCCCCGGCCCGCACGGCGTACACCTCGTCGCGGTGACCGTAGGTCGCACCACCGATGCGGCCATCGCGATCGAGCAGGTCGATGGCGAAGGCCTGTTCGATGATGGTCACACGCGGGTCGGCGCGCACGGCCGCGACGAGGGCGCGGGCGATCTCGGCCCCGGTGGCATCGCCATGCGCGTGCAGGATGCGGCGCGCGCTGTGACCACCTTCGCGGGTCAGTTGCGGCAGGCCATCGTTCCCGGCATCGAAGCGGCAACCGGCCTGGCGCAGGAAATCCATGCCCGCTTCGGCCTGGCCAATGATGCGGCGTACGGCCGGTTCGTGGCACAGCCCAGCCCCGGCGGCGAGAGTGTCGCGGACATGCAACTCGACTGCGTCCTCGGCTGATCGCTCGACCGTCGAGAGGACGGCGGCGACGCCACCCTGGGCCCAGGCCGTGTTGCTGATCTGCAATTCGCCTTTGCATAGCAGCAGGACTTCACGCCCCGCATGCGCGGCGGCCAAGGCTGCGGACAGGCCGGCGATGCCGCCGCCAATGACCAGCACTTCGGTCTCCAGGCCGGGTCGCCGACGTGGATCGAAGCCGACCAGATGGCGCGGCGTGGTCGGTCCACGGGCGAGGGTGGTGCGCAACATGGCCGGCAGGATAGGCATGAAGCCGGGGATGGCTATGGGAACAGGGAGCGGGCAGCGGTAGCGAAGACATCGCCACGGTGGTCGAAGCCGCGAAACATGTCAAATGAGGCGCAGGCGGGCGACAGCAGGACGGTACCGTGGCCGGGCAGGCTGTTGGCGGCGAGACGCACCGCCGCTTCCATGTTTGCGGCCAGATGGGGCGTGACCCCGTGCCGGAGGAGGGCGGCCTGGAGGCGCGGCGCCATCTGGCCGATCAGTACCGGCCGGGCGCCACGGGCGGCCACGGCCTCGGCCAGGTTGCTGAAATCGGCACCTTTGTCACTGCCGCCGAGGATGATGGCGAGCGGGCCGTCGAACGAGGTGAGGGCCGCCATCGCGGCATCGGGCATGGTCGCAATCGAATCATCGACAAAGGTGAGGCCGGATCGCTGATGCACCGTACGCAAACGGTGCGGCAGCGGTTCAGCCCGACGCAGGCGTTCGGCAAGGGCGGGGTGATCGACGCCAAGGTACTGCGCCACGGCCAGGGCGAGGGCGGCGTTGGCGCGGTTGTGCGGTCCGGGGACCAGCAGATCCGATGCCGCCGGTTCGTGGGCCGGCGGCAGCAGGTGCAGCCCGTGCGGCAGCAGGTCGGCGGCCTGTGGGGCGCAGGCGACAACCGTGGCCCAGCGTAACAGGTCAAGCTTGGCGGCGTGGTAGTGCGCCAGGTCGGGATGCCAGTCGAGGTGATCGCTGGTCAGCAGGGTGAGGATGGCGGCGTCGAAGCGGGGCGCGGCTTCTCGCAGATACCACAACTGGAAGCTGGACAGTTCGCACACCAGGTCGGCCTGGGGATCCTCCATCACGGCTTCGCACAGCGGGCGCCACGAGTTGCCGGCGACCTTCCAGCCGAGCAGCGCCCCGGCGAGCATCGCCGTGGTGCTTTTTCCCTTCGTCCCGGTCACGCCGATGCGGCGGCCGCGATGCCGGGCGAGGGCGAGGGCTTCGGGGCTGGCGATCGGTGGATGCTGCGCCGGCCAAGCGCGCGGTGGAATGGCGGGCGAAGGAACGACGAGATCAGCTTGGCCGAAGGCCGGATGGGTGGCGTCGCCGACCAGGCAGGTGAAGCCTTCGTGCTGGGCGCTGGCGCCATCCACGCCGCACTGTTCCGCCGGTTTGGCGTCGAGGATGGTCACCCGGGCGCCTTCGGCCCGACACATCCGGGCGGCGGCCAGGCCGCCGCCATGGCGACCCAATCCCCACACCAGGACGCTGACGCCAGCGAGCGGTATCAATGCCGCCGCTTCCGATGCTGCTGCCGGAACCACCAGACGAATCCGACGATCAGCGGGCCGAAGGCCAGGCTCAGGCACAGGAAGAACGGCCAATGAGCACCCTGCTGCGGGAACGGCAGTTGCACGTTCATGGCGAAGAAGCCGCTGACCAGGGCAGGCCACAGCACCGCCAGCATGATCATGGTCATGCGCTTCATCTGCTGATTGACGTTGTTGTTGATCAGGCCCAGCGTCGCGTCGAGCAGGAAGGCGATCTTGCCGGCGGTGTAGCTGGCATGATCGGCGAGCGAGGTGATGTCGTTGCGTACCGCACGGATGCGCGAGCGGCCTTCAGGGCACCACTCGGTGCTGGCCGATTCGCTGAAATGTAGCAGGCGGTTCTTGTCGACCAGGGACTCGCGGATCTTGCCGCTGATGTTGCCACAGTGGCCAAGCTTGTAGAGCACGCGCTCGAGGTCGGTGTCGGCAGGCAGTCCACGGCGGCGGAAGATCTGCTGCTGAATGCGTTCGAGTTCGAGGGACACCAGTTCGAGCATGTCAGCCAGACGTTCGACAGTGGTCTCGAGCAAGCTGATGAATACGAGTTCGGCGGTGTTGGCGTCCGATTTGGCGGCCCGCATCGTATAGGTGCGGAAGCTCCACGGCTCGGCGTAGCGCAGGGTTACCAGGCACGAACGGGAGAGGATGAAGGTGACAGGCGTGCTCTCTGGCTGCTCGGTCTCGGTCTTTACCAGGAGCGTTGCTGTCATGTACACCGCACCGCCTTCACGGTAGAGCCGGCTGCTCGCTTCGATCTCCTGCATCTCCGCCCGCGTCGGCATGTCGAGGTGCAGGCTGGACTCGACCAGCTTCTCCTCGTCGGCGGTGATGTCGATGCAGTCGATCCAGATCGCTTCCGACGGGATCTCGCTGCCGGTGACCTCGCGGCGCACCAGCCCTTTCTCCCCGGTGACCCAGGCCACGATCATGCGGCGGCACTCTGCCGAGGTATGGCCCCAGGAGCAAGCTCCTTGCTGCCTCGGGCAGGTCGGCGATCCTCTGGGCATGCGGAACTGCGCCGTCCTGATCCTGGCCGTTCTGCTGGTCGGCTGCAGCTCTGGAGGAGTCCCCAGAGCACCTGGCACGGAGGCCGTGGTGGTGGCCTTTGCCGATGATTTCCACAGCGGGTTGATGCTGGAACGTACCTTGTTTCCCATGGATCTCGTTCCGGCGGCGGCCCCCAGTCCGGCGGCGGCCCCCTGGATCGTGGTCCATTTCGGTGAACGTCGCTGGATCACAGGCGAAGCTGATGGCTGTGCCGATGCCCTTCGCTTGGCGATACTCTCGGGAGAGGGGGGAGTTCAGATCGACGCCGTGGGTGGATGGCGACACCGGCGAGGCGGAACCGATCCCCGTCAGGTCCGCGTGTGGACCTTCCCGCTTTCTGCGGCAGGACACGCATCTTTGATCACCTGCCTGCGTAGTTGGATCGACACGACAGGACGGCCGCGCGTCCTGGGACCCGGTGCAGGCTGGCATGGCTCCTGTCACCCGTGGTCCTTGGGTCGAAATTGCCACGATTTCACGGCCAGTCTGCTGGTGGCCGGTGGCGTGGAGGTCGAAACGGGGGTCATCATGCAGGCTGATCCCCTGCGCCAGGCCTTGGACCGGGCCTGGCAGAAGCATGACCAGGCGATGGATCTGGTGGGGCGCCGCTAGCTGGTTGCGGTCCTCTGCTGAAGCGCGTAGCATCAATCTAACCTCTTCCAGGAGTATCTGTGGCCAAGATGAAGTTCGCCTACGCCGCCCGCGATTCCGCCGGCAAGGACGTCAAGGGTCAGATCGAGGCCGAGAACGAGGCCGAAGCCAATACCAAACTGAAGGGGCAGAACCTGGTGGTGACCGGGCTGAAGCGCCTGGACATCAAGCCCTCTGGTTTCATGTCCCTCGGTGCCGTTTCGCGCAAGGCGAACACCGCTGAGCTGGCCCTCTTCACCCGCCAGATGGCGACGATGATCGGGGCCGGCATCCCGTTGCTTGAAGCCTTCGAGATCCTGGCCGAGCAGACCATGGACCAGAACAAAGGCTTCGGCATGGGGCTGCAGGAGTGCGCCGACATGGTGCGCGGCGGTACCGAGCTGTCCGAGGCGATGGCGCGCTTCCCGCGCATCTTCCCAGACATCTACATCAACATGGTGAAGGCCGGCGAAGCGTCGGGCCAGCTCGACGTCATCCTTGATCGCTTGGCTGACTTCCTTGAAGCCAACGAGTCGCTGAAGCGCGAGATCAAGTCGGCAATGACCTATCCGGTCATCTCGCTGCTCATGGTGCTGGGCATCACCTACTACTTGCTGGTATTCGTGGTCCCGAAGTTCGAGGGTATGTTCAAGAGCCTCAACGCCAAGCTGCCGGGTGTCACGATCTTCGTGCTCGAGTGCTCCAAATTCCTGCAAGAGCAATGGTATATCATCCTCGGGATCGGGATAGCCGTGTTCATCGGCTACAAGATGGCCATGACCAGTCGTGAATTCCGCCGCTTGAAGGATACGGTGATGCTGAAGGCGCCGGTCTTCGGCCCGCTCGGCCAGAAGGTCGCCATCAGCCGCTTCGCCCGTACGTTGTCCACCCTGCTCTCGTCTGGCGTGCCTCTGCTTGCCGCCCTTGAGATCGTAGCCTCGACCTCGGGTAACGCGGTGCTTGAGGATACCCTGCTGCAGACCCGCGACACGGTGAAGCGCGGCGAGTCGATCACCGCCCATCTGCAGAAGGCCTGGGTATTCCCCCCGATGGTCGTGCGCATGATCGGCATCGGCGAGAAGTCCGGCGCCCTGGAACAACTGCTGTCCAAGATCTCGGACTTCTACGACGAGCAGATCCACGCCACGGTGAAGTCGCTGACCTCGTTGATCGAACCGCTTATGCTCGGCATCATGGGCACGATCGTCGGTACGATCGTCATCGCGATCTTCTACCCGATCCTGGAACTGCAGAAGACGTTGTCTTAGTTTGCATCAGGGGCTTCGCCCCTACGGCCTTCGGCCTACCCCCGGGCTTTGTCGCAGCTCGATTCCGTCGGCAGGCCTCCGGAATCGTGGCGGCATCGGCTTCGCCGATTGTATGCCGCCACCACTGCTCGGCGCCCGCCCCATCGCGCGCGATGGGGCCCCAGGGTATAACTCTTTACTCGCGGCCGTAGTGCTCGTTTACGGCGGTGAACAGGCCGGTGGCGACGATGATGACAGCCAGCGTGGCCAGGGCGCGCCACAGGACGTCGCCGGCCATGCGGTCCCAGATCGCCAGCAGGGCGAGCATGGTGCATACGCACAACGACAGGGTGATGATGGCGAAGGCGATCTTGCGCGCGATCTCGGGGCGGATGACGCCACGGCGGTGGGTGGATCTGGTGACGGGAATCGAAGGTTCGTTCATGTGGGCTCCGTTTGAGGGGTGGTTGCGAACGTGGGAAGTGTAGCGATCAGGATGCCGATGCCCAATCCGGCGAGATGGGCGATCGGCACGGGCTGCCAGGTCGCAGCGGTGGCGAACAGCGCCTCGTGGGTGGACAGTTCGTAGAGGATCTTGAGGCCCAGGCCGGCCAGCAGACCTCCCGCGATGATGCGGTCGAGGTCATCCCTGGCCGAGCGCCAGGTGCAGACGGCCCCCGCCGCAGCCAGGGCGCAGGCCACACCGGACAGACCACGGAAGGGGATCGGTCCGTGGAACTGATGGACGGCCAGGGGGATCAGGACCAGGGCAGCGAGCAGGGTGAAGCGGATGCGTCCCGGCCAGCGCGTCTCAGCCCACCAACCCAGGATGGCTACCGCCAAACCGTCCCACAGCGCATGATTGGCGTCCCAGTGCGCGAGTTGACAGGTTGCCAGTCGCCAGTCGGCAGCACCTGGCTCCCAACCGAGGAGGTTGCCAAGGCTGGGCAGCACCATTCCCGCGGCGGCGGCCGCGAGGATGGCCAGGGTCAGCCACGGCAGGGTCAGGCGCACCGGCGGCGCCTCGCCACCAGCACTCCGATTGCGCCGCCAAGGACCAGCACCAGCGAGGGATCGAGGGCGCCACCACCACCGCCGCGATTGCCGTCCAGGGCGATATCGAAGCGTCGTTGCGGCTGGGCCTGGGCAGGCATGGGTTGGGGCTGGTTCGGCAGGTTGGTCATCGGTTGCGGCTGTGCAGTCGGCACCCGATCGTCGCGCCGCTCGGGCAGGTTGGCCAATTCGCCAGGCCGGTTCTGGGCCGCCTTGTCGCGCAATTGGGCCAGTTCGGTGCGTACCTTCTCCAACGCCTGGCGGTCCTTGGCGAAGCGCGTGGCATTGCGCCGTTCAAGAGCCCAGCGCTTGAACTCGGCGTCGTTCTCCAGCACCAGGAACGAGGTGTATTCACTGACGATCGAATAGCCCTCGCCCAGCCGCACGATCTCCGGGATGACGCCCGAGCGGTCGCCGGCGCGGTCGGCGGTGCGTTGCAGATCCTGGATGCGGTGCCACGCCCACATGCGTTCGACGGCCGGCTGACTGCCATCCGCCGGGAAATCGACAGCCGAGGTCGCGTGCACCTCGCGGCCGAGGATCGTCCCGTCGAGGGCGACCTGGGCCTGACCGCTGCCCTTGTAGCGGCCATAGACACGCAGCGGGGTGCCGTGGTAGAGGTCAGGCAGACGAGCCGGCACGAGGTCATAGACCTCGATGCCGTTGAACGACAGCTTGAGGTCGCGCGCCACCGGCTTCTCCAGCTTGCGCTTGAAGGCCTTGGCCTGGCGCTGGAAGTCATCGCCATGCGAGATGAAGGCGGACAGTCCGCCGGTCTCGCCGGCCAACTGGTCGAGCAGCGGCCGGTTCACATCATTGCCGATGCCGATGCAGAACACCCGGGCATTCCTCGGCCGTTCGCCGATCAGACGCATCAGTTCGGCGCGTTCGCGCTGCTCGGTCAGACCGTCGGAGAGGATGATCACATTCAGCATGCGATCACGGTCCGCGTAACTGTAGGCCAGGCGCATCGCCGGGGCGAGGATGGTGCCGCCACGGGCATCCTGCCGTTCGAGGAAGGCGCGGGCCTGGGTCAGGGCGTTGGCGTCTGCTGGGGTCAACTGGCCAAAGACGCGCTTCGCCTCGGCGTTGAAGGTGATCACCTCGCAGCGGTCCTCGGGAGCCAGCGCATCGACGAAGGCGGCCAGCGAGCGTTTGGACACCGCCAGCTTGCGGTCATCGGCCATGCTGCCGCTGACATCGAGCAGGAAGACATGGTCCTGCGGCGGGCTCTGCGCGGCGGCATCCTCGCCAGCGGTCAGGGTGAGCAGGAAATGCCCATCTCCGCTGCTGTCCTTGGCGGCGACCAGATCGACGCCGGTGCGTGGCCGTTCCGTGCGGTAGGCGATGACGACATCGCGGCCCAGGTCGCCGTCGCGCACCTCCAGGCTGCCTTCGCGCACGCCCGCGTCGGGTGCGGTGAACACGAGATCCTTGGCGTGGCTCGGACTGGCGATCTCGGCGATGGGTATCAGCGAGCGGGCGGCGAAGGTGAAGCCGAGCGTGCCGGCCGTGCTGTTGCCGTTGGCGACCCGCCCGTCCGCCATTGCCAGCGGATAGACATAGGTCGCCCAGTCGTGGTCGATGTCCAGTTCCTGCTGATAGGTGATCTCGATGCGCTGCTCGGCGCGCGCGGCGATCGGAAAGATGCGCAGGTCGAAGGTCTTGTGGTCGCTCTGCTCCAGCAGACCGGGGTCCTTCCGGGTCTGCTTGTAGCTTTCGTAGATCTGCCGGGCGCGCTGCTTTTCGACCACCTCGCCGACCATCTCGACACCGCCGATCCACATCGAGAAGTTGGAGACCGAGGCGGCCTTCGGCACCGGGAAGGTCCAGAGCGCCTCGATCGTGCGATCCTCGCGGTTGCGGAAGACCTGGGTGACGCGGGTGGTGGCGATGCTGTGATCGACCGTCACCTCGACGCGATGATCGACGATGTCGAGCATGCCGCCGAGCCCGCCATCGGCGATGATCGAGGCGGCGGCCTGGGCATTGCCGATCAGGCAGGCGGTGGCGAGGACGGGGACGAGGCGGGAGAGTTTGGGCATGGTGGGTTTCCTGCCTGCCTAGTGCGTCACCTGTGCCATGTGCTTTGTTTAGATATGACAATGGGTTACGACGACATTGGCAGTGCTGAGAATCATATATTGTAGTAATGTGATTCAAAAAATGTACCATTTGGCATGGCGACATGGACCGCTGCCGATCGCGCCCAGGCCGCCGACCTGGTCGCCCTGACCTGGGCCAATCCCTTCACTCCGCAGCGTATGCAGTTGGAGCGCAGACTGCTTGGCCAGCCGCCGCCGTCTGCCGATGCGGTCTGGCACCCGCAGGCGGACGCGGACGACGAGCGTTTCGCACGACTCGCACGCCTTGCCGAGAACCTGCTGGCCCGCGCCCCGGCCCGGGCCGTCGAGCGCGATGGCCTGCTGGTCTATGCCCTCTACTACCGTTTCATCGAGCGACTCGATCGCCTCGCCCGGGCCGAACCAGGAGCGGAGATCGGCTGGTTCAGCGAGTTCGCTGCGGCCCAGCACGAACTGTCCGGCCAGGCCATGCCGCGCCCGGACCTGGAACATCTGCTCGCCTGCCTGTTGCAGGTGCGGCGCACCTTCGCTGCGATCTTCGCGCAACTGGTTGGCGCCTCGGCCCCGATGGCCCGCCTGCGCGCGGCCTGCTGGCAGGCGGTCTTCGGCGCTGATCTGCAGCGCTACCGACGCTGCCTATGGGAGCGCATGCGTGACTTCCCGGCCCTGGTCTGCGGGCCATCCGGAACCGGCAAGGAACTGGTCGCACGGGTGATCGGCGGCAGCGGCTATCTGCCTGTCGATGGCCGACGCGACCGTCTGGGCGGGGTGGCAGGGGCGTCCTGGCTGCCGCTGTCGATCAGCGCGTTGCCTGCGACCCTGGTCGAGGCCGAGCTGTTCGGCCATCGGCGCGGCGCCTTCACTGGCGCGGCCGAGGAGCGCGCCGGCTGGCTGGAGGTCTGCCCGGCGCATGGCTGTGTCTTCCTGGACGAGATCGGCGAAGTCGATCCGGCAGTGCAGGTCAAGTTGCTGCGCGTGCTGCAGACCAGGCGTTTTGCGCGGGTCGGCGAGCACGCCGAGCGCGTCTTCGCCGGCCGCCTGGTCGCCGCGACCAACCGTGATCTCGCTGCCGAGATCGATGCCGGCCGCTTCCGCGCCGATGTGTACTATCGACTGTGCGCCACCCAGGTGACGACGCCGGCGCTGCGCGAGCTGCTCGACGCCGACGCTGGAGAACTTGACCGCCTGGCCCTGGCCCTGGCCGAGCGCATCGTCGGTCCGGCTGAGGCGGCCAGTGTGGCGGAGGAAGGAACGACCTGGATCCGCCGCAATCTGGGCGAGGACTATGCGTGGCCGGGCAACGTCCGCGAACTGGAGCAATGCCTGCGCAATCTGCTGGTGCGTGGCGCGTATCATCCCGCCACTGCCGGCGAGGATTTCGCGACGACCATCCGCGAGGGCCGGCTGACCGCCGATGAACTGCTCGATCGTTATTGCGCCCAGGAGTCGCGGCGTGCGGGCGGCTGGCGTGCTGCAGGCCGTCGGCTGGGCATCGACTGGCGCACCGTCAAGCTGCGCGCCCTGCGCTCAGGCGCGGTTGGCGAC
>JAIFND010000019.1 GCA_020047915.1 bacterium | reverse complement strand
CCGACCATTTTGCATCGGGGGCTCTGCCCCCGGCCCCCGCGACCTTTGTCGCCCTTCATCCTGGCCGCAGGCGGCCAGGATGTTTTGCGGATGGGCTTCGCCCATTATATCCGCAAACCAGGGCTCGGCGGTCGGGCGGCTGGCGCCGCCGGTTTGAAGTCCAGACAGTCAACCCGACCAGACGAAGAAACCCTTGGATACTCCAAGGGTTTCTTCGTCTGGTGATGTTCGCCCCTCCTCCATTCACCGTTGCTTGAAGCGCCGATGTGTGATCCGCAGTTGCAGCTTCTTGGCGACGTATTCCGCGATCTCGAGCCGGGTCGGCGGCTCCAGCCGATCCGGATCGATCGGGAATTCGACAGCCTCGGCCTTCTCGACCAACAGGCGGGCCTTGGCCAACGCCGCCTCACCGAAGGTCCGGGCATTGAGAAGTCGCCATCCGTCACCCGAATATTCGATGCGGATTCCCTCAAAATTGATGAATTCAACGCTGGTTGCGGTGCGGCGCGAGGCCATCAGGACACTCCATTCTTGGACCGATAGAATGGTAACGGCCGTCGCACCGCCAGTCCCAGCCCGGGGATTCTGCTCTTCCGGTCCCGGACAGCCTCATAAGGTCTCCCCCCTATGAGCGAAGCCCCGATCGAAGTGCCCCAGACCAAAGAGGGCTGGTACGTCCTCCATGACTGCTACGTCGTCGATTGGCCGCGTTGGCGTGCCTGCCCCGCCGGCAACGACATCATCGAGGAGGCCAGGGCTTGGCTCGATCGTGCCCAGGAGACCGAGCACGGTGATTCGGCCCTGTTCAGCATCGTGGGCCAGAAGGCCGACTTGATGTTCCTGCACTACCGAGAAAGCGTTGGCGCCCTCGACCAGGTCGAACTGTCCTTCCGGCGCCTGCGCCTGCACGACTATCTGAAGCCCGGTTATTCGTTCCTGTCGGTCATCGAACTCGGGCTCTACGAAGCCACAGCCATGGCCCGTCGCCAGCTCGCCCAACGGGGCCTCAACCCGACTTCGCCGGATTGGGAAACGATCTACCAGACCGAACTGGCCAAGCATACCGAACTGCTCAAGGATCGTCTGTTCCGCAAGATTCCAGGCCATAGCCACATCTGCTTCTATCCGATGAGCAAACGCCGTGGTGAGACCAAGAACTGGTACGCCCTGACCGGCGATGAACGCCGCGCCTTCATGCGCAGCCACGGCACGGTCGGTTCGAAATACCGCGATCAGGTGGTGCAGGTTGTCACCGGCGCGATCGGCCTCGATGATTGGGAGTGGGGTGTCAGCCTGCACGCCGATGACCCGATGGTGTTCAAGAAGCTGGTCACCGAGATGCGCTATGACCCGGCCAGCGCCTGGTACGCCGAGTTCGGCCCCTTCTTCGTCGGCGTCCGGCACAAGCCGGAGGAGATCAACGAACTGCTCGCCTGAGTCCGCTCAGGGGGCGCCTGGCGCCGTCCAACCGTCATCACGCTCGGTCCAGAGATCGTCGTTTTCCCAACCCGATACGGTACGCTGATAACTATCGGCACTGCTGATGTCCATCTTCTCCAGATCCATGCGGTCATAGATCACCACGGTCCTCTTGGCGTTGAAGCCGAGGGTGCCAGGCGGCAGACGCAGGCCCTTGGCTTTGAAGTAACGATCCTTGAAGGTGGAGTTGATGAACGCGGTCGAGGGTGGCTGGCCGTCGTTGGCGCTCACGAAGGTGCAACGTACCAGCACCTGGGTTTCGTCCTCTGCCTGGGGATAGACCTCGGAGAATGCTGGCGTGCTTTCCATGATCTGCCAGGGCAACGGATCACCCTCGCCACGTGGATTGTAGCGCACCTTCAAAGCGAACTTGGTGGCCAAGGAGGTCTCGGGAAGCGAGCTGGTCGCCGAGATGGCCTTGAGGTCAACTTTGGTCCACAGGAACATCGGCAGGAACATCGGGGCGGCGAACCACATTGCCACGAGGATGGGGATCATCACAGCGAGGGTTGCGATGAAAGCTACGTTCTTGCTGGTACCGGCTGCCATGTGGGCATGCTATCCCATGGGTGGGAGGATGTGAAGGGCCGAAACTGCCTGCCTTGAGTTCAGGCCGGTGGCGGCTCGACGATGCCGAGGACATCCCACATGTAATCCCGGGCGTCGCTGCGGTTGCGTAGCATCTGTGAGAACACCGCCTGGAAATCAGCTTCGCTCCAGAGGACCGCCCGATTGAGCAGCGGCACCATCGGACTCGACGGTTCATGCCTGGCCCACCAGGTGGCGAGTTCCTTGAGCCGGGCAACAGCCTGGGCCCGGTTGGCCAGCGGCCCGCCCGCGCCTACCGGACCGGATCCCCCGGTGCCCTCGGCAGCGGACTGAGACGACTGAGCCGGTGTTTCGGCTACGCTCTCGGTGGCGGCCGGCTGAGGAGCGGAACGCAGCCGCGACAGCAGGCCAAGCAGTCCGCAATCCTCACCCTCGAAACGATCGGCCGACCAGGCGACGACGGCCTCGATCTCGCTGACGCAGAGCGCCGCTCCGGCCGGGTCGGCGGCAAGCTGGGCATCGTCGATCACGGTTTCGAGCTTGTCACCCAGCCAACTCAGCGCCCCGCGACGGGGCTTGATGCGTTGCGGGTGCAGTCCTTCCCAGAAATGCTCGAACATGCCGCGCGTCGCCTGGATGCCCGCCGCCAGTCCGGGCAGCCCCTGGCGATGCAGCATCGCCCGCGCCATCCACACGGCGAGCAGCACATCCTTGGTCTTGCCGACCAGGAGTTCGGCACACCCGACCTCGACCTGGCGCCAATCGACCTCGCCTCCGGCCGGGTTCTCCAGCTTGCCGATCTCAGCCTCGAGCAGGGCGAAGGCCTCCTCATAGCGGACGGAGATGCCGGTCGGACTGTCGCCCGGGATGGGCTGGCTCGCGATCTGGTTGAGCGTATCGGCGTCAGGCATGGGGGTTCCTGTGAATCAGCGGGTGCGGCGGAAACGGCGGGTGGCGCTGCCGACGTCATGCAGCAGGTCGCGCAGCGAAGCGCCTGGCTGATCCAGCGACGCGGGGACCGCGCTCGGGTCGCCGAAGGTTCCCGGGCGCTGCACCGGATCGTGGATGCGCGTCAGCGCGGCGCCCGGCATCGATGGCCACAAGGCGGCAAGGCACTCGGCGGCCGTCGGACGCCCCCACAGGATCGTGGAACTCGCCTGGTCATGAGGACTGCCCGGGTGCAGGCCGATGAACACCGGGGCACAACCCTCGTTGCCGGCGAGACGTTGCAGCATCAGCACGAAGGCGAGGTGGACCTGATGCGCCATGGGACGCAGGATGAGACCGGTGGCCAACTGCGGATCCCGGGCCAATTCGACCAGATCGGCCCAGAGTCCCTGGCGACGCTGGTCGTTGGCGGCCCCGAGCGACGCGCGCAGCCAGGACTCGGTGCTGTGATCGGCCAGCCGATCGACCAGGCGGCGCTCTTCGCCATCCACATCGATCTCCTGACCGCAGGCGGCGACCGCGTCATGCAGGGCAGCCTGGCTGGTCGGCCAGCCACGCGCACCCTGCTGCATGCAACGGATCAGGAACGGCGTCCAGGCCGAGGGCAGCAGGCCGACTTCGCCCGAGAAAGATTCCTCTGGCAGGCCAGCAAAAACGCAGAACGGAAAGCGACGGTTGACCGCATCGCGGCTGGGAAAGAGGCACAGGGCCCACCAGCAGCCGCGGGCCCGGACCAGGGCCATGGCCGGACCAGCCGCATCGAAGGCGGCGCTGGCTGGGCCAGGAGGACCGATCGGCGCCTGGGCCAGCCAGGCGTCGATCAGGTCGATGGGGGCCGAAGCCGGGGCTTCCCGCAGGAAGTCCCCATGCCAGGGCAGTTTGCCGAAATAGCCGATCTGCGGGAATGCCATGGCGTCAGGGCGAAACCCGGGCCGGAGGAATGAGCGAGACCAGCGCATCGCCGGTGATCAGCGCCTCGAGGGCACTGTCCTCGAGCACGCCGCCGCCCCGGAATTCCTTGCCCTGATGTTGGAAGATCCAGGTCAGGGACAGCCCCCCTTCCGGACGCACGGTGGCACCCGCATCGCGGAACATGCGCAGGATGCCCCAGCCCGGGGTGGGGAAGTCCTTGGTGATCCACTGGCCGGTCGCGAGGTTCAGCGACACCTTCGAGCCACCGGCATCGGCATTCTTCCATTCATAACGGTAGCGCCGGTTCGGCCGGTCGTAGAGGCCGAAGCTCTGCTTGCCGACCGCGACGCTCATATCCTTGACCGATTCGCGCTGCACCAGGGTCAGGGTGAAGTTCAATGCCGGATCCTCGGTTCCGCCCGCGAAGAAGGCGTCGCGGAAGCGGCGGGCCGGTTCCAGGAGACGCTGGTAGTCGAGAGAGGTCGGCAGCAGCTCTTTGCCAGCAAAACGCATCTGTCGCAACTGTTCGATCACCGCGACCCGCGCCCACAGCGCCCCGCTCTTGGGGTTGAACAGCTTGGCCACGGGGCCCAGCGGGGCCTCTGGCGCGGCGGCGGGATCGAAGGGATACTTGCCAGCCAGCTGCTCTGCGAAGGGTTTGGCCACCTCGGCCGCCCAGGCGCGATCGATCTCGCTGCCGAGGTCTGCGGCCAAGGCGCGATGCACGGCGTCGAGGATGTTACCCAGGCAGGTGGCGGCGGCCGTCCTCGCCTGCTCGTTGTCGATCCGTCCTGCCGCTGCGGCGAAGGCAGCCTTGGCCTTGTCGGCGGCGCTGCACAGCTCGGCGAGCCGGGCCGCGTCCTTGCCGCGTGAGCCGGCCTGGGTGCCTTGCAGGAAGCGGTCGATCTGACCCTGCAGTTCGATCATCGCCTTCAACCCGTCATCGACCCACGCCAGATCGACCGGCAGCAGGACGCGGACCTCGGGATCATCGAACTCGAGGCGGGCGAATTCCCCGAGGTTGCGCACCAGCGAACGGTATGGCGAATCCTCGCTGGCGAACTGGCGCAGGCGGATCGAGGCCTGGGACAGGTCGGCGAAGGCGGCCGGACGCATCGAGGCGATCAGACGCAGCCAGCGGGTGTTGTATTCGCGGGCGAACAGGGAACGCAGACGGCCCCGGATCTCATCGACGGTGCGGTCGATCTTGATGCCGGCATAACGCGACCGGAGGGCGTTGGCCTTTTCCGCCATCGCCGGCTGCCAGGTCCCCTCCCAGCCTTCAGGTGTGAACAGAGACGGGACTCCGGCGTCGATCTCGACCAGGTCGCGCAGCGGCCCGGAAACGACCCGCTCGCGACCGATCGGCGCACCGCTCTGCAACGAGGCGATGGTGTCGGTGAAGCTCTGCTGGATCCACAAGGCCCCGCCCAGGCTGTTCTCCACCCGCTCGACGAGTTGGGGCTCGATCCGAGCCTGCCAGCCCTTGGCACTGGATCCGGCCGCCGCGATCAGGGCGAGGTGGGCCTTGGCTGTGCGCACATCGCTGTCGCTGGGGGTGCCGCCAGCAGCGGTGAACCAGCGACCCTCGTCGATCAGCACCCGCTCGAGCAGCTGGCGATCAGCAGCAATCGACCCGCCAAGCATCTGGTAGGCGCGGAACAGATCGAAGATGCGGTCGTAGGTCGTCGCATCCTTGGCTTCGGAGCGGCGCAGATCATCAAGCTCGCGTCCGATCTTCGCTGCAGCCGGGGCGATGAACGACGTGGCGATGCGGGAGCCATACAGCGGATCAAGGCGTTCGATGACGGCCCGGCCAGTGCCGCCGCCATGGACGATGGCGTCAGCCATGACCGAACGGGCCTGCTCGACGGCGGCGACGGCCTCGCCGGCACCCTTGCCAGCGGGGTCGGCGGCCAGCGCCTGACCCGCGGCCACGGCGCGGCCGATGAGCTGCTGGTCACGGATGTGCCGACCGGTCAGCATGGTGAACAGCACGATGCCGACCGCGAGCGAACCAAACACCGCAACCATGCGCACCAGCCGGGCGCGACGCAGCAGCGGGCCGGGGATGCCGGCGAGATGCCGGTCGGGGATGATGACGCGGGCGAAGAGATCCTTGAGGAACAGGCCGCGTCGGCTGTCGCCGGCATCGGAACCTGCCGGAGGGGCGTCCGCACCCGGCAGGAAGAAGATGCTCATGTCCTTGGCGCGGGACGCATCGACCTGCTCCTGGCTGGGCATCGCCGAGGCCGGGGCGGCGACCGCCTCGCTCGCCCGCTCGCCGGGCCGCGGCACCTGGATGCCGCTGGTGAAATAGAAGCCGCGGAAGAGCGGCTGGTCGGCCAGGGGCATGGGGGCGAAGAGTTCGCCGATGAACTCGCCGAACCACTTCTGCAGGGCGCTGAAGTTGCCTGGCATGAGGGTCAGCTTGGCGAGCTGCGCGGTCGTCCGCGTGCCCGAGGAGATCGCCACGGTGCGGCGGGCCTGCAGCGCCGAGAGCAGCGTCGTGACGCGCTCGGCGAAGACCTCGCGGGCCGGACGCCGCTCGGCGACCGGCAGGGTCGCGCCCCACACCTGGTCGCGGGCGGTGCGGTTGTAACCGGCGAAGAAGTCCTTGAAGCCGCCGATCAGGTCGGCTTTGGAGAACACCACGTAGACGGGCAGGACCAGCTTCAACCGGTTGCTGACCTCGATGATGCGCTCGCGGATCGGACGCACCACCGCTGCGATGGAGGCGGGATCGCCCTTGATCAGGTCACCGACCGACACCGTGACGATGATGCCGTTCAAGGCCCGGCGTCCGCGCGATTCGCGGATCAGGTCGAGGAAGGACAGCCACTCGCCGTGATCCTCGGGCTGGGTGGTGTAGCGTCCGGCCGTATCGAGGAGGATGGCGTTGTCGGCGAACCACCAGTCGCAATTGCGCGTGCCGCCCACGCCGCGGATCGAACGCAGGCCATGTCCCATGGTAGAGAAGGCCAGGCCGCTCTCCTGCAGGGCGGTGGTCTTGCCAGACCCCGGCGCACCGATGACGAGGTACCAGGGCAGTTCGACCAGCGCCGACTTGCCCACCGGCGAGGCCTTGAGCGCAGCCAGGTATTTGGCGAACTGTTCGTGCATCTCAGCCTGGCCGCCAGCGGCGGCGACCGCCGCTCCGGGACCGGCATCGGCCTTTTTCATGTCCTTTTCGATCCGCCCTGCCCGGCGCAAGGAGAGGATCATGGTGACCAGCCAGACGATGATGCCGATCAGCAGGACGCAGCCGGCGATGACCATGACCCAGGTGCGTGGCAGGCCGACCTGGTGGCCACCGAAGTAGATGCCGCCGGTGAGCGCGATGATGATCGCCAGGATGATCAGGTCCTTGCTCTTCACGGCTTGGCTCCTGCGGCGGCATCATGCGCCGGAATGTCGGACAGGCCGCTGTCGTTGCGCACCCCATAGACGATGAGCAGCATCATCAGCACGACGATGACGGCGAGGGGCACCAGCCAGATCGGCCCGCCGGTGAGGAAACCGATGCGGCCTGGGGCGGCGGCCCCGGTCTCGCCCGGCAGTCCGGCCGGCGAGAGGGGACTCTCCGCCGACACCCCCCGCGCCTGATTGATCTCTCCGGATACCGCATCCATCAGCACGCGACGGCGCTCCGCCCCACGCGCATCGCCATATTTGCCCTTGAAGCCGAGCGCCAGGCAGAGGTGGAACACCTCAAGCACCTCGGCGGCGCGAGGCGTCCGGTTGGTGCGGGCCGCGTCGAGCTTCTCATAGAAGGTCTCGCCGGCGGAGAAGTCGTCGAAGAAGATCATCTGCAAGGGGCGCCCCAGCCACTCATCCTTGAGCGGCAGATTGGACAGCAGGATCGCCTCATCGGCCGTGCCGGCCAAGGCGTACTTGGCGCTGGCGGTCTCGCCTTCGGTATAGCCGGCCCGGATCGCCCGGCTTTCAAAGCTGCGGAAGACGTCCTCGAAGCGCGAGCGCAGGGCTTCGGCATCCTGGGGCGGCTGATCACCGGACAGGTCGGCAACCAACTTGGCGATCGGAGCGGCGAGTTCGACCAGCGATCCGACCTGGTTGGAGACTTGGGGAGCGTCGGCAGAGGGTTGGGACACGGCGTTTCCAGCGTGGACAGGGGTCGGGGCGAGCCTCGGACCTATTCTTTGACGGCCATGAATTCCATCTTCAGGTCGGTGAAGTCGGGCGGCAGATAGACGCCGATGCTGCGCGCATCGACGATCGATTGCCACTCATCTCCCGATCGCTGTACCTCGAAGTAGCTGCAGCCGGGCTGGGCGGGGATCTCGCCGGGCGGCACCGACAGGTAGGTCAGGCCAAGGCCCTTGAGAGCCTGGGCGACCAGCAACGGGACCTTGCCGGCAGAGGCGACCTTCGCCTTGGCCGGAGTCTGCAGGCTGACCTTCTCGGCCGCCGCGCTGCTCTGCACCGACAGGTAGAAACGGTGCGCATCAAGCACGGATTCCGGCACCCGGCCGGTCCATACGCCGTTGCCGCCACGGGCCAGGGCGATCGGCACATAACGGGCGGTGATGTTGGTGTCGAGCAGGGCACGCAGGCGGGCATCCAGGCCGGCGAAGGTCGCTGTCAGATCGTCGTGGCGGTACGGTGAGACCTCACGCGGATGGCCATCGGCCGCAAAGGTGTGCAGCGCCCCGCACAGCCGGGCCAGTTCACGCCAGACCAGTTCAGGATGGGCGCGCGGGCTGGCGGCCAGGTGCATCAGGCCCGGTATGGCGCCGTTGAGGGTGTGCAACAGCAGGTAGTTGGCCGATTCGGAGACCGAGAACTCGACCATGCCCTGGGTGCGCTGACGACGCTGGGCGGCGAGATCGCCGGCCTTGGCGCAGCAGATATCCACCATGCGCTTGAGCAGCCGGCCGACCGGCGGGGTTGCGCCCCAGCATAAGGCGGTGGGGGCGAAGTCCTCGGACACGGCGAATCCACCACTGGGCGAACGCACCAGTTCAGCGATACGCAAGCTGACCTGGCCCTCGACGGCTTCGCCATCGAAGCGCAGCGAGAAGGAGCAGACACCGACCGGGATCTCGCGTTCGCTTCCACCGTGCACCTCGTCCCGTACCCGCACCCCGCGGCGCTTGTAGCGCACCGGAGTGGGCGACGGCCGCGATGGATCATCGCTGCTGGCGAGGCCGGGACGGCGGTCGGGCAGGCACAGCAGGATGCCGAGACGGTCACGGTCCGAGGTGAAAGCCTGTTCGAAGGGGCGCGACGGCGGCAGCTCGTCGGCCTCGGGCATGGCGAACACCGTGCCATCCGGCATGACGCCCGCGCAGCTGCGCAAGGCGAATGAGCCGGTGCCGAGCGCATCCCGGTCCACCTCCAGATCGGTCAGCCCACGCAAGGTCGGCTGGACCGCGCGCAGGGCGCGATGCAACACCGACTCGGCATGGCGGTCGGCCTGCTGGAAGTGGTTGGGGGTGATGAACATCCCCTCATGCCACAGGACGCGTTGCACATGGTCCATGTCGGACTTCCTGCGTCGGTCAGGGGGTGGCGGGGGTGACGAGCTGGACCGAGAATCCCGTAAGGATCAGGCCGAGCTTCTCAGCCTCGTCGATCGCGACCACCGTCGCGCGCTGGTCCTGCGCATCGCTGCGCTGGCACATCGCCAGGACGCCGAGGAAGGCGGTCGAACCAGGCACCTCGAGTCGCTGCTCGACCACCGGATCGCCAGAACTGCCAGGGAATACGGTGAAAACGCGGAATTCTCCAAGCAGGTCGGAACCCAACACCCCCTTGGCATCGGTCCACAACTGGTCCACGGTGGCCGAACGGAAGCGATCGGGAGCGGCGAGTGGCCACACGCGGACATCGACCGGGGTCGATTCCTGGGCGTCGTTCGGATTGAGTGGAGCCACGCCGCGAACCGGCAGATTCACCTGGCGAGGGCCGCTGCAACCGACCAAGAAAAGGCAGGCGAGGGACAGCAGAAGGACGGTGGTGCGCATAGGTGGCATAGCCCTGGGTCGGAACCGGACGTCTGGCCCGGCCTGGACTCCGAGGCGTTTTGAAGCCGCCCGACCTACCCGCAAGTGCTTTTCCAGGCTGCTTCCTGTTGCCCGGACAGTTCGGATCCGTTGCGATGGTTGCCAGGCCTGTCCACCGCCTGTGCAGGAGCGGAGGTCGGAGGATGGACCACCCCACCGCCCCTGACAGACTCGCCTCGGGGGTGATCCGGACCATGCATGCGCTCACAGTTGCTCTGCGGATTGACGGCCAGGTCCTGTCCGATGCCGGCATCGTCGGCGTCCGGGTCGTCGAACGGATATCCGAACCGTTCGCAATCGAGATCGCCCTGCGGGCGGAATACGCCAATCGGCTGACCCCCGAAGGGATCGCCCGGATGGTGCACAGGGACGTTGGGTTGACCATCGAACTCAATGGCGGCAAACGGCACTTCCATGGCCAGGTGGTCGGAGCCACGGTCCACGGAGGCGGGTGGGGCGCCGCCTGCATCTGGAAGCTGAACGTCGCCCCCAAGTTCAGCACGTTGGCGCATTCCCGGAAGACCCGGACCTTCCTGAACCACAAGATCACCGATGCAGTCAAGAAGGTGCTCCTCGATTGGAGCCTGAACTGCACCATGAACGCGAGTTCCAGCATCGTACATGCCCACATCACCCAGTACGAGGAGAGCGACCTGGCTTTCGTCTCCCGCCTGCTCGAACAAGAGGGGTTCAGCTACTGGTTCGACGTGACCCAATCCTCGCACAAACTGGTGATCGGCAGCGCCACCAACCACTTCCCGGACGCAGGGGTGTCGCTCGAACTCGACGTCAACCTCAGCCGGCTCCAGCTTGAGGTCTTGGCCATCCCGAGTTCGGTGTCGGTCTATGCCTATGACGAGGAACGCGGCAAGGAGACCAATCTCGGCACCAAACCGGTTGCTCCGGCTGGTCTGCTGAAATCGCTGACCCACGCCAACGGCAAGCTCGCCTTCGCCGACCGTGTGGATGCCGGCGCAACGCGGCCGCAAGACCACGCTGACGGCTTGGCCAAGGCGGCCAGCAATCAGTTGGCCTCCTCCTCGGCCCGCCTGCGCGGCGCCTCCGACCTGGTCGTCCTCGAAGCCGGCCGCCGGGTGGACATCAAGGGCATGCCTGGATTCGACGGCAAGTGCCTGCTGATCGAGGTCATCCATCAGGTGGGCGAACTCGATCCCGACCCGCTCGCAGAAGATAAGGACGTGGGACCGCCAGCCTATAGCAACACCTTCATCGCCGTACCGCCGGACGCCCTGCCCTGGGCACCAGAACGGCGTACGCCTGTGCCGCGGATTGCAGGGCTCGTCCCGGCCAAGGTCACCGGCACCGCCGGACAGCAGACCGAAGGTTACCTGGATGGATCCTATAAGGTCAAGCTCCTGGCCGCCGATGACAGCGCCGGCGAACGCATCGCGCGCATGGCGCAACCCTACGCCGGTCCCGCCCAGGGCATCCACTTCCCGCTGCCGGTGGATACCGAGGTCTTGATCGGCCACCTGCACGGCAACCCCGACCGGCCGATCATCGCTGGTGCGCTGCCCAACCAAAGCGACCCCAGCCCGGTCGCCGAAGCCAACAAGACGCAATGCATCATCCGCACCGCCTGCGGACATCACATCCTGTTCGAGGACAAGAGCGGGGAAGAGCAGGTCGAACTGAAGGGGAAATCGGGCAACCTGCTGACCCTGAGCGAAAAGTCGGGCAGCGAGAAGCTCAGCCTGGTCGCCACCAAGGACCACGAGGTTAAGGCCGAGGGGAAATCCGATACCACGATCACCGGCAAGATCACCATTACCGGCAAGGACGAGATCGCGGTCGAGGCAACCAATAAACTCGTCCTGAAATGCGGTTCGGCATCGATCACCATGGAATCGAGCGGCAAGATCACCATCGACGGCATGGAAATCGCCATCACCGGCAGCGCGACCGTCAAGCTCGAAGCCAAGGCGGGCTTCGAGGCCAAGGGCGCGACAATGAAACTCGAATCGCAGGCTTCGTTCGACGCCAAGGGCGCGATGATGAGCCTCGAATCCCAGGGTCCGCTCAACGCCAAGGGCGCCCTGGTCAACCTCGAGGCGAGCGGCCCCCTCGCGGTCAAGGGCGCGATCGTCAAGCTGAACTGAGCCGAAACCCGAACTCTGTGCCTCCGTGGCTGTTGGCCATCGCCGGATCTCGACTGAAGCGTCAACCGAGGCCGAGGCTGGTGACCATGTGCTGGCGCAGTCCCTCGGCTTCATCCTCGCCGAGCTTCCGCCCATCCTTGCTGACGTAGAAGACGTCCACGGCGACGTCCCCCATGGTGTTGATGCAGGCATAGCCGATCTCGCAGCCATGGCCGGAAATCGAGCCGCACAGCCGCGACAGCAGGCCGACGTCATCCTTGGTCACAACGTCAACGATGCTGAAGCGTGCGCTGGTCGCGCTGTCGATCTTGATCGCGTGATCTTCGAAGCCGCTGTCCGCAGCCTTGGCCGTGCGCACCGCCGCGCGCCGCTTCTCCAGCAGGGTGCGCGCCTGGATGCGCTGGCTGGAGACCGCGATCAGATCGGCGGACAGCTTCGCCCACAGGGTCTCCTCGTTCATGCGTCCAGGATAGATCGTGGCCAGACGCATGGTGTAGAGGACCTTGCCACGCAGAGTCACCCAGGTGCGCAGATCGACGATGTCGAAGCCGTGGCCGGAGAGGGTCGCCGCCACATCGCTGAACAGCGCATGGCGGTCAGGCAGCGCGAGGGTCAGGTGCACATGCCGGTCGCGCAGTTCATGCAGCAGGCCGAGACCATCACGCTCGCAGGCCGACAGCACACGCCAATGGCGCACCACCTCCTCGGGTGGGATCTGGTGCTCGTAGGTGCCGCCGAGATCGCTCAGGTGACGTTCGGCCTGTTCGGGGGCGGCTCCGGCCGTGATCAGGGCCTGGGACAGCCTGGCATGCAGGTCCAGACCCGGCTGATGGCCGGCCAACTGCGCGCAGACTGCGTCGTAGAGCTCGCCCAGCAGGGCCTCTTGCCAACCGGTCAGCACGCCTTCGCCGACCGCCTTGGCGTCGGCCCAGGTCAGACAGTAGAGGTAGTCGAGGCGCTCGCGCGTCCCCATGCGTTCGGCAAAGGCCTTGAGGAAGGCCGGATCGCGGAAGTCGCGTTTGCGGCTGGCATCGCTGAGCGCTACGTGCTGCATGACCAGGAAGTGCACCAGATCCTCGTCATCGCGCGACAGGCCGAGGCGGCGGGCGGCGGGTTCGACCATCATGGCGCCACGCGCCACGTGCCCACGACCCATGTACTTGCCGACGTCATGCAGCAGCAGACCAAGCGACAGCAGATCGACCCGGCGCAGCGAGGCGAACACGGTCGTCATGCGCGGCAGTCCGGGAGTCCGGCCGCTGGCCAGGGCATCGAGGTTGCCCATCGCCAGGATGGTGTGCTCATCGACGGTGTACTGGTGCCACGAGTCGAACTGCATCAGGCAGTCCACCAGGCCGAATTCGGGCAACCAGGCTCCAAGCAGGCCTGCGGCATGCATGTCGCCGAGGATCTGCCGGCAGCAGCCGAGGTCGCCGATGATCGCCCTGAAGGCCTGCACCGCGAGCGGATCGCAGCGCGCCTCGTCATCGATCACCTGGAGATTGGCGGCGATGGCGCGCTGCAGTTCGACCGACAGTCGGGCCCGCCGCTGCTGGGCGGCGCGACACATGGCGATGAGCCGCGCGCCGGCGTGCGGCTGGCGCCAGAAGGCGTCCTCGGCGAGATAGACGCGCTCGGCGATGACCGCGAAGCCGTCGCACAACTTGCGCCGCGTGGTGATCAGCGGCGCCAGGCGCATGCCGAGATAGCCCTTGGCCTCCAGCCGGCTGGCGGCCAGTTCCAGCACCTGATGCACGTGGCGCACCTGGGCGTAATGCCGCTTCATGAAATGCTCGACCGCGCGCAGCCGCGAGACGTCGGCATAGCCGAGCATCTTGGCGACCTTGACCTGATCGGGCAGCTGGAACACGTCCTGCTTGCGACCATGCGTGAAATGCAGCAGCGAGCGCAGTTCCAGCAGGTGGTCGTGGGTCGCCAGCACTCCCGAGAGGTCGCCGCGCGAGATGCCGTCGAGCTCGCCCAGGGCGAACAGGTTGCGGCTGCCGCAGGCCAGGAAGGCCATGTTGCGCAGCAGCTGGACGTCGCGCAGACATCCCGGATTGCTCTTGAGGTTCGGCTCCATCACGAAAAGCGAGGCGCCGGCCTGTTCACGACGCTTGGCCAGTTCTTCAAGCTTGTAGGCGAGGAAGGCCTTGCCGCGCCGCTTGCGGAAGCGGGCGAGGACCTCGGACATCGCGGCGCCCGGGGCCTGCGCGGCATGCACGCCGCGGCTTTCGATGATCGCCGTGGCGGTGACGAAGTCCTCCTCGCTGATGCGCGCCAGTTCGGGGGCGCTGCGGTGGCTGGCCCCGACCTGGAACTTCACGTCCCACAGCATGGTGTTGAGTTCGGCCCAGGCCTTGTCGGCCCAGCCGATGCCAGGCTTCACATCGAGCATCAGGAGGTCGAGATCGCTGTGCGGGTTCATCTCTCCGCGGCCATAGCCGCCGACCGCGAAGATGCCGGTATGCTCGGCCCAGTCGGCCGGTGCCGCCACACGTTGCATCGCCCGCTCGACCAGGGCGCGCACGATGGCATCGGTCAGCGCCGCGATCATCAGCACCACGTCGAGACCGGTGGTCTCATTGATGTGGTCCACGAGATGGCGATGCAGCGCCTCGAACTCGCGGGTACGGATGGCCTTCAGTGCGGCGATGGCCTCGTTGCGCCCGAGTGCTGCGGTGGCGGCGATCTCGACGGCAACCGGGCCAAGCGTCGGCATGGTGATGCGATGGACGGTCTCGGGCTCGGGCTGCGCCATGACGGCAGACTAGGGGGCGGGGCGCCCAGGCAATTCCGTCCGCGCAATCTCAGAACGAACGGCGCTGCCTCGTGCTGGGCACACCCTCGGCGATGCGGTACTTGGTCACCGTGCGCCGGCTGATGTCGAGTCCATCCTTGGCCAGGATGTCGGCGATCTCCTGGTCGGAGAGCGGATTCTTCTTGTCCTCGGTCTCGATCAGCTTCTGGATGCGCAGCTTGACCGAACGCGAGCTTTCCGCCTCGCTGCCATCCTGGGTGGCGATGCCACCGCTGAAGAAGGTGGCCAGCGGCAGGACGCCGACCGGGGTCTGGATGTACTTGTCCTTCACCGCCCGGCTGACCGTGGCGACGTGCATGCCGATCTTGTCGGCGATGTCCTGGCGCATCAGCGGCCGCAGGTGTTCGACCCCGTGGTCGAGGAAGGCGGTCTGGTGCTTGACGATCTCGGTGACGATCTTCAGCAGGGTGCGGCGGCGCTGGGCGATCGCGTCGATGAGGAAACGCGCCGCCGACAGCTTCTCTTTGAGGTAGGCCTTGTCGCGGGTCTCGGTCCCTGGCGCCTCGTAGAGCTGGGTGTAGGCGTCCGACATGCGGATCTTGGGGATCCGGTTGTCGGGGATCGAGATCACCCACTCGTCGCGCTCGTCCCGCTCCAGCACGACATCCGGCACGACGTAGCTGTTGGCGGCGCGGGCGAAGGGCAGGCCCGGCTTGGGATCGAGCTTGGCGATGACCTCGACCCCCTCCTTGATGCGCTCCATCTCGGCACCGCTCTTCTGCGCGATGACCGGCAGGCGGTTCTTGAGCACGTCATCGAGGTGCTCGCGGACCAGCATCATCTCGAAGGCGTTGTCGCCGGGCTGGCGCCCGAGCTGGATCAGCAGGCAGTCGCGCAGGTCGCGCGCCCCGACGCCGGCCGGGTCGCAGCCGCGTACCAGTTCGAGGGCATGCTCGGCCGCGTCCAGCTTCTCCTCGGGAAACAACTCGTGGATGTCGGCACTGAGGAAGCCGCGTATGTCGAGCGACCAGCAGACCTCCGAGAGCACGGCCCGCACCTCGTCGGGCATCTCGGTGAAGCGCAGCTGCTCGAGCAGATGGTCGGCCAGGGAGATGTCGCGCTCGGGGGCTGCGGCCAGGGCCTCCATCTTGTCGGGACCATCTTCGTCCTGATGGCTCGACTTGCGGCGCAGCAGCCACTCGCGGTCATCGTTCGAGAGCTGGCCGGACGGGTCGATCTGGGCGTTCTCTCCGTTCGCCTCGGCCAGACCCTGGGCCTCGGCCCCGTCATCCGCGATCTCAAGGGCGGGGTTGGCCTCGACCTCGTTCATGATGCGCTCCTCCAGCGCCATCTGCGGCAGGAGGAGGATCTCGATCGACTGGATCATCTGCGGGGTCAGCTTGAGACGCTGATCCATGCGCAGGTTGAGGTTTTGTCGGAGATGCAGGGACATCGGGTCGTTCGTTATGCCTGGAGTACCGTCATCGTGACTGTAGCAAAATCTACGCCAATCCGCAACCCCATGCAAGGGCTCACCCAGCCACCCGGGTGCCGTCCCTCAGCACAGCCTACGGCATCGACCTGCTTCCTCTTGCCAAGAGGACTCCGGGAGGTGATGGTGGCAGCAATCCGATGGCCTCATCCATCCTCAAGAGTCCCGCCGACACGGATCAGAACAGCCTGGTCCAGCGCCTGCACGCCGCGAGCAGCGTGGTCCTGGGCAACAACTGGGCGGCCAAGCACCAGTTCGACCACGCCGTCTCAATCGCGATCAAGGGTGGCCACGATCATACCGGGGTGGGCAGATTCCTGGTTGACCAGCAGGTGCTCAGCCGCGACCAGGCCAGCGAACTCGAAGAGGTGATCAAGCATCAGGGCCGCTTTCCCGGCTACCGGTTGCGCCGCAAGATCGGTAGCGGCGGCATGGGCACCGTGTTCCTGGCCGACCACCTAGCCTCCTCGCGTCAGGTCGCCCTCAAAACGATGAATGCCCGCCTGGAGGAAGACCAGGATTACATCGGCCGCTTCCATCGCGAGGCCAAGGCACTGGGCAAGATCAAGCATCCCAGCATCGCCGAAATCCTCGACTCGGGCGAGGACAAGGGCCACTGCTGGCTGGCCATGGAATTCATCGATGGCCCCAGCCTCATGGCCCTGCTCAAGGACTATCGCGTCCTGCCGGAAGCCTACGCACTGCGCATCTGCCGTCAGGTCGCTGAAGGCCTCGGCCATGTCTGGTCAACCGCCCACCTCGTCCATCGCGACCTGAAACCGGAGAACATCCTCGTCGTGCGCAACCGCAGCGCAGGAGGCGATCTGTTCCCGGCCGACGACGTGGCGAAGCTGATCGACTTCGGCCTGGTCAAGGGCGAGGAGAAGGACGACCGGCTGACCCAGACCGGCATGACCATCGGGACGCCGCTGTACATGAGCCCCGAGCAGGTCCGTGGGGAAAAGCTCGACTGCCGCAGCGACGTGTACGGGCTTGGGGCGACCCTGTTCCACCTCCTGACCGGATTCACCCCCTTCACCGGCACCAGCCCCGGTTCGATCATGAGCGCGCATCTGACCGAACCGGTGCCAAATCCCGGCGAACGCGTCCCGTCCTTGTCGAAAACGACCCGGTCGCTGGTGCAGATGTCGATGGCCAAGAATGCCAAGGACCGCTTCCTGAACTTCGAGGCGATGGCCAGCGCGATCGATGAATGTCTTCAGGAGTGCGGCACAAAGGGTACCGGGACGATGCGTCTGCTGCGCAAGCCGCTGGTCCTGAACAAACCCCAGACCAGGAAACAGCCACCCTCCGACCGCATTGATAAGGTGGAGAGTGGACCGATCGAGAAAACTGGGACGGCCGCCCTGAACGCCCCGCGTGACAAGCCAGAGACCCCGAAGAGCAGCGGTCCAGATGCCTTGATCAAGGTGGACGCCGAGCGCCGGACGCGTCCACCCTCAGGCGATGGGATACCTGCCGCTTCCGCCGCACCGCCCGTCCAACCCGTGACCCCTGCCGCGTCTGAGGGTGGCAAGACGACGACCGCCCGCCTCGAGCGCAGCAAGGTGTTCGATGAAGACCCCCACGCCAAACTTGGTGTGGGCATTCTGCCGTGGGTCGTGCTCGGTTTCGCCGTCGTCGGCCTGATCGTCTGGTTCCTCATCAGCGGCTGATCCCCCTCTTGCCGGCCGGCGCCCCAGGCTAGCGTTGCCGTTCGTGGACCTGCGCGGACGACATGTCATCTCCATCGCCGACTTCAGCCGCGAGGAGATTCTGCACATCCTGCGCTCAGCCGCCGAGATGGAGCTGGGCCGGCCCGCCGAGCCGCTCGCCGGCCGGCTCATGGCGACCCTGTTCTTCGAACCGAGCACGCGCACCCGCCTGAGCTTCGAAGCCGCCATGCTGAAGCTCGGCGGCCGCGTGATGGGCTTCAGCGATCCAGGTAGTTCATCGGCCAAGAAGGGCGAAAGCCTGGCTGATACGATCCGCATGATCGAGCGCTACGCCGACGTCATCGTCATGCGCCACCCGCGCGATGGCGCGGCCCGGCTCGCCGCCGAGGTGTCGCGCGTCCCGGTGATCAACGGCGGTGATGGCAGCAACCAGCACCCGACCCAGACCTTCCTCGATCTCTACACCATCTCCCGCATCTTCCCTCAACTCGTCGAGGGTGGACTGACGGTCGGCTTCGCTGGCGACCTGCGCTACGGCCGCACGGTGCACAGCCTTATCTCGGCCCTGTGCCATTTCGGAGGGCGCATCAAGCTGGTCGCCCCGCGTGGGCTCGAGCTGCCGCCGCAGTACGAGCAGGAGGCGCGCGCCCATGGCCTGCACATCGAGACCGTGCCAACCCTGCAGGCGGCGATCGATGCCTGCGATGTCCTCTACATGACCCGGTTGCAGGAAGAACGCTTCCCCGATCCGTTGGAATTCGACCACATCAAGGCCAGCTACCGGATCACGGCCTCCATGCTGAGTTCGGCCAAGCCGAGCATGCGCATCCTGCACCCCCTGCCCCGGGTCAACGAGATCGCAGCCGACGTCGATGATACCGTGCACGCGCATTACTTCACCCAGGCCGCCAACGGCATCCCGGTCCGCCAAGCGATCCTCGGCCTGGTCCTCGGAGCCGTCTGATGAGCACCACCGAGCCCAGCACCGGGTCCTCGACCCGCATCCGGCAGGTCGAGGCGATCTCGAACGGGACCGTGGTCGACCACATCCCATCGGCCGTCACCCTCAAGGTCGCCCAGCTGCTCACCGGCTCGAACGACCAGGTGTTCGTGGGCATGAATCTGCGCTCCTCGCGCAGCGCCCGCAAAGGCGTCGTCAAGATCGCCGGACGTGAGCTCGACGCCCGCATCCTGTCCTGCCTGGCGCTGATCGCCCCCGAGGCGACGGTCTCGATCATCCGCGACTATGGCGTGGTGAAGAAGTTCGCCGTCCCCGTGCCCGACCGCTTCGAGGGTGTCGCCCGCTGCGCCAATCCCAACTGCGTGACCACCCACGAGCGTTGGACGACCCGCTTCCAGGTCGTGTCGCGCCAGCCGCTGATCGTCCGCTGCATCTACTGCGAACGCAGCTTCGCGGGCGCAGACCTCAGTCTGCTGTAGTTGCTTTGGGGCTCTGCCCAATGGCGTAAAGGTAAGCCGGGGGTATGTGGTTCTGCGTCGAAATCCGTAGGTTGGATGGAATCAAGGCGGAAGGAGGAAGGCGGA
>JAIFND010000087.1 GCA_020047915.1 bacterium | reverse complement strand
ACCAGGCGGTCGCGGCCGTAGGCATCGGGCACGGCCAGGCCGTAGTCGCGGGGGGCGGGCTGCCACGCCTGGCCCGGTTGCGGAGGCGCCGAACTGCCGGCCGGGGCGCTGGCCGGGGCGGGCGGTTCGCGGCGTTCGCCACCCAGGGCCGTCTGCAGCGCGGCGACAAGCTCGTCCTTGGACAGCTTGGCCGAGCGGGCGATGCCGCGGCCGGCGGCGAGGGCGCGCAGCTCCTTGAGGGGCAGCGAGGCGAGCTGGTCGGCGGTCATGGCACGGTCTCCGTGAACAGGCGGATGTGGTCGGTGAGCAGGCGGTGGCGGCGGGCGTTGATGTCGATGCGGTCGAGCAGCCACAGGATCGGGTCGAGGTTCTGCCCGGCAGCTATGGCCCAGTTGATGACGTCCAGATTCTCGGCCCCGTCGGCGAGCATCGTCGCGACCTGGCGCAGGACATCGCGCGGGACGTGGTATTCGACGGTGTGACGCGAGAGCAGGCCGAAGGTATCCTCGTCGAAGGCGCCCCAGCAGCGCCAGCCATAGAGGTGCTCGATCAGCTTGGCGCGCGTCCAGCCCTTCCAGTAGCGGTCGATCCAGTCGATCACCGCACCGCGCCCGAGGTCGAGACGGGCGCGTTCGCTCTCGATCCACTTGTGGCGGTCCATCGCATACAACGCATGGGCGGTCAGCGAATACACCACGATCCCATCATGCCGCACCTTGTCGGTGGGCAGGACGCCTTCGGGCAGATCGAGGTGGCCGGCCGCCAGGGAGATCACGCGCCACTCCGTGGACAGGGGGTTGCATGGCGAAGACTGCAGGCCGGGAATACGGCAGGACATGGGGTGGACACCCCACTGGCGGAGATCCGTCCTGGCTGCCGGACTCCGACCGTGGTCATCGCTTCAACGGCTCCACGTTCATGTTCTTGCGGATCACGACCAGACCGTTCTCGGTGACGTGGAAGCGCTTGGCGTCGTCGTCGCGGTTGTAGCCGATGACGTCGTTGGCCGGGATCGTCACGTGCTTGTCGATGATGCAGCGGCGGATGCGCGCACCGCGTCCGATGTCGGCATCCTCGAGCAGGATGCAGCCGTGCACCTCGGCGTAGCTGTTGATCTTGCAGCGCGTGCCGATGACCGAGTCGATCACGGTGGCGCCGCTGATGATCGCGCCTTCGCAGACGATCGACTGGATGGCCTGGCCGACGCGGCCTTCGCTGTTGTGCACGAACTTGGCTGGCGGCCAGTTGTTGGGCTCGGCGCGGATCGGCCAATCCTGGTTGTAGAGATCGAGTTCCGGCGCCACGGCGCGCAGGTCCATGGTCGCCTCGTAGTAGGCGTCCAGCGTCCCGACGTCGCGCCAGTAGCCGTCGTTGGCCGGATTGCTGCTGCCGGGGATGCGATTGCGGCTGAAGTCCCAGGCGAACATCGGCTTGCCCTGGGCGAGCATCATCGGCAGCACGTTCTTGCCGAAGTCGTGACTGCTTGCCTGGTCTGTGGCGTCCTGGGTCAGCGCATCGACCAGCGCCTTGCGCTCGAAGATGTAGTTGCCCATCGAGGCCAGCGCCAGGTCGGGGCGGCCGGGGATCGGGGTCGGGTTCTTGGGCTTCTCCTGGAAGCCGGTGATGCGCCACTGCTCATCGACCTGCATGACACCGAATTCACGCGCTTCGGCGATCGGCACGGGGATCGCCGCGATGGTCACGTCGGCTTTGGTCTGCTGGTGGAAGCCGACCATCTGCTCGACGTTCATCTTGAAGATGTGGTCGCCACCGAAGATCGCCACGCGCTCGGGATTGTGGTCACCGATCAGGTTGAAGTTCTGGTAGATCGCATCGGCGGTGCCGCGGTACCAGTGCTCGCCGGTGCGCTGCTGGGCCGGCACGGCGCGGATGAACTGGTTGCGCAGCAGCGAGCCGAAGGTCCACGAGGTCTGCAGGTGCTCGGTCAGGCTCTGGCTCTTGAACTGGGTCAGCACGTAGATGCTGTTGATGCTCGAGTTGATCAGGTTCGAGAGCACGAAGTCGATGATGCGGAACTTGCCACCGAAGGGCACCGACGGCTTGGACCGGTCGAGGGTGAGGGGCTCGAGCCGGGTGCCTTTGCCGCCGGCCATCACGAATGCGAGAGTGGGTATGCGCATGGTCCTGTCGGCGACCGGAGGAGGGGCCGGTCGCGCAGCAGCAGCCTAGGGCAGCGGGAGGGCCACGCCAAGTGCCCATCACCGGTCCATCTCGACCCGCCTGCGGGGCTTGATATAGCCAGGCAAAGGACTTGCGTGGCGGTTACCCGGCGTGCAAGTGTCGCATGCCTGGACAGTGGTGCGCGCCTCGCGCTGCCGGCGGGTCAGGCAACGCTGATCGGCTGCTGCTGGGCCGCGGCGTTCTGCAACTCGCGCTTGAGGAAGCGGCGCAGGCCGGTGAGTTCGCCCAGCACCCCAGGTTTGCTGGTGGCTTCGAGGGCGAGGACCGCGAACAACTCGGTGCGGACATTTTCATCCTGCAGCGCTGCCGGTAGCGCGCGCGCCACGGCCCGGGCGAGATCGGCATCGCTGGGCGGCAGTTGCACCGGAATCGTGTTGGCGAGCTGGCGACCGACCTCGGCTGCGATCAGCACACTCAGATCACGTTCGACCGGCAGCTGTTCGGAGACGGACTGCTGGCTCGGTGCCTGCATGGGCAGGGTGTCGTTCTGCGGCGGGGGCTGGGTGGCCGCCCCTTCCGTCATGGTCGAGGTGGTGGCGCCGCGCAGCGCCCGTTCGACCTCGGCGCTGACCAGATCCTGCAGATCCGGAGTCGGCTGGCTGGCGGTCTCGGCCGGTGGTTCGGATGCGGCCGGGTCTGCGGCGGGCACCCGGGCGGTGAACAGGGTGGTGTGGCCGTGTTCGTGACGGGTGGCTTCGAGGGCTTCAGCCGGGACCGGATCGAGCGCGCGTTCGGTCGGCGTCTTCTCGGCGGCCAGGTTGCGCGGGCTTGCGCCGGTGATCGCCGCCATCCGGGAGGAGCCCTGCCCGGTTTCGCTGAGGGAGGGGATCAGCTCCTCGGTCTCGGAACGGGTGTCTTCGGCGGAGGCCACCGGGTCGGCGGCACCGTCGCGTACCAGCATGCGCTTGGTCAGCACCTTGGTGTGCTGGGCCACGCGGCTGGCGAGGGCGGTGATGAGGCGATCCTGCTGATCCTTCGACTGCTGGACGAATTCGGCAAGCGCCGTCTCCAGGCGTCCCAGCTGCGATCCGCCCATTGGCGATGGGTCCTGTTCGGCCAGGGCCTTGCGGACCGAGGTCTGCACGTCGCCCAGCGAGCACCAGCCGTGCTCGGCCGCGGCCTTCTCCAGGCGCCAGTCGAGATCGGCGCGCAGGGTGTCGGCGATCTGGCTGAGGTCGTCGCGGGTGGGCAGCTTGGCGATCGCCTCGCGCAGCAGTTCGCTGGCCTGGCGCGGCACCGTCTCGTCGATGACCCGGGTGACCACCGCCGCGACGGCCTCGGCATCCATGGCCTGGGGTGGCTTCTGCTCGACGACCTGCAGGCGCTGTTCGAGGATGGTCAGGCGTTCGACGCCGGCGCCAAGCGCGGCAAGCCGGTCGTCCAGGGCGCTGAGATCGATCGGAACGGCGGGTGGTGCAGCCGCCAGGCTGGCGATCTGCGCTTCGAGGGCGGCGAAACGCTCGCCGAGGTCGCTCTGTTCGGCCGTCGGCCGTTGCTCGAGGCTGGCGAGCCGCGCGGCCAGCAGGTCAAGCTGACGGGTGAGCGGACTGAGATCGGGTCCGGCGGCGGGAGCAGGCTGCTCTTCGAGCGACACCAACCGGTGGGTGAGCTGGTCGAGCTGGTGGATCACCGGGCTGAGATCCGGGGTCGCCGGAGCGGGATCGGGCTGCTGCTCGAGGCTGGCCAGTCGGCTGGTGAGCTGATCGAGCTGACGGGCCAGCGGGCTGAGATCGACGGCTGGCGCGGCGGCGGCTGGCGTCGCCACCATCTGCATCTTCACCTCGGCGTCGATCGCGGCGCGCACCTCGTCGGCAAGCTGGGCGCGGCCGACACGTACCTGGCGCAGCGCCTCGGTACCGGTCTCCTGGGGGGCTCTGGTGCCTTGCGCCGGGGTCCGGATGGCGGGATGCGGCTGCGAGCTGCGGCTACCCAGTTCGGCCAGACGTCTGGCGGCCCCCAGCACCTCGTCACAGATCGCCTCGACATCCTGGATGCGCCCTTCGCGCTGGGCGCCATGGGCGAAAGCCAGTTGCGAGCGCAGGGCGCCGACATCGACCCCGGCATCCTGCAACGCGGCGATGCGTTTCTCGACGGTTTCGATACGTTCGCGCGCTGCGCGCAGGTCGGAATCGCCCATGGTGCCCTCCGTGGCTCCAGCTTCAGCATCGGTGGTTTGGGCCGGGGCTTGAGGTGTATCTTCTTGGTGGTGGGTAGGTTGGGATAGAGGGGCGTGGGTGGGTGGAATGGACGGGGTACGATGGTTGTTGTGGTGTGTAAAGTGTTTAACTGTAAATGGATGTATTTACTCGCCAAGGCTGAAGGCGGAAGGCGGAAGGCGGAAGAAATGCTGATGCGGCGTATAGGGCGTGCCTGCCTCCAATAGGCTGCGGTCCGGTCAGATAACTGGTTATAGGTGAGGTTCTTCCGCGCGACCCAGCAACTCTTCCGCCTTCCGCCTTCCGCCTTCCGCCTTCGATCCTTCACGTGTCCACATTGGCCCGCTCTTTGCGTTCAGTCCCCCAGCTATGGATGATCCCCGCCTCACTGTCCTGACCCGCCTCATGGATGTCGCCGTCCAACGGCAGCAGGTCCATGCCGGCAACCTGGCCAATGTGAACACCCCGGGCTACAAGGCCCGGGCCTTGGCCTTCAACGATGCCTTCAATCAGGCCCTCGACGAGCAGGGGCTGGACCGCGCCCTGGCTGTCCGCCCCGAGGTGTACGAACCCCTCGCTACGCCCGCCGATCCGGATGGCAACGACGTCTCGTCAGAGCGCGAAGTCGCCGCCCTGGCCAAGAACAAGCTGCTCTTCGACACCTACTCCCAGCTGGCGCGCGGCAAGATGCGCCTGCTCAATACCGCCATGACCGCGGCGCCCGGAGGCTGATCATGCCTGATGCACTCTTCGGCGGCTTCGACATCAGCAGTTCGGCGATGAGCGCCGAGCGCCTGCGCATGACCGTGGCGGCCGAGAACCTCGCCAACGCCGATTCGACCCGTCGCCTGGCCAACGGCCTGCCCTACGCCCGTCAGCGCGTCGTCTTCAGCAGCGAACTCGACCAGGCTGGGCAGTTGACCGGCAAGGTGCTGAGCGAAGTGGTGGCCAGTCCGCGTTACGACAATCGCCATGATCCCACACACCCCGATGCCGACGCCAATGGTGTCGTCACCAGTTCGGCCATCGATCCGATTCTCGAGATGGTCGATCTGATGACCGCCAGCAAAAGCTACGATGCCAACGCCAACGCCTCGCGCGGTCTGCTGAGGATGCATGAATCCGCGTTGCGTCTCGGCGAGATCCAGGGATAATCGGAGTAGGACATGCCCCAACCCCTCGATCCGATGCGTGGCCTCTACGGCGCCCAACCTGTGCAGCCGGCGGCGGTGCCGGCGCAGAAGCCGCAGACCACCGAGGACGGCAAGACCTTCCAGGACGTCCTCACCGACTTCGTCAAGCAGGTCGATCAGTCGCAGGTCGATTACGACGCCGCGATCCGCGCCGTCGAACGCGGCGAGACCGACAACCTGCATCGCGTCATGCTCGCCCAGAGCCAGGCCCAGCTGTCCTTGAAGCTTGCGGTCGAAGTGCGCAACAAGCTGGTCGAAGCCTACAAGGAAGTGAATCGGACGCAGTTCTGACGGGGGCTTTGCCCTATGGCGTAAAGGTAAGCCGGGGGTATGTGGTTCTGCGTCGAAATCCGTAGGTTGGATGGAATCAAGGCGGAAGGAGGAAGGCGGAAGGCGG
>JAIFND010000248.1 GCA_020047915.1 bacterium | reverse complement strand
CCGCCTTCCTCCTTCCGCCTTGATTCCATCCAACCTACGGATTTCGACGCAGAACCACATACCCCCGGCTTACCTTTACGCCATTGGGCTGTGCCCCCGCACCCCCGAGTCCTCAAGAGCAGCGACTTTGCCGACTGTGACTTGGCAGGTCAAAGTCGCTGCCCTCAAGGACTCTAGACAGGTCGGCCTGCGTCCCGACCCTTCAGCTTAGCTTCAGCTTGGACTGCATGCTGACCGGCGAACCCGACCCAAGGAGGTCCTCATGATCCGTTTCCTCTTCCCCACCATCCTCGCCCTCTGCGCCGCCTTCGCCCCGGCCGCTGAAGGCGCCGCCCCCGCGGCTGAAGGCACTGCTCCGGCTGCCGCCTGCGACAAGGCCGCCACCTGCGCCAAGGCCGAAGGCTGCACCAAGACCGACGCCGAAAAGGCCGCCTGCGGCAAGGGCGAAGGCAAGGGCGAGTGCAAGCGTGACGGCTCTGGCGAAGGCAAGGGCAAGGGCAAGGGCGAAGGCAAGGGTGAGTGCAAGGGCGAAGGCAAGGGTGAGTGCAAGGGCGAAGGCAAGGGACTCTGCGGCAAGCAGAAGCCCGCCGACGGCTGAGCGATGCGCCTCCTCGTCGTCGAAGACTACGCCCCGCTGCGTGAGGCCCTGGTCGCGTATCTGCGCGAAGAGGGACACGCGGTGGATGCGTCGGGCGACGGCGAGGAGGCGTGGTGGATGGCCAAGGATGCGGTGTACGACGCCATCGTCCTCGACCGCCAAGTGCCGGGTGTGTCCGGCGATGAACTGCTGCGTCGCCTGCGCGATGCCGGCCGTCGCGATCCGGTGCTGATGCTCACCGCCCGTGGCGATGTCCCGGATCGCATTGCCGGCCTCGAGGCCGGGGCCGACGACTACGTGGTGAAACCCACCTCGCTGCCCGAGATCCACGCCCGGCTCAAGGCGCTGGTCCGCCGTGCGGCCGGCCGCGCCAGCGATGTGTTGGAGATCGGTCCACTGCGCCTCGACACCGGTCGCCGTCTGGCTCTGGTGGATGGACGCCCCCTGGACCTGACCGCCAAGGAATGGTCCCTGCTGGAACAACTGGCCAAGCACACCGGGGCCGTGGTCAGTCGCGAGCAGTTGTGGGAACACTGCTACGACATGAATGAAGAACCCAATCCCAACCGCATCGAGGTCCACCTCGCAAATCTGCGCCGCAAGCTGACCGCGGCCGGCGCCGACGGGCTGATCCAGACCCGGCGCGGCCTCGGCTATACCCTGGCGATGGCGTGATCTCGATCCGCCGCCGCCTGATCCTGGGCACCGTGCTGGCCGTGGCCGCCAGTTCGGCCCTCGCCGGCGTGGCGGCGTGGCTGAGCGTACGCACCCATCTCCTCGCCTCGGCCGACGACAAGCTGCGTCAGGAGGCGCAGTGGGCCCTGGGCCAGGTGCGCTGCCGCGGAGCGGTGGTGCACTGGGCTGGCGGGGCGACGCCAGCGCACCTCGAGTGGCTGCTGATCACCGACGCCTCCGGCCAGACACTGCTGAGCCAGCCCGAACAGGCCAGCGAGCTTGCGCGCCTGGCTGAAGGCCCTGGCTGCCTGCCTGACGGCGCTCCGGGACGCATCGTCCGTGTTCAGGGCCAGGCGGCGATGGCTGGCTACGGCCGTGGCCCACGCCGCGACACTGATGCCCCAGCACCGAGCCTGATCCTGACCGTGGGGCGTTCCGACTCCGGGCTGCACGACACCCTCGGCACCGTGGCCTGGGCGCTGGCCGGGGCGACCGCCGTCGCCACCGCCCTGGCCGGCCTGGCGGCGGCCGCCTTGGCGCGTTCGGTGCTGCGGCCGGTCGAACGCATCGCCGGAGCGATCGCCACGGCGACGCCGGAAGACTCGTGCATCGCAGTGCAATCGGCCTCGGTCCCGCTGGAGCTGCGGCCGGTGGTCGAGCGCGCCGATGCCTTCCTCGCCGCCGCGCGGGTCCAGGTCGAACGCGAGCGTCGCACCGCCGCCGACATCGCGCACGAGCTGCGCACCCCCCTCGCCGGCCTGATCGCCACCGCCGATCTCGCCCTGGCGCGCGAACGCAGCCCGGCCGACTACCGGACCGCCCTCGAACGTGGACGCGGCATCGCCCAGGACACCGCGCGCGTGGTCGAGCAGTTGCTGCTGCTCACCCGGCTGGAATCCGGCCGCGAACCGGCCCGACGCGAACCGCTCGACCTCGCCGCCGGCCTGGCGGCGTGGCGCGACGCCACCCCGGCCGAGGGCGCGGCCCGCGTCGATGGGCTTCCCGATGCCCTGCCCGCCCACGCCCACGGTGATCCCGACCATCTCGCCACGGTGCTGCGCAACCTGCTGGGCAACGCCGTCGCACATGCCCCGGCGACCGCGCGCATCACCGTGCAGTGGCGGGTGGATGGCCAAGTCATCCTGCTGGAGATCGCCAATCCGGCGCCCGAACGCAGTGCCGCGGACCTGCCGCACCTGGGCGAACCCTTCTGGCGCGGCGACCAGGCCCGCGCCGGCACCGGCCAGCATGCCGGTCTCGGCCTGGCGCTCAGCCGACGCCTGTGCCTGCTCAATGGCTGGGAGCTGTCCTTCGCCCTCGCGGACGGCACCTTCACTGCCCGCCTAGGCCTGCCGACTCAGCCCAGCCACTTGCGCTGCAGCACGTAGAGCAGCGGCACCAGCACCGGGGCGGTGATCAGGCTGGCGAGCGAACCGGCCATCAGCGCGAGGGCGAGACCCTGGAAGATCGGATCGGCAAGGATGATCGCAGCGCCCGCGACCACCGCGAGGGCGGTGAGCAGCATCGGCCGGAAGCGCACGATGCCGGCCTGGATCGCCGCTTCCTCCAGCGTCTTCCCGGCCGCCATCTCGGCCTCGATGAAATCAACCAGGATCACCGAGTTGCGCACCACGATGCCGGCCCCGGCCATGAAGCCGATCATCGAGGTGGCGGTGAAGAACACGCCCAGACCGCCCTCGGCGGCGGGCATCAGGGCATGCGCCGGCAGCACGCCGAGCAGCGAGAACGGGATCACCACCATGACCACCAGCGGGGTCGAGAACGAGCGGAACCAGCCGACCATCAGCAGGTAGATGAGGACGATGCAGCCGGCGAAGGCCAGACCCATGTCGCGGAACACCTCCAGCGTGATGTGCCACTCCCCGTCCCACTTCACCGCCGGGGCGTGGTCATTGCCCGGCTGGGTCGAGTTGAGCACCGAGAGGTGCGCCTCCGCTCCGCCGAAACGTGTCGCATCGACCTTGGCCAGCGCCTCATTCATGGTGAAGATGGCATAGGCCGGACTTTCCACCACGCCGGCGACGTCGCCGACGATGTAGGTGACCGGCAGCAGGTTCTTGTGATGGATGCTGGCCGGCCGGGTGGAGGTCTCGACCCGACCCAGCTCGCGCAGCGGGATCAGGCCGGCCGGGCCGCGCACGCGCTGCGCCAGCAGATCCTCGCCGCGATGCACCGCGTCGGCGGGCAGCTCGACCACGATCGGCAGATCCTCGCGCTCACGCGGCTGGTGCGCGAGACCGACCGGCAGGCCGCCCACGGCGATGCGCACGGTGTCGGCCACCGTGGCGGTCGAGACGCCGGCCAGGGCCGCCTTCTCCTTGTCCACCACGAAGCGGATCTGCGGTTGGGCCGCCTCGATGTACCAATCGACATCGACCACGCCGGGCGTGGACTGGTAGATGCGCTTGACCTCCTCGGCCAGGGCCAGGCGCGCCTCGGCGGTCGGGGCATAGACCTCGGTGACCAGGGTCTGCAGCACCGGCGGGCCGGGCGGCACCTCGGCCAGGGTGATGCGGCCGCCGTGGCGCGCGGCGATCGCCGCCAACGCGGGGCGCAGGCGCTTGGCGATGGCGTGCGACTGCGCGTCGCGTTCGCCACGCGGCTTGAGATTGACCTGCACATCGGCGACATGGTCGCCGGCGCGGTTGAAGTAGTGGCGCACCAGGCCGTTGAAATTGAACGGGGCGCTGGTCCCGGCATAGACCTGGTAGTCGGCGACCTCGGGTGCCTCGGCGGCGACCCGGCCGAGCTCACGCGCGACCAGCGCGGTGCGCTCCAGCGCGGTACCTTCGGGCATGTTGAGGATGACCTGGAACTCCGACTTGTTGTCGAAGGGCAGCATCTTCACCTGCACCGCGCCGAGCGGCACCAGCGCCATCGCGATCAGCAGCAGGGCGGAGAGGCCGCCGATCACGCCGAGACGCCACCAGGTGGAATCCAGCATGCGGTGCATCAGCCAGCGGTAGGCCCGGGGTATGCGTCCTTCAGGCCCCTCATGCCCGTGCGCCTGCGGCTTGAGGATGCGCACCGCCGCCCACGGGGTGACGATGAAGGCGACGAGCAACGAGAAGATCATCGCGGCGCTGGCGCCGACCGGGATCGGGCGCATGTACGGCCCCATCAGCCCGCCGACCATCGCCATCGGCAGGATCGCCGCGATCACCGCGATGGTCGCCAGGATGGTCGGGTTGCCGACCTCGGCGACCGCCTCGACCGCGATCTGGCTGAGCGTCTTCCCCGCCGATTCCTTGAGCGCCACCCGGCGGTAGATGTTCTCGACCACCACGATCGCATCATCGACCAGGATGCCGATCGAGAAGATCAGCGCGAACAGGGTGATGCGGTTCAGGGTGTAGCCCCACAGGTAGAGCACCAGCAGGGTCAGGGCGAGGGTCGCGGGAATGGCGATGGCGACGACCAGCGAGGCGCGCCAGCCGAGCAGGAAGAGGACGAGCAACGATACGCTGACCACGGCGATGGCCATGTGCAGCAGCAATTCGTCGCTCTTCTCAGCCGAGGTCTCGCCGTAGTCGCGGGTCACGCTGACCGTCAGGTCGGAGGGGATGACCCGACCCTTCAGCGCCTCGACCTGGGCGAGCACGGCGTGGCTGACATCGATGGCGTTGGCGCCGGGACGCTTGGCGATCGACAGCGTCACCGAGGGCTCGTCGCCAGCCTTGGTGCCATGGAAGGTGTAGGTCGCCGGATCGGCGGTGGCGTCGGCCACCGCCGCCACATCGCGCAGGTAGATCGGACGGCCGTCCGCCGATCCGACCACGACCGCGCCGACATCGCGTTCGTCATGCAGGAAGTCGCCGGTCTCGACCAGCACGGCGCGGTCGCCGTCGATCAGGCGGCCGGCCTGATCGGCGCGGTTGGCCCCGGCCAGCGCCGCGACCACGTCCTGCGGCGCCAGGCCGCTGGCGGCCAGGCGCAGCGGGTCGAGACGCACGCGGATCTGGCGCATCGCCCCGCCGATCAGCCGGGTCTCGGCGACCTGCGGCACGCGTTTGATCGCCGTCTCGACCTCTTTGGCGACACGCCGCAGTTCGAGGTGGTCGTAGCGCGCCGCGTGCAGGGTCAGGGCAAGGGTCGGGACATCATCGATCGAGCGCGGCTTGATCAGCGGCTGCGACACGCCGGCCGGAATGCGGTCGAAGTTCGCCTGCAGCTTCTGGTTGAGCTTCACCAGGCTGCGCTCGACATCCTCGCCGACCTTGAAGCGCACGATGGTCATCGCCTGGCCAGCCATCGCCTGCGAGTAGACATACTCGACGCCCTGGATCTCCCAGAGCAGCTGCTCCATCGGACGCACCACGCGCTCGGCCACCTCGTCGGCCTGGGCGCCGGGCATGGCGACCAGCACATCGACCATCGGCACCTTGATCTGCGGTTCCTCCTCGCGCGGCAGCAGGATGACCGCGACGAGGCCGAGCAGCACCGCGCCAATGACCAGCAGCGGGGTCAGCTTGGAGTGGACGAAGGCCTGGGCGATGCCGCCAGAGGGTCCGAGCTGCATGGCGGCCTCAGCGCGCGCCGACGGGCTGGCCGTCGCGCAGGTTGGCTGGTTCGAGGGCGACCTGTTCGCCAGCGCTGAGCCCGGCACGGATCGCGACTTGGCCATCGGAGACGCCACCCAGACGCACCAGGCGCAGGCGCGCGAC
>JAIFND010000167.1 GCA_020047915.1 bacterium | reverse complement strand
CGGCGCCTTCCCCGGCGTCGAGGCCGAGGAGCGCGGCCAGTCGATCGCCATCGCCGAGAACATCCGCGACATGGCCGCCCTGCGCACCCCGACCATCGTCGTGGTGATCGGCGAGGGCGGTTCCGGTGGCGCCCTGGGCATCGGCATCGGCGACCGCATGCTGATGCTGCAGAACAGCTACTTCTCGGTGATCAGCCCTGAAGGCTGCGCCGCCATCCTGTGGAAGGACGGCGCCAAGCGCGACCTCGCCGCCGAGCGCCTCGGCCTGACCGCCGAGATCCTCAAGAGCCACCACATCGTTGATGAGATCATCGCCGAGCCAGCCGGTGGCGCGCACCGCCGGCCCAAGGAGATGGCGGCACTGCTCGAAGCCGCGATCGCGCGCAACCTGCGCGAGCTGCAGGCCCTGCCGCACGCCAAGCTGATGGATGGCCGCTACGCCAAGCTGCGCCGCATCGGCCAGGTCGTCGAGGACGTGAAGGCCGCGGGGTGAGCCACCGCCATTGCCACAGGGGTTAGGGGTTAGGGGCAAGGCACCGCCATTGCCCCAGGGTTTAGGGCCGCAGTGGCCTTTCCCTTACCCCGCCGCCCAGGGGTTAGGGGTTAGGGGCAAGGCACCGCCATTGCCCCAGGGTTTAGGGCCGCAGTTGCCATTCCCTTACCCCGCCGCCCAGGGGTTAGGGGTTAGGGGCAAGGCACCGCCATTGCCCCAGGGTTTAGGGCCGCAGTTGCCTTTCGCTAACCCCTGGTGCCTTGCCCCAAGGGTTTAGGGCCGCAGTTGCCTTTCCCTAGCCCCTGGTGCAATGGCTGCGAACCCTAACCCCTAACCCCTGGTGCAATGGTGCTAAAGGTCCTCATCGTCGTCCGTCCCCAGCGTGCCGAGGTGCTGTGCCAGCGCCTCGCCGCCGCCGGCTGGGCCAACGATCTCGCCGCCTGGGAAGCGCGCGGCTATGGCCGCCAGAAGGGCCACCTCGAGCAGTACGCCGGACGCGAGTACGAGATCGAGTTCCTGCCCAAGGTCGCGGTCGAATGCCTGATCGAGGACGAGCACCGTGAGGAGTTGATCCAGCTGGTGCTGGCGACCTGCCGCACCGGCCGCATCGGCGACGGCAAGATCTTCGTGCAGCGCATCGAATCCGAAGCGGTGTGACCGAGCCCCCAAAACGCATTTCACAGTAAGAAACAGAGGCAACAGAGTCGCATCAAGATATTGCGAGCGGTTGGCCAGATACCCGTTGGATGAGCGATGCGCTGTGCCCCAACGCATGTCGCCTCCGTTACCTTCGTTCCTCCGTGTGAATCCGCAGGCTTTATCTCGGTCGAGAGTCCCCGCTCACCCGCCCCAACGCGACAGGGTGCGCGCCAGTGCGTCGCCGGTGATCGGCTTGGGCACGTGGTCGTCCATGCCCACGGCCAGGCAGCGTTCGCGGTCGCCCTGCATGGCATTGGCGGTCATCGCCACGATCGGCTGCCGCGGGCGGTTGTCGCGGTGCTCGCGCTGGCGGATCTGGGTGGTGGCCTCGAAGCCATCGAGCACCGGCATCTGGCAGTCCATCAGCACGAGATCCCAGCTGGTCGCGTCGGTCATGCGCACGGCCTCGGCGCCATCGGCGGCAAGGGTCACGATCGCTCCCAGGCGTTTGAGCAGGGCGATGGCCACGCGCTGGTTGATCGGATTGTCCTCGACCAACAGCACGCGCAGGCCGCCGCGCGGCGCGGCGGGGGCGGGGGCGTCGTGCAGGCGTCCGCCGCTGAGATCATTGCGCGTCAGCGTACGGCGGCGGCCTTCCGTGCGATCGGTGATCGCCAGGCTGATCGCTTCGGCCAGCTGACTGCGGCGCAGGGGGCGGGGAAGCACGGCGGCCAGCGGGCCGGGCGCCTCCTGAGGCGGGTGTCCGGAAGGGAACAACGAGAGCACCGGGATGGCCGAGGCGGCGTTCGCCAGAGCGGCGGCACCGCCGTCCGCCAGACCATGATCAGCGACCACGGCGGCGCACTCCATGCCGGCTAGGCCTCGGAGAGCCTCATCAAGGCTCGCGGCTTCGGCGACCACGGCCCCGGCGGCACGCAGGGCATCGACCAGCGACAGGCGCAGCGCTGAGTCGTTGGCGACCACCAGGATGCGGCGCCCGGAGAAGGCCTGTACGATATGCGAGGCGGAAGATCCGTCGGCGCTGGAGCTGCGCTGCGGCACTGCGATGGTGAAGGTCGAGCCCACGCCCACCGTGCTGGTGACGCTGGCCGAACCGCCCATCAGCTCGGCGAGCCGGCGGCTGATCGACAGTCCCAGGCCAGTGCCGCCGAAGCGCCGCGCAGTGCTGGCATCGGCCTGCGAAAAGGGCTGGAACAGGCGATCCAGGCGGTCGGCCGGGATGCCGATGCCGGTGTCGCTGACCGCCAGGCGCAACGAACCCTCGTCCTCGCCGGACGGTTGCCAGGCGAGATCGACCAGGACATGCCCACGGCTGGTGAACTTCAGCGCGTTGCCGACCAGGTTGGCGAGCATCTGACGCAGCCGGCCGGCATCGCCGAGCAGGCGTCCGGGCATGGCCGGATCGAGGCGCAAGGCGAGGACCACCTCCTGCGGGACGCGGGTGCGCAGCAGGTCGAGGACGTCGAGGCCGAGCATTTCGGGGTCATACGGTGCGGCTTCGAACTCCAGCCGGCCGGCCTCGATCTTGGAGAAGTCGAGGATGTCGTTGAGGATGACCAGCAGCGCCTCGGCCGAGCGGTACAAGGACCGCGCCAGGTCGGCCTGCTCGGGGTCCAGCTTGCCGGCCAGCAGCAGCTCGGCGAGGCCGAGGATGCCGTTCATCGGCGTGCGGATCTCGTGACTCATGTTGGCGAGGAAGGCGCTCTTGGCCTGGGCACCGGCCTGCGCCGCGCTGGTCGCGGCGCGCAGCTGGGCTTCGTACTCCTTGCGTTCGGTGACATCGCTGTTGACCGCGATGAATCCGCCCAGCCGGCCGTCCGGTTCGAAGCTCGGCTGGATGTCCACCTCGATCCAGTAGCGCCGACCGGATTTGCCGTAGTTGACCAGTTCGCAACGGATGCCCTCACGACGCGCCAGGGCGGTACGGATGCGCTGCACCGTGGCCTGGTCGGTCTCGGGACCCTGAAGGATGGTGCCGGGCCTGCGCCCGACCACCTCGTCCAAGGCATAGCCGGTGATGCGCGTGAAGCCCTCGTTCACCCAGGTCAGCCGTCCGGCCGTATCGGCGATGCATGCCGCGTTGGCGGTGCGCGCCGCGACGATGGCGAGCCGCCTCGCCGCGGCCTCGCTGGCGCTCAGTTCGGCGGTGCGCGCCTGCACCTCGGCCTCCAGGGTGTGGCGATGGCGCTCGATCTCCTGCAGCATGCCGCGCATCGCCCGGGCGAGTTCGCCGATCTCATCGCCGCCCAGGTCGGGGACCTCGGCGGATCCCGCCTGCCCTTGCGCGACCTGCCGGGTGGTGGCTGCGAGTCGTTCGACGCGCCGTGCCAGGCGGCTGCTCACCACAGCCGCCACCAGAACGGCGATCAGCACCCCGCCGAGGGCCAGGGCCGCGTGCCAGAGCTGGAGCTGGCGCAGCGGGGCGAAGGCGATGGCCGGATCACGGGTGATCAGCACGGCGGGGACGAGGTGGGCGAAGGCGGCCGGCCCGTCGATGCCGTGCCGCGCCGACAGGCGGGTCGGATCCTCAGGCGAGGAGGAGCCGAAAACGAGGTTGGCCGTGGTTCCGCCTGGCAAGCCGACCTCATGGCCGGCGATCAGTTCAGCGATGGCGACCGTGGCCACGATGGCACCTTCGGCCGTACCCGTGCCAGGATAGATCACCGGCACCGCCATGATCAGCGCCGGTGGCCCCTCGGGCGCGAGAATGGACTCGGGCCGGTTGCGGTCCACGGCACGCTGCGCTGCCTGCAGCGCTGCCGTGCCGGGATGCTGGCCGTTGCTTGCTACCAGCTTGCCGGAGAAGTCGGTGAAGGCGATGGCGTGCCGGCCCGTGAACGGCAGACGCTGGCCGGCCAGGAGGGGGACGAGATAGGACTGGGCGCTGCTGCCGACATCGATCAGCGCGTTGACCACCAGCGGGTTGGCGGCGAGCGTCTCGACGGTGTGCGCGAACTGGCCCAGGCGTTCGCCATCATGGCGGGCGGTGCTCTGCGCCAGGCCGACGATCTCGGTGTCCACCTGGTTGCGGATCAGGGTGCTGCCGTGCGACCATGAAGCAGCACCGAGCGTCACGATGACTGCGCTGGAAGCACCGGCCGTGGCCAGGAAGAGCCGCCAGAACAGGCGCGATCCGCTCATGGCTTGTGCTGCACCAGACGTCCGTCCTCGGCGAAGCTGGCCAGCACCACCTGGTCAGCGGACAGCGCCTCGTGGCGCTCGGCGGTCCACGGCTGCTCGTAGCGCCGCACCAGCCCCTCATGCGGGCCGAGGTTTTCGAGGGCGTGGCGGATCGCAGTGCGGTCGGTCGAGCCGGCGCGATCGATCGCCTTGGCCAGCAGGTGCGCGAGGTCCCAGGCATGGGCCAGCCCGACCGCCGAGGGCAGCTTGGCCGGATCGGCGACCCCCTTGCCGGCGAGGATGGTCCGCAGGGTCGTGTCCTGGCCTGCGGTCGGTGGGCCGAAGAGATGGGTCTGCGCCACGTGCAGGTCGAGCATGGCCAGGGCCGGGCCGCACAGTCGCGGGAAGTCGCCACCGGTGATGCCCCAATGGAACAGCAGGGGACGACGCTGGTCGGGGGTCAGGGTCGCCACCTGGCGGACCAGCAGTGATCCTTCGCTCTCATTGGCCGCGACCACCACGACCTGCGCCCCGGCTGCCAGCAGGCGCTTCCAGTTCGCGCTCAGATCATCGACGCTGATCGGGAACCATTCCATGGCCACCAGAGCGACCTCGGGGTGCGCCTCGACGTAGCGCTTGGCGGCGGTCTCGTTGCTCCGTCCCCAGGCATTGTTGAGCAGCAGCAGGCCGATGCTGGTCTGTTTGGCGTGGCGGGCGTGATCAAGCAGGGCCGGAAAGGCCCACGAGTCGCGCAAGGACAGCCGGAAGGTGTAACTCGGCCGCATCCCGTGGTCGATGATCCCATCCGCCGCCGACCAGGGCAGCAGATAGGGCAGGCGCAGTTCATGGATCGTCGGTAGAGCCTCGATCGCTACCGGACTGAACTTGCCGCCGACCACCGCGACCACGTCCGGGCGTGCGGCCCACTGTCGCAGGTTGGCGACGCCGCGCGCCGGCACCGAGCGGTTGTCGCTGGTCTCCAGGCGCAGCGGTCGCCCACCCAGCACTCCGCCGGCCGCATTGATCGACTGGAAGGCGCAGGTCAGGCCGAGTTCGATGGCTTGGGCACTGGTGCTGGTGGCGTGGCTGAACTCGGCGTCGAGCGCGACGACGACCGGGGCAGGCTCGGCCGCGACCAGGGCGGTGATCAGCAGGAAAGCCAGGGCAGGGCGGAGAAGCATGGCCGAAGTCTAGCAGCTCCGGCCCGCCCGTGCCACCGTCAGCCCGCCAGAGCGGAACTCAGTCGGCGCGCACGAAGCCGCCCGGCGCCTTGCGCGCCAGGCGCTTCAGCTCGAGCGAGAGCAGCGTCGCCGAGACCGCGCTGGCCGGGATGCCGGTGGCGCGGACGACGTCATCGATGCTGCGCGTGGTGTCGTCGAGCAGTTGAAAGAGCTGGCGTTCGCGGCCCGACAGCGCGGCGGCGGCGGGACGGCTGACCGCCTCGGCCGGCATCGCGCCCGCCAGGGTCGCCAGCGGGCCGACTTCGGCGAGGATGTCGTCGAGCGAGGTGACCAGCACGGCGCCATCGCGGATCAGCTTGTTCGAGCCGACGTGCTCGGGGCGGTCGATCGGGCCGGGTACGACCAGCACCTGCTTGCCCAGCTCGCCGGCCAGGCGGGCGGTGATCAGCGCGCCGCTGGTCTCGCCGGCCTCGACCACCAGGGTCGCCAGCGACAGGGCGGCGACCAG
>JAIFND010000142.1 GCA_020047915.1 bacterium | reverse complement strand
GGCAATATCCGCCTGTCAGCCTGGGGACCGGTACGCAGCTTCCAGGTCCGGACGGTGCCCGACGGCTGGAACGGCACGACGGTCCACCTGATCTTGAGCGACGGCGTCAATTCGACCTCCGCAACCAGTGACGTCTACTGTGCCAATGTCCCGGCGGAGGCCGCCAACGAGGCGCCCTGGCTAGCGATCATCCCCGACCAAGCCTGCATCCAGGACAGCCAGACGGCTCCGGCCATGCTCCGTCTCGGCGATCTCAACTGGCATCCCGAGGAGCTCGTGGTCACGGCAACCAGCAGCAATCCCACCGTGCTGCCCAACGGCAACATCCTCATCACCACGCTGGGCAATCCCCAGTTCGATCGTGCCCGCAGTCTCGTCTGCCAACCCGCAGCCGGCCAGAGCGGCACCGCCACCATCACCGTCACGGTTACCGAACCGGCGGCCAACCCCGTCGCGCCCGCCGGCCCACTGTCGGCGACCAGGACCTTCCTCCTCACCGTCTCGCCCTCGGGCGCGCTGCCGACGGTGACCCTGACCCGGTCGACGGCGAGCATCGTCGAGGCGACCGGTGTCTCGACGGTGACCGCGACCCTGTCCTCGACCTCGGCGAGCAGCGTCGTGGTCACCCTGACCGCAAGCGGCATGGCGACGGGTGGTGGCACCGATTACACCCTGTCCTCGACCACCATCACGATCCCCGCCGGCCAGTTGACCGGTACGGCAACGGTGACGGCGGTGCAGGACTCTGTGGTCGAAGGCGGTGAGACGGTGGTCTTGAACATCACGGGCGTGAGCAACGCGACGGAATCAGGCACCCAGCAGGTGACCGTGACGATCCTGGACGACGATGTGGCCCCGCTGCCGACGGTGACCCTGGGAGCCAGCGTGGCGAGCATCGCCGAGGCGGCCGGCGTCTCGACCGTGACGGCGACCCTGTCCTCGGCCTCGGCGAGCAATGTCGTGGTCACCCTCACCGCGAGCGGCACGGCGACGGGCGGTGGCACCGATTACACCCTGTCCTCGTCCACGATCACGATCACCGCCGGCCAGTTGACTGGTACGGCGACGGTGACGGCGGTGCAGGATGTCCAGGTCGATCCAGCGGAGACGGTGACGCTTGATATCACCAGTGTGAGCAACGCGACGGAATCAGGCACCCAGCAGGTGACGGTGACGATCCTCGACGACGATCTGCCGACCGTGACCCTGGGCGTCAGCGTGGCGAGCATCGCCGAGGCGGCCGGCGTTTCGACGGTGACGGCGACGCTGTCCACGGCCTCGACCAGCAACGTGGTGGTGACCCTGACCGCGAGCGGCACGGCGACGGGCGGCGGCACCGATTACGCCCTGTCCTCGTCCACGATCACGATCCCCGCCGGCCAGTTGACTGGTACGGCAACTGTGACGGCGGTGCAGGATGTCCTGGTTGATCCAGCGGAGACGGTGATCCTCGACATCACCGGCGTGAGCAACGCGACGGAATCTGGCACCCAGCAGGTGACCATAACGATCCTCGACGACGATCTGCCGACCGTGACCCTGGCCGCCAGCGTGGCGAGCATCGCCGAAGCGGCCGGCGTTTCGACGGTGACGGCGACCCTGTCCTCGACCTCGGCGAGCAATGTCGTGGTGACCCTGACCGCGAGCGGTACGGCGACGGGAGGCGGCACCGATTACACCCTGTCCTCGTCCACGATCACGATCCCTGCCGGCCAGTTGACCGGTACGGCGACGGTGACGGCGGTGCAGGATGTCCAGGTCGAAGGTGATGAGACGGTGATCCTGGACATCAGCGGCGTGAGCAATGCGACGGAGTCGGGCAGCCAGCAGGTGACGGTGACGATCCTCGATGACGACGTGGCCCCGCTGCCGACCGTGACGCTGAAAGCCGGCAAGGTGAGTGGTGGCTGTGGCGCGGGCGGCCTCCTGGGGCTGCTGATCGGAACCCTGACCGTCATGGGCCTGCGATTTCCGCGGCGCCAGGATCGGATTCATGGCAGGGCCAAAGGTGCACACGTGCATCGCGGAATTCTCCAAGAGGCTGCACCGGCAGTCTAGAAAATCTGCGCAACCCCGTCTCGACGGCTTCAGTCCCGACCCCAGCGCCTGCGTGGTCGGCGAGGACATCTACCTCGCGACCAGCAGCATCGCCTGGTTCCCGGGCGTGCCGAGCCATCACCGTCGCGATCTGGTGCACGCCTGGCGCAGCCAGCAGGAGTCGGGGCTGGATTCATGATCGCGCGTGCTCAGACGCCCAGGAAGGCCTTGGTCATCGTCGCGATGCCCTGGTCGTCGATCGCCAGCGCGCCGCCCAGCGGCTTGGCCGCCAGCAGCACCTTGGCTGTGTTCTCCAGCACCTCCATGCGGTCGAAGGCCTCCAGCACGCTACCGCCGACCGTGATCGCCCCGTTGTTGCGGAACAGCAGCACCGGCTGGCTGGTCGAGACCGCCGCCGCGACGGCCGCACCGTCGCCGTACTGCTGCGCGTAGGGCAGCACCCCGACATCGCGCAGCAGGATGTGGCTCTCGGGGATGATGCGCGTGGTCAGGTGCGCCGAACGCGCAATCGAGAACGCGGTGGTGTGCGGCGGCAGGGCGTTGAACACCGCACCGACCCAGGGATGGGCGCGGTAGATCGCGAGATGGTTGAGGCAGGCGCGCGACGGCAGCTTGCCCGCCTCGCGGCGCCCGTCGCGCACCAGCACGATGTCCTCGGGCGTCAGCGTCGAGCGGTCCTTGCCCGAGGGGGTGAACAGCGCCGAGCCAGCGTCGAGGCGCACCGACAGGCTGCCTTCGGTTGCGATCATCATGCCCTGTTCGTAGCCGCGCAGCGCGAAGGCGCAGAGCTGACGGCGCAGCTCCTGCTCGCGGGCGCTGGGCGTGCTGGCGGTGAACTCGGGCAGCAGGTTGTTGGGCCGGCGGCTCTCGGCGTACTCCGCTTCGCTGAGCGGCGCGCAGCCGCCCAGCGTCTCGGCGCCGACGATCAGGCGCGCGGTGTATTCCAGCGTCTCCATGCGCTCGAAGCCCTGCTGTAGGGTGGTGCCGCCGAACACGAAGCCGTGGTTCTCCATCGCCACGCAGTCGGCCCCACGCAGGAACTGCGCGGCGATCGCCTCGCCCAGCGCATCGCTGCCTGGCAGCACGTAGGGGCTGGATGCCACCGGCCCGCAGACGAAGCGCGCTTGCGGCAGCACCAACGTATCGGGCACGCGCCGGGTGACGGCGAAGGCCGAGAGGGCCGGGACATGGGCATGGACCACGGCGCGGAGATCCGGCCGGGCCTTGAGGATGGCGAGGTGGAAGGGGAATTCGGACGACGGCTTGTGCTTGCCGTCGACGCTGCCGTCGCGGCGTACGCGCACGACGTCATCGACCGTCAGCGTGCCCTTGTCGACCCGCGACGGCGTGATCCACAGATCGCCCTCGGCGTCGAGCAGCGAGAGGTTGCCCCCCGATGTCGTGGTCATGCCCTTGGCATAGATCCGGCTCATGACGCGGACGATCTGTTCGGACGGGTGCATGCCGCAAGTCTGCTGCCGATCGGCCTCGGCACAACCCAGATAGGGTGTAATTATTGCGTAGAAACGCTTCAACGGCAACGCGCTGGCGCGGATCTCAGTGGCCGCGCGCCATCCACCAGCTCATCGCCACCAGCCAGCCCGCCAGCGAGATGACCGCCCCCACCGTGGTCGCGGTGACGCCGGCGACGGCCAGCGCGACATCGCCGCCGAGCAGGCGCGCCATCGGCACCGAGGCCATCGCGGTCGGTGCGGCCATCAGGAACACGGCGGCGGCGACGGCGGCCGGTGGGCAGCCCAACGCCCATCCTGCCAGCCAGGTCAGGCCGGGGACGACCACCAGCTTGCCGAAGCTGGCGAGGGCGAGGATCCCGGCGCGATCGCGTAGGCCGCTGCCGCTGAGGCCGAAGCCGGCCAGCAGCAGGGCGAGCGGAATGGCCGCGCCGGCGGCCATGCCCAGACCGGCACCGATCATGGTGCCGGTGAGCGCACCCGGCCGCCACGCGCCCAGCGCCAGGCCGACGAGGCAGGCGAGGATCAGCGGGTTGCGCCAGATCTCGTCCACCGCCTGCCACATGCCGGCCCGGGTCAGGCCGTGGTGCGGCAGGCGGAAGCCGAGCACCGCGCCGATGTTGAACATGATGACGCTGGGCGCGAGCAGCACGGCGAAGGCGGCACGCAGCGCCGCCGCGTCGGCGCTGGGCAGCTGGGTCGCCGCCAGCTCGACCATGGGCAGGGCGACGAAGGCGCCGTTGGCGCGCACCGCGATGCCCAGCGCCGAGCCGCGGGCAGCCGGCTCCAGGCCCGGGGTCAGCCACCAGCCGAGGGCGAAGGATGCGGCATACGCGGCGACCACCGCCAGGATGAGCCGGACATCGATGTGGGCCATGACATCGACCGAGGCTCCCAGCACGATGAGCTGCACCGGCAGGGCGAACCAGTAGAGCAGCTTGGCGAGATCGGCGGCGCCGGCCTCGCCGATCACCCCGGTGCCGCGCAGGATGCGTCCGGCCGCGATGAGCAGGAAGATCGGGCCGAGGACGGCGAAGATGCGCAGCAGCGTATCGGCAAGATGCATGTTCGCGGGGTACGATCAGGCTGTGCGCAGGTTGCGCCAGAGGTGGTCGGCGGCGGCGCACTGCAGCAGCACATGCGCCAGATCGTACACATGCCCGCCGGGATAGTCGCCGTAGGTGCAGATGGTTCCCTGATCCAGCAATTGGCGATGCAGACGGCGGATGTTCGCCAGGCGCGGGTCATCGCGTCCGCAACCGAGGGCGATGGCGACATCGCGCCGACCGGCCACGGCGGTGACGGCGTGGAAGTTGCTCCACTGCACGAAATGCGCGGCGTGGGTCTCGTAGGGGCCGAGGACATCCTCGGCCGGCGAACGGCAGCCCAGCGTGGTCGGATAGAAGGCGGGATCGCAGTTGCCGGCGAAGTTGACGGCGATGGCGAAGCGCTCGGCATGTCGCGCCAGGATATTGATCGCACCGGTGCCGCCCATGCTGAAACCGATCAGGCAGCGATCCAGACGATCGCTGGTGGCACCGTGCTCGCGCGCCAGCAGACCGGGCAGCTCGTCACCCAGGAAGGTGGCGTGACGGACGTAGGGATCGATGGGCGAATCGCAGTACGCCTTGTTCCCCATCAGCGGGATGCAGAGGTCCATCCCATAGTAGTCGGAAGCGGTCTGCAGCGCCTCGGCGAAGGGATAGAGGTGATGAATGGTGGCCGGGCCGTCGACCATCGTGGCGGGCTGGCGACCATGCAGGATGATGGCGAGTCGGCGCCTGCCCGAGGCTGCGGTGGCGGAATCCTCCGGCCGCCACAGCAGCGCATGGAACGCGCGACGATTGGCCGGACTGTCGAGGCGCAGGGTGAGCATGGTCACGAGGCTTCCAGAGCGAAGGCCGACGCTGCGCCGAGGCGCAGATCGGTGACATGGGTGCTGCGAGGCATGCTCGGGCCATGTTGGTGCCGCGCCATCCCGGCAAGCCGGTTTTGAGCGGAAGCATATCCAGCCACGGTGTGGCAGGCTGTCTGGATCTCCGGGTGGGCAGGAGCCTCAACCCCGCACCCGCGAAGATTCTAGAGTCCTTGAGGGTAGCGACTTTGACCTGCCAAGTCAAAGTCGGCAAAGTCGCTGCCCGTGAGGACTCGGGGTGCGGTGGCGCAGCCCCTGCAGCAACAGCCAGCTAGCGGGGCGACGCCCATAATCAGCCTCGGGCTGGGGCGGAGCCCCGCTAGAGCAGCTCGACCTCGACGCGGTGCTTCGTGCCGGCCTTGAACACCGGCACCACGCCGTCGGCCATGACCTTGCCGTCGACCGTCACGCGCGTGGTGCCGAAGCCCGAGCCGCCGGTATTCTTCACCGTGATCTCGTAGATCGCGCCGCGGAAGGTGCGCTTGACCGTGAAGCCCTTCCAGCCCTTGGGGATAGTCGGGGCGGATGCCGAGGATGCCCTGCGATACCACCACGAAGGTCCACGCCGCGGTGCCGGTCAGCCACGAGTTCTTGGCCTCGCCCGGATTGGCCGAGTCGCGGCCGGCGATCATCTGGGCATAGACGTAGGGTTCAGCCCGATAGGTGTCGTGGCGATCCTGGTGCGCCGCCGGGCAGATCGAACGGTAGTACTCCAGCGCCCGGTCGCCCTCGCCCTGCTCGCACCACGCGAGGTGGATCCAGGTGTTGTTGTGGCTGAAGATGCCGGCGTTCTCCTTGTAGCCAGGCGGATAGCTGCTGACCTCGCCCAGCTCCTTGTGGTAGGTCGCGTAGGGGGGCGTCTGCAGGACGATACCGTCGCTGGTGTAGAGGTGCTTGTGCACGCTCTCCAGGGCCTGGCGGGCGCGGCCGTCCTCGGCCCCGGCCCCGCCCAGCACGCACCACGCCTGGCTTTCGATGAAGATCTTGCCTTCCTTGCAGACCTTCGAGCCGACCGGCTTGCCGGCCGCGTCGTAGGCGCGCACGAACCACTCGCCGTCCCAACCGGCCGTCTCGACGACCTTCTTCATGTCAGCCCAGTTGCCGCGCAGGCGCTTGGCCGCGGCCTTCTTGCCCATCCAGTCATAGAGGCCGGCCAGCTCGCGCGTGGCGTAGAGGAACAGGCCGGCGATCATCACCGATTCGGCCTTGCTCCCCTTGACGTCGCCGGCGGTCTGGAAGCTCTGGTTCGGCTCGGTCGAGAAGCAGTTCAGATTGAGGCAGTCGTTCCAGTCGGCGTGGCCGATCAGCGGCAGGCCGTGCGGGCCGCGCTGCTTCAGGGTGTAGGCGATGCTGGTTTCGAGATGGTGCAGCAGCGTGTGCTTCGAGCCGGCCTTGTCGGCGTAGCCGATCTGCTCGTCGAGGATGCCGCGATCGCCGGTCTCCTTGATGTAGGCGCAGGTCGACAGGATCAGCCACAGGTGGTCGTCGTAGAAGTCGCCGCCGATCTCGGCATTGCCCTTCTTGGTCAGCGGCTGGTACTGGTGGTAGCAGGTGCCGTCGGACAGCTGGGTCGCGGCGATGTCGAGGATGCGCTGGCGGGCGCGCTCCGGGATCATGTGCATGAAGCCGAGAAGATCCTGGTTCGAGTCGCGGTAGCCCATGCCGCGGCCGATGCCGGTCTCATAGAGGCTGGCCGAGCGCGACAGGTTGAAGGTCGCCATGCACTGGTACTGGTTCCACACGTTGGCCATGCGGTTGACCTCGCTGTCCGGGCTGTCGGCCTGGAACGTGCCGAGCAGGCCGCCCCAGTGCGCATGCAGCTTGGCGAAGGCGGCGTCGACCGCTCCCTTCCTGCTGTACTTGGCGATCAGCGCGCGGCCCTTCACCTTGTTCATCACGAAGGGGGCGTCGAACTTGGGCAGGTCGCCGTTGTCGATGTAGGCGAGCAGGATCGAGAAGGTCTCCTCGGCCCCGGGCGCCAGCTCCAGGTCGTGCTGGAAAGCGCCGACCGGGTTCCAGCCGTGCGCCACCGAGCCGGTGCACGCACCGGCGCTCGGCGCCTTGGCGTCGTGCATGCCTTCGTGCACGCCGACGAAGGCGTCGCGGCTGGTGTCGAAGCCTTGCGGCTTCCTGGTGCTCGCGAACAGCGCGTAGTGGCTGCGGCGCTCGCGGTACTCGGTCTTGTGGTAGACCGCGCCGTCCTCGACCTCGACCTCGCCGATCGAGTAGGTGCGCTGGTAGTTGGTCATGTCGTTGAGCGCCTCGAAGAGGCAGAACTCGACGTAGGGGAAGACCTGGATCCGGCGCCTGGTCTTTGCGGTGTTGCGCACCGTGAGGCGCCAGATTTCGACGTTCTCGCCCGGCGGGATGAACAGCGTGGTTTCGACCTCCGTGCCGCCCTTGGCGCCGGTGATGGTGCTGTAGCCCATGCCGTGACGGCACTCGTAGCGGTCGAGCTTCGCTCTGACAGGTTTCCACATCGGAGCCCACAGGCCGCTGTCGTCCTTGATGTAGAGGGCACGCGCGCCGGTGTCGAGCGGGCTGTTGTTGTAGCGATAGCGGGTGATGCGGCGCAGCTTGGCGTCGCGCCAGAAGGTGTAGCCGCCGCCGGTGTTGGTGCACAGGCCGAAGTACTCGTCCGAGCCGAGGTAGTTCAGCCAGGGCATCGGGGTGTCGGGGCGGGTGATGACGTATTCGCGACGGGCGTCGTCGAAGTGGCCGTAGCTGGTGCTCATGCCGGGGATCATGCGCCACTGCGCATTGTTCGCAAAATGGCCTGACCATCCGATCGCGCCGGCCTGACACATTGTCAGTCTCGAGGCGTGCGCCCTGATGATTTGTCAGACAGGTGGTGGCCCTAGGATGCGGACATGTCCCGCCGCATCACCCAGGAAGACGTGGCCAGGTCGACCGGGCTGTCGCGCTCGACCGTGGCCAAGGTGCTCAGTCTCGCGCGCAACCGTGGTGAGCTTTCTCCAGCCACCCGTCAGCGTGTGCTCGATGCCGCGCGCCGTCTTGGCTACCGAGCCACCGGGCAGGGAGTCATCATGGTCGGCTCCGACCACACGGCCTGGCAGGATCCCTTCCTGCCCGGGGCCCTGGCCGCGCTGACCGCAGGAGGCGGCTACGCCAAGCTGGTCTCCTGGAGCGACTGCGAGACGGCCCTGCATACCGGCCCATCGCCCGCAGCGCTGATCGCGGTCGCCTTCCTGCCACCCGAGCTTCCCGCCATGGCGGCTGCGGCAGGGCTGCCGTGCCTGGTCCTGAACAGCCGGGGAGGGGCCGGGGCGATCGGCGTCCATCCCGACGAACAGGCCGACCTTGCGGTGGTGGTCGAGCATCTTGCCGCTCTTGGCCATCGCCGTCTCTGCTTCGCCTTCGCGACCGGGGTTCACCCACACATCTCCGTCGCCGACCGTCGCCAGTCCGTTGCCGCCTGTGCCCGCCGTCTCCGTCTGACGGTCGATGAGGTCGTCCTCAACCATGGCGAGGACGAATTGCTGCGCCTGATGACGAGCCGGGATGGGCCGACGGCACTGATACTTGCGCCGATCGAAACCCAGCCCTGGCGCGTGGTCGAAGCGCGGCGCAAGCGACCCTTCGCCCTCGTCGTCATCGGGCAGGATCAGCGCAATTCGCCGTTGAGCAGCATGCAGCCCGATTACGCCGGCGTGGCGGCGCGACTGGTCGAGGCCTGTGCCGGGGCGACGGCGGACATCGCCGTGCCAGGTCGCCTGGTCATCCGCGAGACCTCCGTCCCGCCAGCGTGACCGTGGCATCCGGCAGGTGCTCGTCCTCGCGGCACCCGCTCAGTGTCTGGCCTCCAACAGGTGCACGGCGACGGCGGCAAGACCAAGCGCGGTGAACCGCAGCAGGGCGGAACGCAGGCGGGCGTTGGCGCGCAGGGTGCGGCCGATCGACCCGGCCAGGACGGCGATGAGGCTGAAGATCACCACCGCCTGGGCGAAGAAGAGCGCGCTGAGCAGCAGCGTGGTGTGGGTCGGATGCGGGTCGTCGGCGGGGATGAACTGCGGGAAGAAGGCGAGGAAGAACAGCGCGACCTTGGGGTTCATCACGTTCATTAGGAAGCCGATGAGGAACACCGCTGCGGCTGGTTGCGCCGGTCCACCATCCCCGGTTGGCGCCAGCGGGCGCGCGGCCTCGCGCCACAGGCCGACCGCCACCCACAGCAGGTAGGCGGCCCCGGCCAGCTGGATGATCAGGAATGCGGTGGGCGAGCTGCGCAGCAGCACGGCGATGCCGAGCGTGGCGGCCAGGGCATGCACGCTGATCCCGCAGCACATCCCCCACGCCAGAGCCACGGCAGCCCGCCGGCCATGCGTCGTCCCCTGCGCCAGGATGAAGAGGTTGTCAGGCCCGGGGGATATGGTCAGCAGGATCGACGCTGCGAGGAAGGCCAGTGCCATCCCGAGCGATCACATGCCGGTCAGGGCAGGGTCAAGACCGTGGTACTTGCACCGGCTGCGCTGGTGATCGTCGGCGGGACATTGCCTGTGCCCGAGCCATATCCGCCGGCTCCGGCCGTCCCGACGGGCGGCTGGTAGCCCCACAGCTCGCGGCCGCTGCCGTTGACGGTGGCGGCGAAGAGCAAGCGATCGCCCACCCCGCGTTGCTTGACCTCCTGGTTTGGCAGGATGACCGGATCTGTGCTCCCGATCTTGCTGGATTCCGCGCCCGGCTGGAGGTCGGCGACCAGGGACACGGAACTGCCATCGAAGCGCCACAGTTCGCGGCCATGCGCGATATCGGTGCCGTGGAACAGGATGTTGCCATTGACCGCGATCGGTGCTGCTGGAGCCAGATTCTGGGTGCCGTTGACCAGCGACGCGGTGCTGCCGTTGGTGCGCCAGAGCGCGCCGTCAGCGACGAAGTAGCACCAGCCTCCGAGGACGGTGAACCAGACCGGATTGGAGCCGCCGCTGCCGGTCGTGAGGTCGCCCAGTATCCTGGTGCCTGCGGCGGTGCCGTCGCTGTACCACGGTTCGACGCCATGCGTCCCGTCGTCTGCCGCGAAGACCACGCCGCCAGCGAACGCAGCCATGGTATGGGGCTGCGGCTTGGTCGGGAAGGCATTGCCGCCCGGATTGATCGTGGCGACCTGCATCGTTCCACCGGCCGTGCCGTCGGTCCTCCACAGCTGCATGCCACCAGTCCCATCGGTGGCGCGGAAGAACATCCTATCGCCGCTGACGATGAAGAGCGGCAGGAACCCCGATACCTCACGATTATAGAGGTCCCCGGCGCCTGGGTTGATGTCCTTCACCAGCGTTGCGCTGCCGAGCGCAGGATCGAAACGGTAGAGTTCGATTCCGGTGGCGGTGGTGTCGGCGGTGAAGTAGAGCGACCCGCCCATGGCGGTCAGATCCCGCACATCGGGGTCCGACGTGGGGTTGGGGTCGGCGACCTGCACCGTGCCTGCCGGTGTGCCATCCGTGCGCCACAAGGCCCCGCCATCCTCATTGCGTGCGGAGAAATAGGCATGCTCGCCAACCCGGGTGAACATGCGCGGAGACGAGGGCTTTCCCTGGGTCGTCGTGGGCGAAGCACTTTCGGTGCCGGTGACGATATCCTTCAGCAGGATCGCCGAACCGGTGGCCACATGCAGCAGGCGGGGCTCCTGGCCGGCCAGGGTGTCGATCCCGCTGGTGCCGTTGGTCACGGCCGGTTCGCCTGCCCCCAGAACCACCGAGCCGCCCAGCACCGTGCCATCATAGTACAGATCATTCGCCGAATCCGGTCCGGTTTCGATGAGCAGGCCGGGATGCCACAGCGCACGCGTTCCGGCAGTGGTGCCATCGCTGGCCCAGATGCGCCACCCGCCCTGGGTGTCGTAGGCCGAGAACACGATCTCCGAGCCGACGGAGATCCAGTTGTCGCGTCCGTTGCCAGACACCCCGCCGAGGCCGTTCCCCGGACCATAGGCCGGCACGGCGATGGTGGTCAGGCTGCCCGTGGTCGCCGACATCAGGACGGTCGTGCTCTGTCCGCTGTTGCCCTGGATGTAGCACGCAGAGCCGCCGCCGAACAACAGGGCGTCGATGTCGGGGGTGTCCTGCTCGAGCCCGACGCTTCCGTTGATGATCTGGGGCGAGGCCGTGGGACTGCCGCCAGGAGGGATGCGCCACAGCTCCTTGCCGGTGGTCTCGGTGCCGGCGAGGAAATAGACAGTTCCGCCCACATCCACGATGTCGCTGAGCTGGTCTCCGGTCGATGCGACCGAGGGCTGGCCCCATTGACTGCTGACCGCGACGGTCCCGGCGCCGGATCCGTCGCTCCGCCACAGCGTGGTCGTCCCTGTCGCGGCGGTTGCAAAGTAGAGCGATCCGCCGGCCACCGCGAGATTGACGGGGCCATAATACTCGTCGGTCGGATTCATCGCGGAACTCACCTCGCTGGTGCCGCCGGCGGTGCCATCGGTGACCCACAGGCCACGCGGTGCCGTGCCGTTGCCTGCCTGGCGGGGGCCGTTCTGGCAGGCGAAGTAGACCGTGCTGCCGAAGGCGGTCAGAAAGTCCGGTTCGCCGCTACCGCTGCCGGCGTGGAAATCCTTGACCAGCTTGGTCCCGCCGGCCGTGCCGTCGCTGACCCACAGTTCGGTGCCGTTGGTGGTCGTGTAGCCGCTGAAGACGACCTTGTCGCCTGGCAGACGCGCGAAATACGCGGCGGAGGGCGTCTTGCCGATCGGGAGGATGCTCGTGACCTGGGTCACGGCACCGGCCTTCACCGCCACCACCGGCCCACCGGTGGTGAGACTGGTAGCACCGGCATAGAAGTATGCGGTCGCGCCGCTGCTGCCCCGGCGCAGGTTCGTCCCGCCCGTGAAACCGTTGGCCGAGCCAGCGCCGATCTGGCTCACCCTGGCAGGCGACCCGGTTCCAGTCCACCGGAACAGTTCGGTGCCATTGGTGCCGTCATCGGCCACGAAGTAGACATCGCCCGTGGAGACCTGCACGAACGAGTGCGGAGAGCTTGAGCCGGCCGGGTTGAGATCCGCGACGCGTACCGTGCCGGCCAGGGTTCCGTCGGTGATCCAGGGTTCGAGTCCAGAGCCGTCATCAGCGGCGAACATCACTCTGCCGTCGGACAGGCGCTGGAAGCGCGTCGGCGACGAGGATCCTCCTCCGGGGAGGATGTCCTTCACTCGCGCGGTCCCGGCAAGCGTCCCGTCGGTGATGCAGAGTTCGGTGCCTGTCCCATCGTCCCGGTCGTGGGCATAGACGAAGCGGCCGTCGGCGACCACCCCGCCGGCGTCCACAGCGGCACCAGAACCGTCGATGTCCTTGACGAGATAGGGTTCCGCAGCAGAGAGCGACGACAACGCTGCGCCGAGCACCACGGCGCCGAGCAGACGGGCATCTGACATGGAATATCCTGGGTAGATGTTCGCGGGCATGGCCGTCAGGCGCGGGCTGCGCGACGGCCGCGTAGGCCGATGATGGTGAGCAGCGCGAGCAGCAGGCCGGCCACGCCGCCGGCTCCGCATCCACCCCCGCCCCCGCTGCTGCTGGTCGATCCACCACCGCTGCTACCCGGCACCACCACGGTGATCGTCGCGGAGGCCGTGCTTTCGACGCTTCCAGAGGCCTGGGCGGTGCAGGTCAACGCATGCGTGCCCGCGGCGAGCGGAGGCGAGGCCGTCCAGCTCCACGCTCCGCCGCTGGCGGTCACCGTGCCGATGAGCGTTCCGCCATCATAGATGCGGATGACATCGGTTGTGCCGCTCGTTCCGCTGATCGAGGGGGTCGCGGTGGTCAGGCCGGTGGTCGTGCCGATCACCGGCGTCGGCGTCACCGGGCCTCCGGCCGCGACGGCAGTGGTGAAGGCCGAGTTCGCCGTACGCGCGGCGGCATAGGGCGCGTTGGTCGCCGTCTGCACGGCGCGCACGACCTTGTTCAGGTCCGCCACCTTGAGCGTGTAGGTCGCGCCCGTGGCTCCGGCGATGGTGACGGTGTTCGTGCCGGCGGCATTGTCGGCGCGCTGCCACGACCAGGCGTAGCTGACCGTGGCGGTGCTGTCCGGATTGGTCCAGGTCCCGGCCGTGGCCGTCAGCGTCATGCCGACCTGCGCGGTGCCGGCGAGGGTCGGCACCGCGGTGTTGAGCGGCGCCCGGGTGCAGTGGATGGTCCCGGTGCTGCTCTGGGTCGAACCGCCCTGGCCATCGCTGACCACGACCTTGAAGATGTAGTTGCCGACCGTGTCGACCGTCACCGTTGTCGTGGCGGCGGTCGGGGTCGCGAACACCGCAGCCGCCCCCGAGGGCCCGCTGTGCATCGTCCAGGCATAGCTCAGCGTCCCGCCATCGCTGTCGCTGGCGCCCACCGACAGGGTCGTGGGAGTGGACTGGGCGGCCGCCAACGGGCTCTGCAGTGCACCGAGGAACAGCAGGGCGCAAACCAGGGCTTTACGCATGGGCATCTCCGGAATCTGTGGCGACGGTACTGCTCGCCGGCGTACGGCGTGCAGAGGCGTGGATGTGGACTGGTGACGGCAGCCGGGCTGCGCGGCGCAGACGGAAGCGGATTTCGTGGCCCCGGCTGTTCCTGACGGTGATGTCATCCGCCGCGCCGTAGTTCGAGCGGGTCTGGTCAGGGCGACGGGCGCCCGGGGACCGGCAGATCGTTGCATATGCGTGTGCGTTCCAGGCCATGCTGGGCGTGACTATAATATGCGGTAACCCCAATGGCCCGATTGTCCGATGGAAGCATATCCACTCGGCAGAACCCGCGTCCATCCCGCAGCGGAAAGTGACTTGAAGCACTGCGGTGCTGGTCGCAGGGTTGGGTCATGCCCACCCTGCAGGACGTCGCCCACGCAGCCGGGGTGTCCCAGGCCACCGCCAGTCGCGCCTTGCAGGGCGGTACCTGCGCCGCCACGACCCGGGCCAAGGTGCGGGCGGCGGCGGAAGCCCTGGGCTGGGTGCCCGACCCCGGTCTCGCCAGCCTCATCTCGCGCCGCTGGCGACGGCGCAGCGGCGTGTCGATGCTCGGATTCATCCACCAGAGGAACCCGAAGTTGCCGACCGGTTGGGAGTCCGACCGCGCGGCGCTGGTCGATGTCGGCCGCCAGGTCGGTTGGACAATTGCCGACCTGCCCTGCGACCAGGCTGACGGTGTGGAGTTGCTGGCGCAGGCCCGCTCCCTCGGTGTGCAGGGCGTGGTCTGTGGACTGCTGCATGGCGACGGGGCTCGGCTTGAACCGCTATGGGACGCCTTGCCCGGCGTCGCGCTGGGCAAGGGCAGCTTTGTGCCGCCGATCCCGCAGGTCGGCTCGGACATCTTCGCGGGCTACCAGAACGCCTGGATGGCGTTGCGGGCGGCGGGCTGGCGGCGCATTGGCGTGACCATGCCGGATTGGGGGGATGCGCCCAGCGTGCGCCTGCGTCGCGGCGCGCTGCTTGATCGCTGGTACGACCTCGACCCCGAAGACCGCATCCCGTTCCATGTCCATCCACCCGACGACCCACGACCGGTGCTGGAGTGGGCCGCCCGGCATCGGCCTGAGCTGGTTCTCACCATGGATCCGATGCGCGCCACGGCGCTGCGTCAGGCCGGTCTGACGCTGCCGCTGGCCTGCGTCTCGACCTACGGCCCGTCGCCGGATCCGGTCTGGGCCGGTTCATGCAAGGACAGCCACAGCATCGTGCGCGAAGCGCTGGCCCTGCTCAGCCTGCAGGTGCGCAGCGGACTGGTCGGACGCCAGCTCAATGGCCTGTCGCATGTGATCAAGATGCCCTACCACGACGGCGGGCTGCTGCCCAGGCCGGAGGCTGTCAGGCGGTAGCGCTCAGGACGGCCGGGTTACAGCCGTGCTGCGCCCCCGGCGGCGATCCACGCCCGTGGGCTGCAACCGACCCACCTGCGGCACGCGGCATGGAAGCGGTTGTAGCTACCGAAACCGGCATGCAGGGCCAGGTGCAGCAGATTGTCGCCGGGTCGCCAGCCATCCAGCACCCGTGCCAGCCGCGTGCGCGCACGGAAGGCGGTGATCGGCATCCCGACATGCCGGGCGAAGGAGCGCGACAGCCAGGCCGGGCTCACGCCGCAGGCGGTGGCCAGGGCCGCCAGGGGAAGGTCGTCGGAGCCGTGCTGGATCAGGCGGATGGCCTGTTCGACCTGAGCGGGCAGCCGGGCCGCCGGCTCGGTGGATGACCCCTGGCGCCAGGCGTCGGCGAGCAGCCAGGCGAGTCCCAGGTTGCGCCGATGCGCATGCGGCTCGTCGGCCAGGCGGGCGCACAGCTCGGCGGTGCGTCGCGCCGCTGCCGGCGCCAGACGGCGACGGTGTTCGCCCGGAGGATCGCTGGCCGCGAGTTCGGCGGCATCCAGTCGGCGCGCGAGGCGCCGTACCAGCGCCGGTCGCCACACCACCACCCACATCGCGAAGGCTGCGTCCTGCTCCATGAGCATGTGCTCCTGACCGGGAAACAGCCACAGCCCGATACCGGGCCGCAGGTCATGCCAGCGGTCGCGGCACAGCACCCGGCCGCGTCCGCTGACCACCAGATTGAACTCCAGTTCGTCGTGGCGGTGCAGGCGCGGATCGAACAGCGGGCGCTCAACGGCCCGGTGCAGGACGGCGGCGCCAGCGGCCGGCTCTGGAAGCGCAAGGGACACGCGCATGCCGTCAGGCTATCACCTGGCCTGCGAAGACAAAATCCGGCAACTCGCACACACGTCACGGGAAGACGGAGCGGGGCTGGGCCGGCAAGCTGACCCCAGCACGCCGGCGCAACAACCGGCACGGAGCGCACCGCATGGACCGCATCGCCTACGAGCAGGACTACCTCTTCGACCTACGCGGGTATCTCATCCTCGACCAGGCGCTGGCCGCCACCGAGCTAGCGGAGATCAACCACTGGATCGACAACCGGCCGGTTGATGCCGCCCTGGGCAGTTGGCAGGGGGATGTCGAGGTGCACACCTACTCCGGTAACGAGGGCCTCAACTACCAGAACATCATCGAGGCCGGCGGCGTCTTCGAACGCCTGATCGACCACCCCTCGTGGCTGCCGCTGGTCGAGCGCTGGATGGTCAATGATTACAACAAGGTCAGCCTCAACGAGGCCTTCCTGAATGTCCGGCGCAGCGGCGGCTTCATCGGCCTGCATTCCGGCGGCCATGTCTCGGCCCCGATCATGACCGTGCGCAACCCCAACACCGGGGCCTGGAACGTCGGGCAGATCAACGTGCTGATCGCGCTGACCGACATCGGCCCGGGCGATGGCTGCACCGTCGTCGTGCCGGGCAGCCACAAGAGCGCGGTGATGCATCCGGAGCTGCTCGACAGTCCGGACAACAGCACCTATCGCAGCGATCGCCACGCCGGCGGATCGCTGGGCGCCATCGAGGTGCATCTCAAGGCCGGCCAGGCGGTGCTGTTCACCGACGCGATCAGCCATGGCGCCACCGCCCGCATCAACTCCGGCAGCCGTCGCGTCGCCATCTACCGGTACTCGCCGCATGCCGTCGCCAGCCGCTACAACTATCTGCCCAGCCCGGAGCTGCTCGCCCGCCTGACCCCCCGGCAACGGGCCATCGTCCAGCCGGTGGCGCCGCGCTGCGCGCCAGGGCGCCAGCAGACGATGGGGGCCGCATGAATCCCTGCATGGAGCCTTCCCAGACGATCGCCGCCGCCTGCGCCCGCTGGGAACGCTGGTGGTCGGACAGCGATGATGCGGCGATCAGCTACATCATCCACCCGAGGCCAGGGTTCACCTTCGCCCCGGTCGTTAGGCCGTGGATGGCGCCGGCGATCACCGGGTCGTGGTCGAACTGGCAGCACGAACTGGTGCTTGGCCAGGCCCTCGAACTGGTGGCCCGCGACGGCGATTGGAGCCCGGTCGAGGAGGCCATCGAACTCATCGTCCACTACCATGCCGGGACGGCCTATGCCGGCGGCGGCTATCCGTTCTATTTCCCGGGCTTCGGATCCGGCTTCCTCGCCGCCTGCATCAGCGGTCAGAGCCACTTCAAGGACACCACGATCTGGTTCGAGACCGGCAGGCCGTGGAGCCTGGCCGAGATCGCAGCCCTGCGCTGGGACGACCTCCGTCCCTGGCGCGACCTCTGTCTGGAAGCTCTGCGCCGGGTGGTTGCGCGGGTCCAGCCGCACGCCGTGATCGCCATGCCCGAGATCGGCCTGCCCTTGGATGTGCTCAGCGCGCTGCACGGCAACGACGCGCTGTGCATGGCGCTGATCGATGATCCCGAGGCGGTCGAAGCAGCCGAGGCGGCATTGTGGGATCTGCACCAGCGCATGACCGCCGCCTGCGCCGCGATCATCGCGCCCGGCAACCATGGCTGCAGCACGGTCGCGATGCGCTTCCTGTCCGCCAGGCCGTGCGATCTGGGATCGTGCGACTTCGCGGCGATGATCTCTCCGCGGCAGTTTGCCCGTTTCCACCTGGCGCAATTGCGCGCGCAGTGCAGTTCCGCACCGGGCCGGGTGATCTTCCACCTCGATGGGCCGGGCCTGTTGCCGCACCTCGACCACATCCTGGCGGTGCCGGGTCTGGCGGGCATCCAGTGGGTGCAGGGGGCCGGCAAGCCGCCATCGCTCGATCCAACCTGGTTCCCCCTGTACCGGCGCATCATCGATGCCGGCAAGAGGGTCCAGTTGTGTCAGGCCGACGATCCCGAGGGGCTGGCGGCGCTGTTCCGCGTCCTGCCCCGCCGTCACTTCTTCGTGCCGGTGACCGTGCGGGACGCTGCCGAAGCGCAGTCGTTCGCCAGGCTGTGTCAGGACTGAGCCTGCCAGCATCTGATCAGCCCACACGGCAGGCCGTTCAGCGCTCCTGCGCGACGACCACCACCACGCTGTGCTTGGGCATCGCCAGGGAGAAGGTCCTGGTCATGTCGGTGCGCTGTTCGCTGACCACCGTGACCACCTCGCTGTCGATGTTGTGCAGGTCGGGACTGGCGCCGCCCAGGGTGTGCACGGCATAGGCGGGGGCCGGATCGAAGGGCAGTTCGAGTTCGACCGGCGTGTCGCCATCGAGCCGGCGCGAGATGAGCATGAAGCTCCAGCGCTTGCCTTGCTTGAAGGGATAGCAGTCGACCAGCGGCAGGTTCGGTACGGGCGGGAAGGTCTTGGTTTTGCGATTTGCGCTATTGCTCTGCGACACCGTGTCGGCCTTGGCCTCGGGCAGGTCGATGGTGACCATGCGGCGGACCTCCGCCCCGACGAGGTCGCCTTCAAGCAGCGCGTTGCGCATGCCCAGCGCCTTCCAGGCGATGTGCTCGCCCCAGGCGCGGTTGTGGCTCGCCCAGTAATGCCCGTTCTTGAACATGAAGAAGGACTGGTCGCCGTAGCCGGCGCGCAGGTTCGACATGAAGATGTCGAGGGCGTTGATCGCGTGCGCCAGCGATTTGCCTTCACGCTGTTCGCCGAGGTTGAACTTGCCGGGAGCGGGCAGGGTGTAGCCCGGCCCGGCCTCATAGACCAGCGATTCGACCTTCCGGCCGCTCGCCGCCGCGATCGTGTCGGCGGTCTTCTTGAACTCCATGGCACGCGGGGCGAGCATGCGGCGCGAATACACCAGGGCGTTCATCCAGCCCTGCATCGGATTCTCGGAGGCGATCAGGCCGACCGCATCCCAGCCGCCGGTGTAGTAGGCGATATCGATGGCCTGGGCGCTTGGGCAGGCCTTCAGGGCGCTGGCGCCGAAGGCCCACTCCTCGCTGCCGGTCTGCGCCACCCAGCCGTTGATCACCAACTGGAAGCGGTCGGCCTTCCAGTGCGGGCTGCTCTGCATCTGCCGGAACATGTAATCGGAGTAGGCGCCATAGAACTTCCCGCGACCGGAGAAGCCTTGCGGCGCGAACATGCCGTTCCAGGTCTCGTTGCCCATCTCCAGCTTGATCTGCGGGAAGACCGCGGTCCACGGCTTCGCCTGGCCCCAGGCGGCGCGTTTGCGGCCGTATGGCGTGTCGGCCGGCCCGGCGAGATACTCGATCAGGTTGCGCTGTTCCTGCCCGGTGAACATCGTCGAGGTGATGATCCACGGCGAGGTCCCGACCTGGGCGCACAGTTCGAGCTGGCGATGCAGACCGAGCGGATCGGTGGCACCAGCTCCGTGGCTTTCGCGGAAGCTGAGGTTGGCCTCGGCAGGCGGTGCGAGGGCGTCGTCGAGAGCCTTGCCGAAACCACGGTTCTCCTGCAGGGTCCACAGGCGCAGGGTGTTGGGCCGGAAGCGCTTCAACGTATCGACCACGGCCGGGTAGTAGCCGTAGGCGGGTGGACCATCCTTCTCGACGATCGCCACGTTGTCGATCCACAGCACGCCCTTCTCGGCACTGCCCAGATCGAAGCGGCTGGTGCCCTTCGGTGGCTTGGCGGTGAAGTCGAAGCTGTGCTGCTGCCACGCCGTGGTCGCGGTCACGCTCTGCGTCGCCTGGTCACCGACCCGGATCTCGACCGCGCCGGTCGCCATCCCGGCCTGCTTGAGCCACACGCTGACCGTGTAGGTCTTGCCGTTGTTGAGACGCGGCCAGTCGGCCTGCTGGTCGCTCATGAACCAGGTACCGACCCGTACCGGCTTCTCGCTGCCGGGCAGGGTCAGGCGCAGGCTGCCTGTGCCGCCGCCAGGTGGGGCGTCGGCATCGATGACCATGCGCACGCCGGCCGCGTGCAGCGCCTTCTCGGTGCCCTGTTCAAGTTGGTAGTTACCCAGCAGCCACCACGGATTGTCGGCGTAGGTGCGGGTGACCGCGGTCGGGATCTCGCGCCGCACGGTGGTCAGTACGTATTCATCACCGGGTTGCACGGCCGGTCCAGGCTCGGCGAAGGTCAGGCGGTTCGGGCCATCCTTGCTCGCCTCGTAGGTGGCGATCCTGCCCTCGCGCACCAGGGAGACCACGCCGTCCGTGAGGCGATAGACGGCGACCGTGCCACCGTCGAAGAAACCGCTGCGGAAGACATCGAAGTAGGAGATCTTCGCCCCTTTGTCATCTTCGAGGGTGGTGGCCGAGCCAGCGGTCGCCGTGCCCTTGTGGCGGGCGGTGATCGGGTTGATCGCAGGCCCGGACCACCACTGGTTGTGCCAGGGCTCGGTGCTCCAGTGCGACATCGCCGGCGGATCGATGTTGGCCCCGAAGCGCGCGGGATTGGCCTGCACCACGCCCGGGGTGATCGCGAACACCGCTTTGTCGCCGGCGACGGGCGGCAGATCGGCAGCGCACAGCAACGAACCGAGAAGCAGTGGGAGGTGGCGCAGGACGGAAGGGTATGTCATAAAGATATTCCTTTAACGCCCAGCCGATCACGGCGTGACGCGACTGGCGCCTCTGGTTCGCATCACCGCCCTGGGCGTGCGGAGCCATGCTCGGCAGAGCACATTCGTAGCACGATACAGGCTTGGCGTGGCGTGCCTGATCCTTCGCATGGAAGCCTATCCAGCCCCGCGCCTCACCCGTTGCGATAGGCGCGCGGGCTGCGGCCGTAGGCGTGGCGGAACAGGCGGGAGAAGTGCAGCGGGTCGGCGAAGCCGCAGCGCCGGGCGACAGCACCGATGGCCAGGCGCGGGTCGCCGAGCAGGTGGCGGGCGTGCTGCAGGCGGGTGCGGCGCAACCAGCGCTCCGGGCTGGATCCGTGACGCTGCCGCCAGGTCCGGCGTAGATGGGCCAGCGAACAGCCCAGCTCGGTGGCGAGGGTGGCGAAGTCCCAGGCGCGGCCCGGATCGGCGGCCAGGCGCTGTGCGCAGCGCTGCCAGCGATCCCCCGGCGCGGTGGCCGCCGTTGCGGCAGGTGCATCGCGTGCGAGGTGCCGCGCCAGCAGCACCAGGGTCTCGGCCGAGCGGTCGAGCACATCGGCCGGGGGATCCGGCTGGCGCAGCAGGCTGATCACATGGCGGGCGAGCAGCAGCCAGCCGGTGTCTTCGCGCAGTTCGACCACACGGTGCCGGCGCGACCACATGCCGCACGCCACCAGCCGGGCGAGGGAGGACGGCCGATAGCACAGGTACAGCTCCTCCCAGGCGCCATCGGGGCCGTAGGTGTACACCGCGCCGGCCGGGTGCTGGAACAGGCACGGTGCGCGCAGCCGCCAGGTGCGCTGGCGGTGCCTGAGCTCGCCTTCGCCATCGAGCAGGAAGACCAGGTTGCAGGCCGGGAACGCACCATTCGTCCGGCTCGTGCGCTGTTCGAGATGGCCCGCCCCCGACAACGGCGGAGGGCCGGGCAGGTGGCGCGAGGCCGCACGCAGCGGCACGAACAGATCGGCTGCTATGCTGCTGGTGCCATCCATGTCATGATCGTCATATCCATGTACCTGGCGGTCGGCAAGCCGGCAGCATCAGGCCATGACCAACGCCGCCGTCCTGCTCGCCGCCCTGCCCCTGTCAGGCGCCCTGGCCGCCCTGGAGATCATCCCGCTGCCCGAGCCGGCGCCGGCCCTGGCGACGGTCGGCTGGCAGGCCGGCCAGCCCGCCGACGAGGCACTGGCCGTCGTGTGGGACCATCCCGGTGGCGACATCGGCGCGCACCTGCGCCTCGGCCAGGACGCCGAGGGTCTGCGCGTGGTCCTGCGCGTGCGCGATGCCGAGCAGGCGAATGTCCACGCCGGCAAGTACCTGTGGCGTGGCGACGCGGTCTATCTGCACCTCGACGGGCGTGGCGACGGCTGGCCGGAGAAGCGCAAGGCTGCGGATGACCTCACCATCATCGCTGGCTGGGGCAGCGCCGGCCCCGAGGCACGCGTGTCCGAGCACGGTGATCCCGCTCGCGTTGGTGACGCCCCGCGGTTGCTGCAGGGCATCGTGCGCGACGAGGCAGGCGCCACCACGACCTACCGCCTGACGGTGCCGTGGGGGCTGCTCGGTTCGGCTCCTGGCCTGTCCGCGCGCCTCGCCGTGGCGGTCAACGTGGCGCACAAGGACGCGCAGGGCAAGGACACCTGGTGGGGATCGCGTGGTGAGTTGAACCAGATGGCGCTGGAGGCGCCGCCGGCCGGGGCCCCGGTCGCCGCGCCTGGCCTGGTCCAGGTACTGCAACCGGTGCAGGCGCAGTGCGCCGTGCCGCCCGGCCAGGGCGGGGTGCTGGAGGCGGTCCTGGGCGGGACGCGGCGCGAGGTGGCGCTGGGTGGGCCTGGCTGGCAGCGCTTCGCGTTGCGCCTGCTGCCCGACGAGATCGTGGCCGGCGCCGAGCGGCTCGAACTGCGGGTGCGCGACGGCGAGATGGTGCGCTGGCAGACAACGCAGAGTTACTCCAGCCTCGCGCTGCTCGAGAGCCGCCTGGCCGGGCACGTCGCCCGTCTACGCCGGGCCGAGCCGGATGCCAAGAGCGTGGTGGCCTGGCACCTCGACAACCTGGGCGCCGTCCTCGCCCAGGTCGCGGGCCAGCGCCCCTTTCACGCTGGTCGCCCCGAATGGGCAGCCCTGTACGCCGAGACCCTTGACCAGTTGCAGCAGCGTCTGCCCGCCGAGGCGGTGGAACTGGCCCGCCACGTCCGCACCGGTGTGCCGTTGGTCGGCGCCTTCGTGTCAGGGGCCGACGACACCCTGCAGTTCTACGGCTTGCAGTTGCCCTACGCCTGGGATCCGCAGCAGGCCTATCCGCTGACCGTCTATCTGCACGGTTCGGGCTCGCCCTACGTCGTGGGCGGGCTGTCGGTGATCTTTGATAATCGCGGCCAGGACACCTTGTTCCGCTACGAGGATATCGACCCTGCCGCCGTACCGCCGCTGCACCGCGGCTTCGTGCTGTCGCCATGGGCGCGCGGCAACAGCCGCTATGTGGGAGCTGCCGGCCAGGACGTATTCCAGGCCATGAGCGAGGTCGAGGGCCGTTTCCGCATCGACTCCGACCGCCGCTACCTGACCGGCTTCTCGATGGGCAGCGGCGGCGCCGGGCGGCTGGCGATGTACCGTCCCGACCTGTGGGCCGGACTGAACCTGGCCGCCGGTTTCGGTCCCGGCTTTGATTCCAGCCGGAGCGACCTGCGCGAGAATCTGCGTGCCCTGCCCATCCAACTGTGGTGCGGCATGGACGACACGCGCTTCTATCCGCCGGCGCAGAAGCTGTTCGCCGAGATGCACAAGGCCGGGTTCCAGGTCGAAGCGTGCTTCGCCCCCACGGTTCCCCACACCTATCCGTATCCCGAATACAACCGCATGGTCGGGGCGCTTATGCAGCATCGTCGCGACCCGCGGCCGCGACAATTCTCCTTCCGTACCGACGACTCCGCCTTCCCCGGCCGCAACGGCATCGACATGCGCCTGTCCTCTGGTGGCCAGGGTGCCAGCGCATCCTTTACATGCAGCATCGACGGGGCGGTCGTCCGCATCGACAGCGAGGGTTGCGACGGCCTGCGCCTCGATTGCACCCGGCTCGGCCTCGTTGAGCAGCCCGAGGTGACGGTGTTGTGGAACGGCAAGGAGGCGCATCGCGGCAAGCCGGGGGTGATCACCATTCCCGAGCGCTTCGAGTTGCGTCGGACGAGCTTCGATCTGCGGTAGGCGACCCGAATGGGTCGAAATGGGCCTATTCGATTGGCACACCTGACGCCTCCCTGACCTCCAGGCCGCTCTCCCGCTACCCCCCGTGTCGCATTCCGCGACGCCGGCGGCGGGGTCCTGGACGGCCGGAGGACGGATGGCCGAAGCCGCACCGACCCTGGGAACGACGCTCGAACGCGTCGCCAAGCGTACCGAGGCGGTCTTCGCCCTCGGCCTGGTCGGCATCATCGCCATCCTGCTGATCCCGCTGCCGGCCGGCATCCTCAGCGCGCTGATCGCGATGAACATCGCCATCTCGCTGCTCATCTTCCTGGTCTGCGTCTATGTGAAGGAGCCGCTCGACTTCAACGCCTTCCCCAGCGTCCTGCTGGTGACGACGATGCTGCGCCTGGGCCTGAACGTCGCCTCAACCAAGCTGATCCTGCTGACCGGCACCGGCGGTGCCGTGATCGAGGCGATGGGCAATGTGGTGGTGGGCGGCAATTTCGTGGTCGGCATCGTGGTGTTCGTGATCCTGCTGATCGTCCAGCTGGTGGTCGTCACCAAGGGCGCCGGGCGCATCTCCGAAGTCGCGGCGCGCTTCGTCCTCGACGCCATGCCGGGCAAGCAGATGGCGATCGACGCCGACCTCAACGCCGGCCTGATCAACGAGAAGGAAGCGCGGGCGCGGCGCGAGAAGATCGGCCAGGAGGCCGAGTTCTACGGCGCCATGGACGGTGCCAGCAAGTTCGTCAAGGGCGACGCGATCGCCGGGTTGATCATCACCATCGTCAACATCGCGGCCGGCTTCATCATCGGCATGGCGATGATGGGCATGGATGCCGGCACCGCGCTCAAGACCTTCGCCCTGCTTGCCATCGGCGACGGACTGGTCAGCCAGATCCCCAGCATCCTGGTGACCATCGGCTCGGGCATGATCATCACCAAGACGCGCAGCACCGAGACGGCTGGCGCCGCCCTGGCGCGCGAGGTCTTCCTCAAGCCGCGTCCGCTGGCCATCGGCGGCGGCGTGATCATCGCCTTCGGCCTCGTCCCGGGCATGCCGCTGCTGATCTTCGCGATCATCGGCGGATGTATGCTCGCCCTGGCCTACGCCCTGCGCAACGCGCACAGCGAGCAGGCCGAGGCCGAGGCCAAGGCCGAAGCCAAGGCGGTGCCGGCGCCCGAGGAGAAGCCCGAGGAGATCCTGCCCAGCGACCGCCTCGGCGTCGAGATCGGCTACCGCCTCATCCCGCTGGTGGATAAGGACCGCGGCGGCCAGCTGCTCGACCGCATCACCGCCCTGCGCCGCCAGTTGGCGCGCGATGGTGGGCTGCTGGTGCCGCCGATCCGCATCAAGGACAACATCCAGTTGCCGCCCAACACCTACCGCATCCTGGTGCACGGCCAGGAGCTGGCGCGCTACGAGATCTTCCCCGACCGTCTGCTGGCGATCGACGGCGGCGGCGTGTCCGCACCGCTGCGTGGCCAGGCGACCAAGGAGCCGGCCTTCGGACTCGGCGCGTGGTGGATCGAGACCGAGCGGCGCGGCGAGGCCGAGACGCTGGGCTACACCGTCACCGATACCCAGGTGCTGCGCGCCAACGCCCACCAGGTGCTCAACCGCGAGGACGTGCAGGGCCTGCTCGCGGCGCTCAAGAAGGACGCCCCGGCCCTGGTCAAGGAGATCGAGACCGGCGCCAAGCTGGGCACGGTGCAGAAGGTGCTCGGCCATCTGCTCGAGGAGCGCGTGCCGATCAACAATCTCGAGAAGATCCTCGAAGCGGTCGCCGACGCGCCCACCGCCGATCCAGCCCTGCTCGCCGAGCAGGCGCGCAACCGCATGGGCCGCGCCGTGGTCTCGCCGCACCTCGACAGCCAGGGCCGGCTCAACGCGATCATCTTCGACCCGGCGACCGAGACGCGCCTGTCGGGCAGCCTGGCCAATGCCGGTGGCAATCAGATCGCGATCAGCCCGGCCGAAGCCAGCGCGCTCATCGACCAGATGGGCCGCTGCCTGCAGGAGGCCTCGGCGCTGGGCCGCGACGCCGTCCTGCTGACCACCGCCGGCCTGCGCCGCCAGTTGCGCCAGATCACCAGCCGTTTCCACGCCGACCTCGCCGTCCTGTCCTACTCCGAGATCGGCACCGTGCCGGTCGAGGTGGTCGGCACGGTCAACCTGCCGAAGCCGTGAGCCCCACATGATCGTCAAGACCTACACCGGCCGCACCATGAACGAGGCCCTGACCAAGGTGCGCGCCGACCTCGGCGACCGGGCGCTGATCATCGAGACGCGGCCGTGGAAGGAGCCGGGCCTGCTCTCGCCGCGCTCGGGCTACGAGATCGTGGCCGCCGCCGACGAGGAGCCGTTGCCGGTCGCCGTGCCGACCCAGGCGAGCAAGCTGAAGCCCGCCGCTCCGACCCCCGACCTCGCTGCCGAGCTCGCCGCGATCCGTCGCGAGATGGCGCGCCTGGCCTCAGGCCGTCCGGCGCGCACCGCCGCGCTCGGCGCCCTGGCCGACGAGCTGCGCGAGGCCGGTTGCCCCGATGAGGTGCTCGACGAGCTGGACGCGGCGTGCAATGCCGCCGGCGACCGCCTCGGCGAAGCACAGCGCCGCGACTTCGCCCGCCTGGTGATGACCCGCGCCCTCGGTCCGGTGCAGCCCTTCGACTGGTCGATGCCGCGCCGTCTGCTGGTGGTCGGGCCGACCGGGGTCGGCAAGACGACGACCATCGCCAAGCTCGCTGGCGAGCTGGTGCTCAAGCGCCGCGCGCGCATCGCCCTGGTGACCATCGACACCTACCGCGTCGGCGCCCAGGACCAGCTGCGTGCCTACGCCGACCTCCTCGATGTGCCGATGGAGGTCGCCAGCACCCCGGCCGAGCTGGCGCGCGTGCTGGCGCGCTACGCCGACCGCGACCACATCCTCATCGACACCAGCGGCCGCAGCCCGG
>JAIFND010000102.1 GCA_020047915.1 bacterium | reverse complement strand
CTCGCTCTGGCATTGGCCGGCAAGCCGTGGCTACCCAAGACGATGCTGCCGTTGCCCGGCAGGATGCCGGCGGCCGCCTGAGCAGTCACTATGGATATAGAGATCCTTAAGTAATTATGTTGAACTCTGTCAAGGGTTGCTCCTCCCTCATTCGGCCAGCATCTGGCTACGGCCAGGCCGCTGGCTGACGCAGAATACCAGGACCTGACGCAGATCACCATCCATCCTTTGGAAACTTCAGAGGGTATAAGAAGGAACTCTACTATGACCACCGGCCGCCAACTCGTCCTCGACGCCCTCGCCCGCAAGCCGGTCGAGCGCACCCCCTGGGTGCCCTTCGTCGGCGTGCATGGCGGCAAGATGCTTGGCCTGGACGCGACCAGCTACCTCAAGAGCCCGGCCAAGGTGGTCGAGGCGCTGGGCATGGCCAAGGATCTCTACAAGGCTGACGGCCTGCCCATCGTGTTCGACCTGCAGATCGAGGCTGAGATCCTCGGCTGCAAGCTGCACTGGGCCACCGATGTGCCCCCCTCGGTGGTCAGCCATCCGCTGACCAGCGCCAGCCTCGATACCCTCCCCGCCTTCGGCCTGGACAAGGGCCGCATGCCGCAGGCGCTGGAGGCGACACGGCTGGCCCGCGCGGCTCTGCCCGACACCGCGCTCTATGGCCTGCTGTGCGGACCGTTCACCCTCGCCAGCCACCTGGTCGGCAGCGAGATCTTCGTGCAGATGTTCGACGATCCCGAGCGCATCCAGGGCATCCTCGATTTCTGCACCGAGGTAGCCATCACCACGGCGCGCGGCTACCTGGCGGCGGGTGCCGACGTGATCGGCGTGGTCGATCCGATGACCAGCCAGGTCAGCCCCAAGCACTTCAAGGCCTTCGTCACCCCCTACGTCAACCGCCTGTTCGACGCGATCCGCGCCGCCGGCGGACGTTCGAGCCTGTTCGTGTGCGGCGACGCGACGCGCAACCTGCCCAACATGGTCGAGACGACCTGCGACAACATCTCGATCGACGAGAACATCGATATCCTCAAGTTGCGCGACCTGGCCGTGGCCAAGGGCAAGAGCTTCGGCGGCAACCTCAAACTCACCGTCGTCCTGCTGCTGGGCAAGCCGGGCGATGCCAAGCTGGACACCCTGCGCTGCCTGGACGCCTGCGCCGCCAGCCCCGGCTTCATCCTCGCTCCTGGCTGCGACCTGCCCTACGACACTCCGATCGACAACCTGAAGGCGGTCGCCGAGATGGTCAGCGACCCCTACCAGCGCGAGATCGCCAGGACCACCGCCCGCGCCACCCTTGAGGTGACCGTGCCGCAGACGCCCGACTACGCGGCCCAGCGCGGCGTGGTGACCGTCGATGTCATCACCCTCGACTCGGCCGGCTGCGCCCCCTGCCAGTACATGATGAACGCGGCACAGGCCGCCACGGCGCAGTTCGGCGCCAAGGTCCGGGTGATCGAGCACAAGGTGAAGAACCACGCCGGTATCGGGATGATGTGCGCCCTGAAGGTGTCGAACATCCCGACCATCTGCATCGACGGTGAGATCCGCTTCGTCTCGATCATCCCCGACGGCCCGACGATCAGTGCCGCGGTCAAGGACGCGCTGCTGGCGAAGGGACTGGCCTGACCACGACAGAGCTGCCCATGCGCCTGGCTACGGATGCTGCCACGGATAGGCGGTGGGCGCTATTCGAGAGCGTGATATGCCCGACAGATCGCGGCTTGCGTCGACATATCCCCAACCAGCCCGCGCTGCGGAATGAGAATCCAAACGAGGTAGGTTTCGACGCCTGCCCATAGCACCAGACACATCTTCCTGTATAATTCCCGTAATGTCCGACGCCCGTTACACCGTCCATCTGCCGACCGGATTATCTGGTCCCTATACCAGCGATGACTTGGTCCAGTTGCTGCGCACCGGCAAGGCGTCACCTGACGACCGGGTTCAGGATGCCGTGACCCATACCGCAACCACCCTGGGGCGGATGGTGCCTGACGCAGAGGCCCTGGCCGCCGAAGGAGCACGCAACCGGGTACGGCGTTCGACCAGCGACCGGTTGCCCCGGGTCAGCAGCGCGCCGCGTCCGCAAAGGACCCCGCTGCCCGTCCAGCAAGCCGCGTTGGCGGCCCAAGCCGAACAGGCCAGGGAGCGATCGGAGCTGCCGCCGACCGCACCCGTGGTCGCGACTGAGTCGAATGGCGTCGCACGCAAAGTGTCGCTCTCCCTTGGTCTCCTCTGTATCGCCGGCCTGGTCACCTGGCTGACCTGGAGTGAGATCAGCGGACTCTTCGCCTCACCGCCTCCTCGCCCTCCGCCCCTGAACATGGCGCGGGCCTGGACCATCGCTGATCAGCCTGGCACCAAGGGCAGCTGGAGGATCGAGGTCAGCGATGGCACCTGCTCTGTCATCGGTCCCGATGGCATCCGCTTCACATCGGATTCACGGCTGAAGCAGGAATCACCGTACTTCGCCACGGTAACACTGGGCAAGCCTCATCCGCACTTCGGTCGAACAGTGACCTTCATGGCCTCCAGTCAGGGAGCAACCGTGATGACCGGCGCCTTCGAGGCGGTGGCCAAGCAGACCGCTCCGTAGGACAAGGGCCTACCGGCAGCGCTTCGGGCACCGTCCAGTTCCGATGCGCGGACACCGGGCTGAACCGGTCACTCGCCGATCAGGCTCTCTTCGACGCGCACCGGGATCATGCCCGCCGGCTCGGTGATCATCGCTGCTTCTTTGATCAGCACACCGGTCGCACCCTTGAGGCTCAGGATCTGGCCAGGCTTGACTGCCAACGGGCTGTCGGCGGAGCAGCCCAGGACCACACCACCAGGGATGTCGTAGCCCTTGCCTGCCTCGCTCACCTCGGGTTTGTCGGCCTGCGCCGCAGAGCCCAAGGCAAGAGCGATGAGCTGGGTCCCGGCCGGTCCCGGTTTCACGGCCGCGACCCGACCACACACGCTGATCTGCTTCTCGGCTTCGAAACGGACCCCGCCAGCGAGCTCGACCGTGCCCTGAGCGACCTCGCCGATACGCGGCTTGGTATCGACCTGTGCAAGTTCAGCCGGACGCAGGGAGAGATCAACCTTGCCGAGGACGACGATCAGCACCACGATCAGCCCGACGGCGGCGATGAGACCGGCCCGGATCAGGTTGTTCTGGTGCCACGGCACCACGACGGCCTCGTCGGGACTCTTGCCGCAGGACCGGCAGGTGTCGCGATCGGGCTTGTTGCCGGCGCCGCAGTGCGGGCATTTCCACAGATCCTTGCGCGAACCAGGCTTCAGGTCGGCGTCGGCGTCGGCAGGTGCGGGTGGCGGCGAGGCGGCAGCCGGCGACTTGGCCGCTGCGGTCGGTGCGCGCGGCGGCTTGGCCGCCGCGGGACCAGCAGGAGCGGGAGGTGGCGGAGGGGCGGCCTCGGTGGCGCTCGGCACCTTGATCGGAGCGTCCGCAAACGGATTGAACGCCGGGGCGGCGGGGGGCGCGGCTGACGGCTTGGCGGCCGGCGCCGGCTTCTTCGGTTCGTCATCCCCTTCGAATCCGGGGAAGAAATTCGGATCAGCCATTAGTACTCCGCGGGCAAGGCTCCGGTGGCCTGGCGTATGTGGTCGGCGAGTTCACGGGCCTGGTCCACGACCGGGGCCTCGGCGATGATGCGGGAGACCGGCTCGGTGCCGCTGGCACGCAGATGGACCCAGCGATCGGGCCACGACAGCTTCAGGCCATCGCGTTCATCGATGGTGGCTCCCTGGCTCCAGGCCGCGGCCTTCAGGGCCGGGATGGCAGCGCTGACCGCCTTGCGATCAAGGGCGACCTTCTCCTTGTGGATGGCGTAGGTCGGAATCGTCCTGACCACCTCAGAGAGCGGCGCCTTGGCAGTGGCGAGCAGTTCGAGGACCAGGGCCATGCCGATATGGCTGTCCCGGCCCATGACCACGCGCGGATCGATCACCCCGCCGTTGCCTTCGCCGCCGACCACGGCGCCGTGCTTCTGCATGCCATCGACGACGTTGGCCTCGCCGACCTTGGTGCGCTCGACCCGGGCGCCGTAGCGCGCGGCGACGTCCTCGAGCATCCGGCTGGTGCTGAGATTGGTGCACGCCAGGGAGTTCGGCCCGGCGGCGGACAGGCGCGCTGCGGCGCACAGCACCAGGGTGTATTCCTCGCCCAGGTAGCGGCCGGTCTCATCAACGATCGCCAACCGGTCGGCATCGGGATCCTGCACGAACCCGACATCGGCGTTCGCCGCCCGGACCAGGGCACCAAGGTGCTTGAGGTTGTCGGCGGTGGGTTCGGGGTCGCGCGGGAAAGGCAGGTCCAGGCGGTCGTGGATGGCGATGACCTCGCAGCCCAGCGCGGTCAGCAGGCGCGGGGCCAGCACCGAACCGGCACCGTTGACGCAATCGAGCAGCACACGCGGACGGGTCGAGCGGATGGCGTTGACGTCCACCGCCGCCATGACCCGGCGGAAATGCTCTTCCAGGGCGCTGCGGTCCTCGCGGTAGCTGCCGACCCCATCCCAGCGGCGATGATAGCCCATCGGCGGATCCTTGTAGCACTCCAGGATCCAGTCGAGCTGGGTCTGATCGACGTTGCGGCCATCACGGTTGAAGAACTTGAGGGCGTTCCACTCCGACGGGTTGTGGCTGGCCGAGATCTGGATGCCACCGAAGGCTTTGTGCTCGCCCACGGCGATGGCGACCGTCGGGGTCGGTACGATGCCGAGATCGATCACGTCACAGCCGACCGCACGCAGTCCCGCGCATACCGCCTGCATCAGCAGCGGACCGGTGGTGCGCGAATCGCGCCCGACCACGACCCGTTCGCAATGCGCCACGGCCACTCCGAAAGCCTGGGCCAGGCCCATGACCTGCTCGACCGTCAAGGTGTCCCCGATGATCCCGCGGATGCCCGACACCGAAACGACGCAATGGAGTTTGTGACCGAGCATGTTCATCTCCCCTGGCGCAGCCGTTCAGCAAGGTAGTTATCGAGGTATTCGTTGGCTTCGATGGCCTTGGCAGTCGCTTCGACGTCGTAATCCACACGGCGGAACACGGCGCGGGGCGCTCCGGCATCGGTGTCGAGCATCACGTAGCATGCCCGCCGGTCGCCATCGCGCGGCTGGCCGACGGAACCGATGTTGACCACCGCCTTCTCACCGGGTTCGATGAAGTAGGTGTGGTTCCACAGCTGCAGCGGCGTGTTGAAGGTGCGATCGGCCAGAAACACCCCAGGCAGGTGGGTGTGGCCGACGAAACAGACGTGCTCGATCAGTCCGAATATCTCTGCCATCTTCGGCTGGTTGGCGATGTCGCGCGGCATGATGTACTCGCGCGTCGGCTGACGGGGACTGGCGTGAGTGAACAGGAACTGGCCGACCTTGCAGTGGAGTTGCAGATTCTGCAGGATGTGCCAGCGGTTCTTGCGCGTCTGCTCGTCGCCGTCGGCTTTGAGGTGATCGCGCGTCCAGTCGATCGCACGCTTGGCGCGCGGGTTGAAGTTCTCGGCCCCGTAGAGCAGGGCTTCCTCGTGATTGCCCATCAGCACCGCACCGCAACGGCGCACCAGGTCCAGGCACTCGCCGGGATACGGGCCGTAACCCACGACATCCCCGAGGCAGAGCACCTTCTCGGCGCCCTGGGCCTCCATGTCGCGAAGCACGGCCTGCAGGGCGGCCATGTTGCCATGAATGTCGCTGATCAGTCCTAGAAGCATCAGAGTTGCCTAGCATGGTGGGCGGCAGGGATTTGTACAAGCACAGACCGGCAGAGGGGATGGCCCGAGTGACGGGGCTGGGAATCGGGGGTAACGACCCACGGAGGGCCCCGCCGCGCATGCGGTGGGGCGGCAATTGCGACGCGAGCAGGCCGGGGCCTGGAGATCCGTGGGATGGATGGAATCAAGGCGGAAGGCGGAAGGCGGAAGGCGGAAGGCGGAAGGCGGAAGGCGGAAGGCGGAAGAGTTGCTGGGGGCTGCGGTTGGATGCCGTGCGACGGGGCCTCGTCATCGCCCGATCGG
>JAIFND010000245.1 GCA_020047915.1 bacterium | reverse complement strand
GAGCCACCGCTGGACATCGCGCCCCCCGCGTTGTCATGCCCAGCCATGCCTCCGTCCGGCTTGCAGCACGAACTTGCGGTCGCCTACGCGCTGCACCCGCACGACGCCCTGATGCGCGTGCTGCGCCTGTTCACCCCCAAGCCCATGTCCGGGGGCAAGCCGGCGATGGCCACCTGGCTGGCCGAGCAGATCGCTGGCGCCGGGCTGGCGCGGGTGCTTGAACTGGCCGGCGAGCCCGGCCGGCTGATCCTCGCCGCTGCGGCGCACGGCTGTCCATTGCGGCGCATCGCCGGACGCGCGTCGCCCGGCTATCGGGTCGGTTCGTGGTCGGACCTCGCCCATCCCCGCCATCCGCCGGTGCCGCTGGTGCTGTGCTTCCCCGACGACCTCAGCATGCCCGAGGCCCTGCGCGCGCGTCTGCGCCCGGTGCTGGCCGCCCCGCCGCTGACGCCGCTGGCGCACGCTGCCGAGCCGGCGCCGGACACCGTGCTGGGTGGTGACGCGGTGCACGAACTCGGCCTGCTGCTGGCGTTGGCCGGCAGCGGCGAGCTCACCAGCACCGCCACGGGCCGCCTGCCCAAGTCCCTGACCAAGCGGCTGGCGCAGGCCTCGGGCGGGCCAGCCGACCTGGCCGCGTTGCGCTGGCAGGCGCGGCTCTTCGCGCTGTGTGCCGCCGGCTTCCTCGCCGGCGATGGTGTCGGCTACACGGCCGTCCGCCCAGCCTGCACCCAGGCCGACCTGCGCGCCCTGCTCGAGGCGTGGTATGACGACGAGGAAGACGACCTCGACCACCTCGATGGGTTGATCGGGCACCGTGACCTGTACGCCCCGACCAGCAACCCGGTCGAGCGGCGCCGCGAACTCTCCGGTCGGCGAGTGGTTGCAGACCCAGCCACTGATCGCGCGCCTGGCGGCCCAGGCGCCGCTCGAGCCGCTGCTCGGCCACAGCTACCTCGTCGATCTGCGCGGACTCGAACACGGATCTTTCCACGATACCGGCGAGGCCGGTCTCAACATGGTGCGCGACGGCTGGATCCGCTGGGCGCTGGCCGGCCCCTTGGCCGGCCTCGGACTGGTCGAGGTGGCGCAGGGCGCGCCACCGCCGCTACCGCGCGAGATCGCCCACATGACCGACGAATACGCGCGCGTCGGTCCGGCCTGGTTCACCGCCGCCGACCAGGTGACGGCGGTGCGTCTGACTCCGCATGGCGCCTGGCTGCTCGGTGATGGCCCGGAACCGGCCGCCGAGTCGATCGTGACAGCGGGCGGCTGGCGCATCCAGGCCGACGGGACGATCATCGCCCTGGCTGCCACCCCCGCCCCGGCCGAGCGGCTGCTGGTCGAGCGTCTCGCCACACCCGAAAACGCGCGCGCCTGGCGCCTCTCCCGCCCGCTGCTGCAGCGCGCCCTGGCCGAAGGCCTGTCGGCCGACGACGTCCGTCGTCGGCTGCAGGCGATGCACGGCGGCGCCCTGCCCGATCCGGTCGAGCGTCAAATCGCCGACGCCCAGCGGCGGGCCGGGGCGGTGGCGATGCTCGGCGAGCGCATCCTGCTGCGCGTGGCCGATGCCGACGCGGCGGCCGAACTGGTCCACGGTCGTCGCACCCGCGACCTGGTCGAGCAGCTCGCGCCCGGCCTGCTGGCGGTGCAGCCGGCAGATCTGGCACGCCTGCGCCGCGCGGCCCTGGCTGCCGGCTGGTCGATCCCCGCCCTTGCCAATTCGCCAGACTGACCTCCGCTGCCGCCATGACCCGTCTGGACAACCCGCTGATCGTGCAAGGCGACCGCACGGTGCTGGTCGAGGTTGACAGTCCGCGTTTCGCCGAGGTGCGTCCGCACCTCGCGCGCTTCGCCGACCTCGAGAAGATGCCCGAGCATGTCCACACCTACCGGCTCGGCGCGCTGTCGTTGTGGAACGCGCGCGCCAGCGGGATGACCACGGCCGAGATCCTGGGCGTGCTCGAAGGCTTCGCCAAGTTCCCGCTGCCGGCGGTGATCCCCGGCTGGGTGCGCGATACCGCTGGCCGCTTCGGCCGCCTCGAGCTGCGCCGCGCCCCGGGCGGCGGACTGCTGCTGGTGGCCGCCGACGTCGGTCTTGCCGACGAGCTCGCCGCCTTGCCGCCCCTCGCCGGCCTGCTCGCCCGCCGTCTGTCATCGACCGCGTTCCATGTCGAGCTCGAGCACCGCGGCCGGCTCAAGGTCCGCCTGGTCGAGGCCGGCCACCCGGCCGAGGACCTCGCCGGCTACACCCCCGGCGAGCCGCTGATCATCACCCTGCGCGACACCTGCGCCGGCAGCGGCCGGCCCTTCGTGCTGCGTGACTACCAGCGCGCCGCGGTCGAGGCCTTCCACTGCGGCGGCGGCGAGCGCGGCGGCTCGGGCGTGCTGACCCTGCCGTGCGGAGCCGGCAAGACCATCGTCGCGATCGCGGCGATGGCCGCGGTCGGCGCCTCGACCCTGGTGCTGGTCACCGGCGTCACCGCGGCGCGGCAGTGGATCGCCGAGCTGCGCGACAAGACCGGCCTCACGGCCGAGCAGGTCGGCGAGTACGACGGTTCGACCAAGACGGTCGCGCCGGTCACGGTCGCGACCTACCAGGTGCTGACGTATCGCGACCGCGCCGCCGGTGGCATGCCCCACCTCGAACTGTTCAACCGCCGCGACTGGGGCCTGGTGGTCTATGACGAGGTGCACCTGCTGCCGGCGCCGGTCTTCCAGGCCACCGCCGGCATCCAGGCCCGCCGCCGTCTCGGCCTCACCGCCACGCTGGTGCGCGAGGACGGCCACGAACGCGACGTGTTCGCCCTGATCGGCCCGCGCAAGGCCGACGTGGCGTGGAAGGCGCTCGAGGCCGAGGGCTGGATCGCGCGCGCCGTGTGCAGCGAGGTCCGCCTGGCCCAGCCGGCCGAGCTGCGCATCCCGTATCTGTCCGCCCCGGCAAAGGAGAAGCACCGCCTCGCTGCCGAGAACCCGGCCAAGCTCGATGCGGTGCGCCGCCTGATGGCACGCCACCCCGGCGCTCCGACCCTGATCATCGGGCTCTACGTCGAGCAGGTGGTGGCGATCGCCGACGCGCTCGGCATCCCGCACCTGATCGGCAGCACCGCCCAGCGCGAGCGCGAACGCCTCTACGCCGGCTTCCGCGCCGGCAGCCTGACCGCGCTGGCTGTCTCCAAAGTCGCCAACAGCTCGGTCGATCTGCCCGACGCCAGCGTTGCGATCCAGGTCAGCGGCACCTTCGGCAGCCGCCAGGAGGAAGCGCAGCGCCTCGGCCGCATCCTGCGGCCCAAGCCGGGCGAGAACCGCGCGTGGTTCTACTCGCTGGTCACCGCCGACACGGTCGAGCAGGAGTTCGCCCTGCAGCGGCAGCGCTTCCTGTGCGAGCAGGGCTACGAGTACCGCATCGATGACTGGAGAGAGCCATGCTCGCCCGCGTGAACTGGGAGGCGGCCTGCCCGCTGCTGCCGCGCTGGCTCGCCCTGCCGCGCGAAGTACGCCTCGCCCTGCTGCTGGTCGGCTCGCGCGAAGAGGGGCGCCTCCCGCGCGAGCACCAGGTCGCCCTGGCCGACGCCGGTCTGCTGCGGCGCGGCAGCGGCCTGCACCTCGCGACCGGGGTCGAGTCCCTGCTCGGCCTGCTGCGCACGGCCGCGGTCGCCGAAACCTACCAGGACCCGACCACGGCCGGCAGCCTCGCCCTGGCCGGCGAGGTGGTCGGCGCGCACCTGCCGGCGATCCGCACCCGCTTCGCGGCGATGGGCATCCGCTGGCACCGCGATGACGAGGTGCTCGCCGCCGCCAGTTCCGGCGAACTGGCCCGCCTCGCCGCCGAGGCTGCGGTGTGGGGCTGGAACGACCTCGCCGGGATCAACCTCACGCTGGTCTCGCACGAGCACCTCGCCGCGCATCGGCGCAGCGGCCAGGCCATGCTGTCCTGGATCGTGGCCCAGCCGCAGGCGCCGACCTGGGAGGCGGCGGTGGCGCATTGCCCGGACCCCGCGCACCTGCCGCTGGTCCTGCGCTGGGCGACGCAGTGCCTGGTGCTGATCCCGCAACTGGCGGTGCAGGACGGCGTCCTGCGTCTGGGCCAGCCGCGCGCCTGGTACGCGCACCGCAACCGGCCGGCCCCGACCCGGCCGTCGCCCAGCCCAGGGGTTGTTGGCGAACAGGCCTGGCGTCTCGACGACCTGGTCGCGGTGTGCGCCGCCCTCGGCGCCAAGCCGGCCCGGATCAACAAGGACTGGACCCTGGGTGTGCGCGACCTGCGCGCCCTCGCGGCGCTGCTGCCCGTCGCCGATGCCCGCCTGGTGCCGGTGCTCGACCCCGAGCTGCGGGCGAGCGAGGCGATCAGCGTCGGGCAGCGGCTCGAACTGCTCACGACCGACGGCCGGCAGCGCCGGCTGGCTCTCACCGCGGCCGGCCGTCGCTGGCTGGCCCAGCCGCGCGACGAGCGGCGGCGCCTCATCCTCGACCGGCTGCGAGCCGCCTGCCAGGGCGAGCTCGATCTGCGCCGCTATGACGGACAGTCGGGCGGCGGCACCTATCCGCGTCACCTCGACGCCAGGCATCCGGAGCCGTGGCGCCTGCTGCGCGACGCCCTGCGCGACCTCGGCGAGACGACCTGGACCCTCGCCCAGGCCCTGCCGTGGTGGTCGCGCACCCTTCAGCCGCACGCCTCGCCAGCTGACGAGCGGGCGGTGGGCCTCCTCTGCCAGCAACTGGTGCTCGATGTCGCGGTGGCCTACGGGGCGGTGGCGGTGGGCGAAGCCCCAGGCGGCGGGCTGCTGCTGCGCCTCACCGCCGCTGGGCGCTATGTCTGCGGGCTCGACGCCGCCTACACCCCGGCCCCCGACCTTGCCCCCGTCCGACCGCTCATCGTCCAGGCCGACCACACCATCGCCTTCCTCGCCCCGGCTCCGGCCCTCGAGGCCGAGATCGGCCGCTTCGCCGAGCGCCTGCCGGGAGCCAGCGGCGTCGGCGTGTTGTTCCGCCTCACTCGCGAGGCGGTGCAGGCCGGCGCCATCGCCGGGATCAGCAGCGAGGAGGCCCTGCGCATCCTCATCGACGCCACGGCCAAGCCGCTGCCCGACAACGTCACGCACGAACTACGCGGCTGGTTCGGCGGCGTGCGCCGGGCCTCGGCGGCCCTGCGTCTCGTGGTGACCTGTCCCGACGAGGCCACCGCCGCACGGATTGTCGAGGCCGCCCGTCCTGACGCCGAGCGTCTCGGCCCGCTGCTGGTCGGTCTGCCGCCGGACCGCGATCCGCTGGTCCTTGCCCGCCGCCTGGCCAAGACCGGCATCGCCCTCGCGGTCGGGCTGGATGAGGACGAGGACGAGGACGGCTGAGGTGCGCCGGCCTCCGGGGGCGCGGGCGCGCTCGCCCGCCGGGGCAATGGACGATCACACCTTACCCGCCCGCCGCCGCAGATGGGCCAACACAAACCCAGCGCCGTATTGACCCACCCCGCGAGTGGGTTATTACAAACCCATGACTACCCAGGACGCCGGCTTCAAGTACCTGCTTGGCCGCTATCCCGCCGAGGCGTTGGCGCTGTTCTGTCCCGAGGCGCTGGCCGAGCGTGGCGCCCCCGCCGGTGCGACGCTGCTGGCGACCGAGGTGCCGATCCTGGCCTCCGACAGCACGCATCGCCTGATGGACCTGTCGGTGTTGTTCACCTGGCCGGACCATCCCGGCCTGATCATCACGCTGCTCGAACACTGGAGCGACCGCCACCGCATCGATCTGCCGCGCGTGCTGCGCTACACGGCCGAGCTGGTGCTGCGCCACCGTGAGGCGACGGTGCTGCCGATCATCCTGCTGACCGACGACTGGCCGGCGCAGCGGCCACCGCCGGTGCTCAGCCAGGGCCTGGGCGGTTGGACAGCCCTGCATCTGGCGCCGCGCCTGGTGCCGCTGCGCCGCCCTGAGGCGATTCCAGCCGGCTCTGCTCAGGGGCTTCGCCCCTACGGCCTTTGGCCTACCCCCGGGCTTTGTCGCAGTTCGATTCCGTCGGCAGGCCGCCGGAATCGTGGCGGCATCGGCTACGCCGATTCTATGCCGCCACCACTGCTCGGCGCCCGCCCCATCGGCAAGCGATGGGGCCCCGGCCTGGGCGCATAATCGCGCGTTACGGCAGCCTCAGCAACGCCGTCGAAGACTTGCGCATCCTGCTTCCCTGGCTGCTGGCTTTGGCTAGAATCACGACCGAAGCCGAGATAGTCATCACCCTCCAGCGTCTGCAAAAGGACCACCGCGTGCTGAACATCATCGACCTGATCGAAGCGAACGGCGAAGCCAAGGGCACGGCCAAGGGTCTGATCCAGGCGATCCACGGTCTCGTCGCCGCCGGCGACCTGCCGCGCGACCGGGCCATCGCCCGACTGCAGCATCTTGCCGACCAGCAGCAGATCACCGCCGAACAGGCGCAGCAGGCGATCCAGGCCCTCAGCGCCTAGCCGGGAGCGCCGGCGCCCCCGCCGGCATCCGGGGGCGCGGGCGCCCTCGCCCGCCGGGGCAATGGTATTTCGGCACGGTGGGCAACGCCCAAAGCGGAGAAGCTACGGAAAACCGAAACCTGGGCACCGCGCGCGGCCCGCGCGCCAGGGGCAATGGTGGCAAACGCCACCATGAACCACTCATGTCGGCCGTTAAGGGCAGTCCTTAACCACCGCATCTCAGACGTTCCAAGGCCGACGTCAGCAGCGTGGCATCGATCTTGCCATGCTCGTGCAGGCGGTGCAGCCTGGTCATGGCGGTAGCCCTGGGAATCAGTCCATCGAGGGCGATGTCGGTGAGTTCACCCTAAACCCGGCGATAGCGGTCACACAGAGCACCAGAGTGACCAGAGGGGAAATGGCACCGTCCGGGTGAACCCAAGAAATCGCGCAAATCCTTGTCTTGACCTCTGGTGGCTCTGGTTCTCTGTGTGGAATGCTGCGTTTAGGTTCACCGACGTAGCCCTTGGCAAAGTCCTCGGCCCAGCGTTGCGTCGTTCCTTCGGCGTTGTGCAGACGGGGATCTTGGGATTCCGTGGTGCCGACCTGCTGGTCCAATGGCGTTGCGTTAAGGACTCTTGGGGACGCAAGTCGGAAGGCGGAAGGCGGAAGTCGGAAGGCGGAAGGCGGAAGAGTTGCTGAATCGAGTTGATGGGGGCCTGTCGTAGCGCCGACCCATTTTCGACTTCACGACTGGGCCGGCA
>JAIFND010000179.1 GCA_020047915.1 bacterium | reverse complement strand
TCAACGACGGGGCAGGGTTGCGCAGACGGAGACCATCCAGCGACTGCTCGCTGGATGGATTTTAGGTTAACGGATATGGGCCGACGCCCCCTCGGACCCCCGGGCTCGGCAGGGCTCGGTTTCGTCGCTACCGCTCCGAAACCGTGGGCGGATGGGCTTCGCCCATTGTATCCGCCCACCGCCCCTGCCTCGCCCGTCGCCGCTGGCGCGGCTCTGGGGGCGCGGGCGCCCCCGCCCGACCGGCTCGCGGGCGCCCTCGCCCGCAGGGATGCGTTCCTTGCCCCGCGCAAGGACGCGCGAGCATGCGCGCCCATGCGCTACCTCGCACTCCTCGCCTTGGTCCTCTCCCTCCATGCCGCCGAATTGCCGTTCAAGTCGCCGCCGGCCTATGCCTGCGATATCGCCTTTAGCGATGGCTCGGAGAAGGTCACGGGTCGCCAGTTCGTCGGCGGTGCCGGCAAGCAGCGCATGGAGCTGAAGTCTGAAGAAGGTGCGATGGTCATGATCATCCGCCAGGACCTCAAGAAGATGTGGATGCTGATGCCGGCAGAGAAATCCGGCATGGCGATGGCCTACGACCCGTCGCAGAACAAGGACCCCACCCAGGATCCGAAATCGACCTGGAAGAAGACCGGTACCGAGACGGTGAACGGCGTCGCCTGCGACCGCTACGAGTGGACCAGCGGCGATGAGAAGGGCACCGGCTGGATCGATGCCAAGCAGGGCGTGATCATCCGCGTGAAGTCTGGCCAGGGCCAGGGCGACTTCACCAACTACCAGATCGGCTCCCAGAAGGCCGACCTCTTCGAGGCGCCCAAAGATTATCAGATCATGGAAGGCTTCGGCGGCATGATGCCGGGAGCCCGATGAACGGCCGCGGCTGGAAGCTCGACCTCGGCGATCTGCGTGCGGAACTGTCCGGGTTCCAGACCCAGCAGGCGCGCAAGACCAAGCAGGGGAAGGCCAAGCGTGGCGGCGGCGGCAAGGGCAAGGGCAAGGCGGCCGAGGGGGTGATCTGGAAGCCGGGTCCCGGAGCGCGCCGCGTCGGCGTCGAGGGCGGCACCCGCCTCGCCGCCTACGTCGCCCGCATCCAGGGCGGAATCAGCGTGCGCGAGGCCAAGAAACTGATCGAAAGCGGCTGCGTGCGCGTCGATGGCGGGGTCGAGACCTTCGCCAGCCGCCAGGTCAAGCCGGGCGAGACGGTCGAGGTCTTCGTCGAACACGCTCCGCAAGAGCACATCTTTGACCGCGCCCGCATCGTGCACGAGACCGAAGGCTTCATCGCCTACGACAAGCCGGCCTGGCTGCCGGTGACCCCGACCGATGCGGTCAAGAGCTGGAGCCTGCTCGACATCCTCAAGGCCTCGTTCCTGCCCGGCATCATCCCGGTGCATCGCATCGATGCCGACACCAGCGGCATCGTCCTGTTCGCCAAGCAGGAGCGCATCGCGCGTAAGCTCGAGGAATCCTTCCGCGACCACCTGGTGAAGAAGACCTACCTGGCGATCGTGCGCGGCCATCCGCGCGCCAGCGGCGAGCACCGCAGCTACCTGATCCAGGAGGAGAAGGGCCAGGGCTTCGAGCATTGGAAGAGTGGCCACGGCGCCGACGCGCGCGCTGCCACCACCACCTGGGAGGTGATGGAGACGCTGGGCACCTACGGCGCGCTGGTCAAGGTTATGCCCAAGACCGGGCGGCACCACCAGATCCGCATCCACTTCGCCGAGATGGGGCACCCGCTGTACGGCGATCGCCGTCACGGCGACCGCCACGATCCGGTACAGGCCCCGCGCCACATGCTGCACGCCTGGAAGATGGAGCTGCCCGATCCGGCAGGAGGCGAGACCGTCCGCATCGTCTCGCCGCGTCCGCGCGAATTCGAGCATCTGGCCGACGAGCTGCGCCGGCTGCGGAAGTAGTCGCAGTCCATTGCCCCAGGGGTTAGGCAGATTCATTGCCCCAGGGGTTAGGGGTTAGGGAAAGGCAGACTCGCGCTGCGAGTGCTTTTCCAGGGGCAATGACCCCTAACCCCTGGGGCAATGGCTCGCGCCCTAACCCCTAACCCCTGGTGCAATGGCCCGATCCTAACCCCTGGTGCAATGGCCCGACCCTAACCCCTGGTGCAATGGCTCGCGCCCTAACCCCTAACCCCTGTGGCAATGGATCTATCGCCGCAGCCGCCAGCAGCGGTGCGGCGTGGTGCCGGCGAAATCCGTGTCGATCGTTTCGGCGGTGATGTCCTCGACCGAGGTGAAGGCGGGCAGCTTCGCGGTCAGCGTGAAGCCCTGCTTGTTGGTCGAGAACCATGCCGTGCCGCCCGGGGCGAGCAGGGTCCACAACCGCCCGAGCAGCCATTCCTGGTCGCGACCGACCTCCCACGAACGCGCCATCGCCTTCGAGTTGGAGAAGGTAGGCGGGTCGCAGATGATCAGATCGTAGGTCGCGCCGCGCGACTCGCCCAGCCAGCGCAGGCAGTCGGCCTTGATCATGCGGTGCTGGCCGCGCAACTGGTTGATCGCCAGATTGTGCTCGGCCCAGCGCAGGTAGGTGTTCGAGAGATCGACCGTGGTCGTCTCCCGCGCCCCGCCCGCTGCGGCGTGCACGGTGAAGGCCCCGGTGTAGGCGAAGAGGTTCAGCACGCGCCGGCCGTTGGCCAGGCGTCCCACGGTGCGGCGCAGCGGACGGTGGTCGAGGAACAGGCCGGTGTCGAGGTAGTCGCTGAGGTTGACGGCGAAGCGCAGTCCCTGTTCGCGCACCGTGCGCTCGGCCTGGGCGCGGGCGACCACCTGATATTGGCCGCCGTGCTGACGATCCTTCTGCTGGCGGCGCTGCTTGACGAAGACGTGGTCGATCGGGATGGCCAGGGCGCGTGCAATCAGCGCGGCATCCGGGGCGGCGGTGGCACCGGCCTTCTCGTAGGCCACGGCGGCACCGTCGTACCAATCGACGGTGCATGGCGCTCCACTGGCCACATCGCACAGCCTCCAGGCACTGGTCGTGCCGCCGGCGAATTGCGTCGTGCGCTCGGCTTGTCGGGTACGCAGCAGGGTTTCCAGGTCGTCGCTCACGGCTAGCATGGTGCGTGCAGTTGTGGCTTTGCCATTTTGGTATTGATTAGTCATTATCATTAACGAGAACCCGGCCATGCGCCTATCCCCTACCCTGACGCTCCTTGCCTGTGCCGTCTGTGCCGCCGCTGCCGATCCGGCCACGGCACTGGACCAGGCCATCGCAACCCTGCCCCAGCAGCCGGCACCTGCCGTCCATTCCCACGCTGCGCCGACCCTGCGGCTCATCGACATCTCGCTGGCCGTGGTCGCGGCGGCCGGCGCATCGACTGCCACCGACCATGAACTGGAGAGCCTGGCGGCCGGGGGACATGACCCCAACCGTCGCGGGTTCACCTTGCAGGGTGCAGAGCTGTCCCTGGCCGGTGCCGTGGATCCCTACTTCACGGCCGAGGCCCATCTCGTCGCCGCGCCGGAACATGGCGTCGAATTGGAGGAAGCCTTCCTCACCACCACCAGCCTGCCCTACGGCCTGGAAGCGAAGGCTGGCTACCAGTTGATCGAGTTCGGCCGCGTGAACACCACGCATGCCCATGCCGCTACCTGGATCAACCAGCCGGTAGTGGCCAGCCGTCTGCTGGGTGGAGAAGGCAGCCGCTCGTCCGGTGCGCGCCTGGCGTGGCTGTCGCCGCTCGCCTGGTACAGCACCGTCACGCTCGGTGCGTTCAACAGCGATGATGCGAGTCTGGTCAGCTTTCGCGGCGAGGCGGCCGGGCACCACGACCATGAGTCTAGCGATGAGACGGAGCGCACCCTGGGTGGACGCCTGCGCGCTGACGAGCTGACCACGGGTTCGTGGTCCGATCTGGTCTGGTTGGCACGCTGGGAGAACGCCGCAGAACTGGGCGGCATCGAGGGCAAGCTCGGTCTGAGCTGGCTGGGCGGGGCGAATGCGACCGGTGATGGCCAGCGCAGCGATCTGTACGGCCTCGACCTGGTGGTCTCCGCCAAGCCCACCGGCGGCACCATCACCTCGATCAAGGCGGTGGCTGAGGGCATCCTGCGCCGGGTGACGGTGGCGGAATCCATGGACAGCGGCGAGGACCCCAGCGATCCCGCCGATGATTTCCTCGCGCCGGCCGCGACCCTCACCGACTGGGGCGTCTATGCCCAGATCGAGGTCGGTTTCGGCGAGCGCTGGAGTGCCGGGGTGCGTGGGGAATATGCCACCGCCCGAGGCGACAGCGTCGAGCACGAAGGGCTGGTGGACCACAATGCCGATGCGATGCGGGATGCCCGCTTGCGCCTCTCCCCGCTGCTCGCCTGGCGTCCCAGCGAGTTCAGCCGCCTGCGCCTGCAGTACGACTTCGACCGCGCCGAGCATCTGGACGAGAAGGACACCGCGCACAGTGTCTGGCTGGGGCTCGATGTGCTGATCGGCGCGCACCCGGCGCACGGCTTTTGACATGCGTTGGCTCTCCCTCGCCCTCCTCACCACCCTGCTTGTCGGGGGAGAGCCGGTCGCGGTGGTCGCCACGGTCCCCGAGATCGGCGCGCTGGTGCGGGCCGTGGGCGGTGACGATGTCCAACTGGTGGTGCTCGCCCGTCCAGAGGAGGATCCGCATCGCGTCGAGGCTCGGCCGAGCTTCGTTGTCGCCCTCTCGCGAGCCGAGCTCCTCGTGGCCACCGGGGCCGAGCTTGAGATCGGCTGGCTGCCGACGCTGGTCACCCAATCGCGCAATCGGGTGATCCGTTCCGATGGTGCCGGCTATGTCGAGGCGGCGACCCTGGTGCGCGCGCCGATCGGCGTGCCTACTGGCCCCATCGACCGCAGTGCCGGGCATGTGCACGCGCAGGGCAATCCGCATGTCCTGCTCGATCCGGCCATCGGCCTGGCGCTGGCCAAGGAACTGGCCAACCGGCTGGGCGCGCTGCGGCCGGAGGCTGCAGCGCGGTTCACCGAACGGTTCCAGGGATTCCGCAGCCGATTGGGCGCGGCGCTGGCCGGTGAGGTTCTCGCGACCAAGCTCGACATCGACAAGCTGATCCTTCTTGATGACAAGGATCGTCTGCAGGCCTTCCTGGCCGAGCAGGGCCTCGTACCCGAACTGGGCGGCTGGTGGGGGCTGCTGCGCCCGTATGCCGGGGTGGTCGTGGCTGCCGACCATGATCTCTACCCGTATCTCGCGCGCCGCTTCGGGCTGCGTATCGGCCATCTGCTTGAGCCGAAGCCGGGCATTCCGCCCTCGACGCGCTTTCTCGCAGGCTTGGCCGAGCGCATGCGCGCGGATGGCGTGCGCGCGATCCTCGCCAGCCCATACTTCGATCGCCGGCTGATCGAACTGGCCGCCACTGCCGCCGCTGCGCCGATCGCCGAACTGGCCCACCAGGCCGGGGCGCGTCCCGGCACCGAGGAGTACATCGCCTGGATCGACGCCAATGTGCGGGCCGTCGCCACGGCACTGGCGCGCTGAGGCGCGATGCCGATCCTGCCGCCGTGAGCACTCTGCACGCCGACATCGAGGTTCGCGAGCTTATCACCTGCGCCGCCGTGGCGGTGGGACGCGCCGGTCGGGTCTTCGCCAGCGGTCTGGATTGGACGGTGAGACCTGGCGAGTGGTGGTGGATCGAAGGTGCGAACGGCAGCGGCAAGACCACGCTGCTGGCGACCGTGCTGGGCGAGCTGCCGGCGCTGGCCGGCAGCATCACGCTGCATCCGTGGATCAGTGACGGCGGCATGCTTGCCACGGTGGCGCAGCTCGATGAGTTGCAGCCGACCCTGCCGCTGGCCGTCGAGGAGTACGTCGCCCTCGGCCTGCCTGGTGGTCGCGGCGATCGGGCCAGCGTGCTGGTGGCGGTCGCCGATGTCGGGCTGGAGCCGGGACGCAGCTACTGGGCGTTGTCGGGCGGTCAGCGCCAGCGCGCCCGCATCGCCCGTGCGCTGGCCCGCCGTCCGGCCCTGCTGGTCCTGGACGAGCCGTTCAACCACCTCGATGGCGAGTCGGTCGCAGCCTGCCTGCGCGCCTGCGAACGGCGGCGCGCCGACGGCCTGGCGGTGCTGTGCGTGGCGCATCGTCCGCCCGGCGCGGCGGCGACCGGTCGCGTGCTGCTCGGCGATGGCCGCTTCAGCGTGGAGTCGTCATGATCGAGTGGCTGACCGCAGGATGGTCGTTGTTTGGCGCCAGTTATGTCGCGGCCTGGGCGCTGGCCGTAGCGTTGCCCCTCGCCGGCATCCCGGTGGTGGCGCGCGAGCAGGCTCTGCTTGGCGTCGGGCTGGTGCAGATGGGGGCTTGCGGTTTCGCCGTCGCCATCGCCTGTGGGCTGGCCTGGCCGTCGCTGTGGGCCTTTCTGGCCATCGCCGTCGCCTCGGTGCTGGCGCAGCGCCCGCCGCCGCGCGAACGGCCCGAGGCTGTGGCGGCGTGGATGATCCTGTTCGGTGGTGCGGCCACGGTCCTGATCCTGGCCGGGCAACCCTACGGCGCCGAGCAGCTGGCCCGGCTTACCTCCTCGTCGGTGCTGGGCGCGAGCTGGCCTGGTGCCACCGGCGCACTGATCGTGGCGGTCCTGGTTGTTGCCTTGGCGCTCGTCGCCGGCCGCCGGGTGCTGCTTGCGGCCTGGGAACCGCGCCTGGCGCGCCAGCAGGGGGCCGCCCCGCTGGTGCTCAGCCTCGCTGCGGCGCTCCTGCTCGCGCTGCTGCTGGCGGTGGCGCTCAAGCTGCTCGGCGCCCTGCTCACCACCGCACTGCTGGTGCTGCCCGCCCTGGCGGCGCGCCGTCTGGGCACCCGTCTGGCCTGGATGCCGTGGCTGTCGGTGGCGGCGGGGCTGGGCGCGGTGACCGGCGGCTTCGCCATCGCCTGGCAAGCCGATCTTCCTCCCGGCCAGGTCGCGGTCGCGCTGCTCGGCGGACTGCTGGTGCTGGCGTGGGTATGGCCGAGGTCGTGGCGGGCATGAACGAAGTCGAACAGGTGCGCGCCGATGTCGAGCAGCTCGCCACGGTGATCGGCCCCCGCCATCCTGGCCTGCCAGCGGCGCTGGAGCGGGCCCGGGATCATATCAGCAGCCGGTTGTCAGCCTGCGGCCTGGAGGTGCGTATCGAAGCCTTCAGCGGGATGGCGAATGTGATCGCCACCGTGCCAGGCCGCGGGCCGGGGACGCTGCTGATCGGCGCGCATTATGACAGCGTGCCCGATGTCGTCGGGGCCCCGGGCGCCGACGACAACGCCAGCGGGGTTGCGGCCCTGCTCGCCCTGGCCGCCCGCGTCACGCGGGAACCGCTGTCGTGCAGCGTGCGGATCGTCGCCTTCGCCAACGAAGAGGGCATGCGTTGGGGGCGCGAGCGCGGCGGCAGCTGGCACCACGCCGGGCATGCGCCGCGCCCCGACGCGGCGTTGATCCTCGATGCGCTCGGCTGGTGCGATCTGCGGCCGGGCAGCCAGGCCTGGCCGGCCTGGTGGATGCCGTGGGTGCACGGCACCCGCGGTGACTTCCTGTGCGTGCAGGCGGCGTGGCGTGACCGCGCGCTGGCGCGGCGCTGCGCCAGCGCGGCGCGTCGCGCGCAGATGCCGGTGCGTGGCTGCTGGTGGCCGGGGCAGACCTGGCAGATGATGGGCGACCAGGAGTCCTTCCACCATCACGGTGTGCCGGTCATCACCCTCACCGACACCGACCGCTTCCGCAATCCGCGCTTCCACAAGCCGTCGGATCGCTCCGACACCCTCGACTACGGCTTTCTGGTGCGTGCGGTCGAGGCAGCCTGGCTCATGCTGCCGGAACTGGCGCGCCGGCCAGGCGGGCCCACAGCCGGATGACCACCGGGATGAGGCGGTCATCGAAATCGAAGCGCGGGCTGTGGCAGGGCTCTGCCCCGCCGGTGCCGAGCAGGATGTAGGCGCCCGGCCTGGCCTGCAGGTAGTAGGAGAAATCCTCGGCGGCCATCAGCGGGATGCCGGCGCTGATGTTGCGCTCGGGGCCGAGGATCGACGCCAGGGCGGCGCGTGCTTCGGCAGCGGGGCCGGGATGGTTGACCGTCGCCGGGTAGGTCGGTTCGTAGCGCAGGCTGCCGCGCGCGCCGCTGGCGGCGCACACCGCATCGAGGGTGCGTTGCAGGCCAGCGACCAGCTTCTCGCGCCGCTCGGTGGTCGCGGCGCGTACCGTGCCGACGAGTTCGGCGCTGTCCGGGATGATGTTGTCGGCGGTGCCGGCGTGGAAGCAGGTGACGCTGACCACCGCTGCCTCCTGCGGCGCGGTCTGGCGCGACACCAGTTGCTGCACCAGGACGGTGAACTGCGCACCGACCAGCACCGGATCGACGCAGTCGTGCGGTGAGGCGGCGTGGCCGCCACGGCCAGTGATGGTGATCGTCCATTCGCCGTTGGCGGCCATCACCGGTCCGTCCGGACAGGCGTAGTGGCCGGCGGGCAGGCCGGGCCAGTTGTGGAAGCCGAACACGGTATCGACCCCGTCGAGGCAGCCGGCTTCAACCATGCGCCGGGCACCGTGTCCGCCCTCCTCGGCGGGCTGGAACAGTAGCGTCAACGGACCGGGCAGCGCCGCCTCGTGATGCTTCAGCCAGGCTGCCGCGCCGAGCAGACAGGCGGTGTGGCCATCATGGCCGCAGGCGTGCATGGTGCCGGGCACGGTACTTTGATGCGCGCAGCCGGTCGCCTCGCTGATCGGCAGGGCATCGAGGTCGGCACGCAATGCGAGATGGCGTCCGCTGCGGCCGAAAGCCAGGCGTGCGACGGTGCCAAGCTCGGCGCAGGAGGTCCACGGGATGCCCAAACGGTCGAGTTCGGCGCGCACCCGAGCTGCGGTGGCGTGTTCCTGCCAGGTCAACTCCGGATGGCGGTGCAGTTCATGGCGCAGCGCAGTGGCGGTGGCGACGATGCCGGCGAGATCGGCCATGAAGGTATCTTGTCGCTTCTGGCGGTTGCGGGAAGGCGCAGATCGCCAACCTACGGTCATGCCTGCATTCGACCTCCTGATCCGCAACGGCACTGTCGTCACCCCGTGGGCGGTCGGCACCACCGACATCGGCATCCGTGATGGGCGCTTCGCCGCCATCGGCGACCTGCGCTCGGAAGGCGCTGTCGAGGTCATCGATGCCCGCGGCCTGCATGTCCTGCCCGGGGTGATCGACACCCAGGTGCATTTCCGCGAGCCCGGTCTCGAGCACAAGGAGACCCTGGCCAGCGGCATGCGTGCCGCCGCGCTCGGCGGGGTGGTCGGCGTCTTCGAGATGCCCAACACCAGCCCCAACACCACCACGCCGGAACTCATCGCCGACAAGCTGGCACGCGTGGCGGGCAAGGTGTGGACCGACCACGCCTTCTATCTCGGTGGTGACGGCACCAACGCCGAACTGCTGCGCGGCTACGAGACCGCTCCCGGCGTGTGCGGCGTGAAGGTGTTCATGGGCGCCTCGACTGGCACCCTGCTGGTCGCCGACGATGCGACGCTGGAGCGCATCGTGATGAACGGCCGCCGGCGCATGGCGGTGCATTGCGAGGACGAGCCGCGCCTGCTGGAGCGCAAGGCGCTGATCCCGCCCGGCGCCACGGCGCACTGGCATCCCGTGTGGCGCGACGAGCAGAGCGCCCTGCGCGCCACGCAGCGCCTGCTGAACCTGGCGCGCCGGCACGGTCGGCCAGTGCATGTGCTGCATGTGACCACCGCCGAGGAGATGGAATTCCTGCGCGGTCAGAAGGATCTCGCCACCGTCGAGGTGCTGGCCAACCACCTGACCCTGGCCGCCCCTGACTGCTACGACCGCCTCGGCACCCTGGCGCAGATGAACCCGCCGGTGCGCGACGAGCGCCACCGCGCCGCGCTGTGGGCGGCGGTCGCTGACGGCACGGTGGACATCCTCGCCACCGATCACGCCCCGCACACGCGTGAGGAGAAGGCCAAGCCCTATCCAGCCAGTCCCAGCGGCATGCCTGGCGTGCAGACCCTGGTGCCGGTGATGCTCGATCATGTCGCCAAGGGTCGCCTGTCCTTGCAGCGCCTGGTCGATCTGACCAGTGCCGGGCCGCAGCGCGTCTTCAACCTGATGAACAAGGGTCGCATCGCGGCCGGTTACGATGCCGACCTCACCCTGGTCGACCTCGCCGCTGAGCGCACCATCGAGGACAGCCAGCAGGCGAGCAAGGTCGGCTGGACCCCGTTCCACGGCATGCGCGTGCAGGGCTGGCCGATGGCCACCGTGGTGCGCGGCCAGGTGGTGATGCGCGATGGCCAGATCACCGGTGCGCCGAACGGGCGCCCGATGCGCTTCCTGCCCTGAAAGGTCAGGCTGGAGGCCAATGGCGTTGCGTTAAGGGCACTGACCTTGGAAAGGCGGAGGTCGGAAGGCGGAAGGCGGAAGAAATGCGGATTGGACCCCATCAACTCGATTCAGCAACTCTTCCGCCTTCCGCCTTCCGCCTTCCGCCTTGCGTCCCCAAGAGTCCTTAACGCAACGCCATTGGGCTCCAGCCCTCTTGCTCAGGGCTTCGGCGCTTCGACCGGCGCTGCGTCGGGCTTGGGGGCCGGCTTGCCGCCGACATCGATGGCCAGCGGATCCTTGGCAGTCTTGTCGCTGGTGATCTCAAGCGAGATCACGATGCGGAACTCACCGTTGGGATAGACCTTCTTGAACGCTTCGGCGGCCTTGGGTAGATCCTTTTCGATGTCCTGCAGCTTCTGCAGCACTTCGGCCAGGGTCGGTTCCTTGCTCTTCTGGTTCAGTTCGCCGACCCGGGCCTGCAGTTCGGCCAACTGGTTGCCGAGGTTGCCGACGCGCGACTTGGGTGCCTCCTGCAGGGTGCCGGACAGCTTCAGTGTTTCGGGCAGGCCATCCTTGCCGCGCGCGCGGACGGCTTCTATCTCGATCTTGTCGCCCGGCTTTTTCCCGCCGATCACGGCGGCGAGGGCGTCCTGGTCCTTCAGCGCCTTGCCATCCAGCAGGGTGATGCGGTCGCCGGCCGCCAGACCCATGACGGCGGCCGGGCTGTTGGGTTCGACACGCAGCACGACCAGACCCTTGCCGTCGAAGGAGGATGCGGCGGGATCGATGGCGATGCCGAGGAACGCCTTTGCCGGTGTGGCCGGGGCAGGTGTCGTGGCCGGGGCAGGTGTCGTGGCCGGAGCCGGCGTCGTGGCCGGGGCTGGAACTGGTGCCGGAACTGGTGCAGGTGCAGGGGCATCGCCGGCCGCCAGGGCCGCGGCGAGGATCAGGGGGAGGATAGGGCGCATTTAGAAGATGACCGGGATGGAGGTGCCGACGAGGACGCGGGCATCCCAGGCGGTGGTGCGGCCGGGCACGACGCTGCCGCTGTCGGCCGCGTCGTGTGCCGTGCGCAGGGTGAGCTTGAAGGCGGGCAGGGCGGCCAGGGCCTGGCTGGCCGGCAGGCCCATGGCCTGCATCGGCGAGACAGGGCCACGCTGACCCGCGTTGGACTTGGCGCCGTCGCCGGTCTTGCGTTCGAGATCTTCGACCTGCTTGCGCAGCGAGGCGACCGCCTGCTGGGTGCGGTCCAGGCGGCGGGCCTGCCAGTCGCGGAAGCGGCGCTCGGCCGCTTCATCGATCGGCTGGTAGGGGATGTTCGCCGGCCATTCGCTGAGCTTCTCCTGCAGCACCAGGCGCTCACCGTTGCGCATGACCTCGAGCACGACGTCGCCGCCGACGCCAGCGAGGGCGACCTCGTTGCGCAGGTCGTTCATCGAGCCGATGGTGCCGCCGTTGAGCATGGTGATCAGATCGCCCGGCTGCACGCCCATGCGCTGAGCGGCCGTGCCGGGATAGACCTGCTGGGCTTCGACGCCCAGGCCGGGATCGGTGCCGTTGCTGGTCTGGGTCGCGGCGCTGGGCGGCGTCATGTTGATGCCGAGCATTGCCCGGCCGTCGAATTGCTGGTAGTCGCTGTCACCGGCGGCGAGGGTCGCAGCCAGGATCACAGGCAGGAGGATGCGCATGCTTGCAGTATGCCGCTGTCGGACGGCGCGGACAAGCGCTGTCTATCCCCCACCGCGCGGAAAGGTTGACTATCCCGGCACGTCGCTTCAGCCGCTGCGCGTGCGGTAGGCGCTGGGGGTCATGCCGGTCAGCCGGCGGAACACCTTGGTGAAGTAGCTGGCGTCGGCGAAGCCGGTCTCCAGTGCCACGTCCAGGGCGCTGCGTCCGTGATCGAGCAGTTCCTTGGCGCGGTCGATGCGCGCGCGGTTGAGCACGTCGAGGAAACCGCGTCCGGCGTAGGTGCGCAGCACACGGGTCAGGCGTTGCGGCGAGATGCCGAACGCGGTGGCGACCTCGTCGCGGCCGAGATCCTCGTCGCAGCGCTCGTTGATCAGCCGGGTGACGCGCTGGAACAACTCCTCCTCGGGGTCGCGGCGGTGGCGCGATTCGAGGCTGTCGAACACCGCCTCGACGGTGCGGCGCAGCCAACGCGCCAGCTCCTCTTCATCGCGGATGCCACCCAGGGCGAGCAGATCGACTCCGCCGCCAAGCAGCACGTCGCGCCGTCCGCCGGCCTCCACCGCGGTACGCAGCAGCAGTACGACCAGTTCCAGCAGCAGGGCCTTGGCCTGCTCGACGCTGCCCGCCGCCTGGTGGTAGATGCCGGTCAGCATCCGGTTGAGGATGGCGCGCGCCTGGCCGCGTTCACCGCCGCGCACCGCCGCCAGCAGGGCCGCCTCCTCGCGCAGGTAGGTGGCGGCAAGCCCGTCCAGACCGCCGCGTTTGAGCGCATGCAGGAAGGCGGCGCGCTGGCGTTCGCGCTCGTGGTGCTCGCGGTGGCTGGCCAGCAGCGCGGCGTTGGTCAGGTTGGCGGCTTCCGCCAGTTCGCGCAGGGCGCTGCACGCGGCGCGCACATCGAAGGCCGGAGCGTCGAGACCGGAGGGGAACAGCCGGCCCTCGCCGATCAGTGCCACCAGTCCGCCGGTGACCAGGGCGTTGTGCGTCAACGGCACCGCCCAGCTGAAGGAGCCGGCGCCCTCGGTGACGCAGGGCTCGCCCCAGCGCAGCGCCTCGGCGATGGCGTGCGCGGCCTTGGCCTTGGTGAACCCGGCCGGCCAGCGGCCGTGCACCGTCTCGCCGTCGGAGGTGCAGGCGACCAGGCTGCTGCCCGGCCAGGCTGCGCTCCAGCGGGAGGCGAGTTCGGAGTGGAGGCTGCGCGTCAGCGGGGCCATATTCAGGTGGCGAAGGTACCAGCGGCGACCGCTGCGACCAGCGCGGCGGCACGCTCGCGGGCGCGGGGGTGGAGGATCAGCGCCAAGCCTGCCCGACCGCTGGCAGCCGGGGTAAGCGCGAGACGGCCGGCAGACCAGTCGAGGTAGATCCAGCCCGTGCGCGTCGGGATGAACCCCTTGGCACGCTGCAGGTCATCACCCAGGGCGGCGATGGCGGCGGCCAGGGCCTCGGCGGCAACTGGCCCATCAAACGGTAGTTCGACGGGTAGCAGGGCCGGATCGGCGCACTCCGCGACTTCTCCATCCACCCAGCGGGTCGCATCGAGGGCGAGCAGGTCGAGATCGCAGGCGCCGCGCACCACGCGCAGCAGCCGGGCGGCCGGGTTGATCCCGCGCACCAGGGCTTCGCAGGCCGCCAACGCCTCCGGCGGGTGGAGGTCGGATTTGCTCATCACCACGAGGTCGGCGGCGGCGACCTGGCGCTCGGCTGCCGGCAGCGTGTCGAGGATCTTGGGCAGAGTGCCCGGATCGACCAGGGTCACCGTGCCGACCAGGCGATAGACCCGGTCGAGACCGGACTCATCGAGCATGCTGCGGGCGGCCGACGGATCGGCCATGCCGCTCGCCTCGACCACCACCCCGTCGAGAGCGGGGAACTCTTCGGTCAGTCCGGAGAGCTGGCGGATGAACTCGGTCGCCTTGCAGCGGCAGAAGATCGAACCGCCGCTGATCCCGACCACGCAGGAAGCGGCCGCCGCCAGGAGGGGGGTATCGACGTCGGTCGCGGCGAACTCGTTGACCAGGAAGGCGACCCGGCGCGGTGCGAGGCGGGCGGCGTAACGGGCCAGGAAGGTGGTCTTGCCGGCCCCGAGGAATCCGGCGACGAGGGCGAGTGGGATGGGCATGTCCGCGTTCGAGGATAGGCCCGTTGCGGCCTCGGCCAGCGCGTATCCAGGGTGCGTGGACGGGTTGCATCGCGCCGCCGTCCCCGCACTGGGCGAAACGAGAGCGGCCTGCTAGCATGCCGCGCATGGCCGACATCACCCTGACCCGCATCGACAAGCTCTACGACAACGGCTTCCATGCCGTGAAGGCCGTGGATCTGCACATCGCCGACCACGAGTTCATGGTTCTTGTCGGTCCTAGCGGCTGCGGCAAGACCACGATCTTGCGCATGATCGCCGGGCTTGAGGAGATCAGCGGCGGCGAGATCCGCATCGGCAGCCGGGTGGTCAACCAGGTCGAGCCGAAGGACCGCGACATCGCCTTCGTCTTCCAGAACTACGCGCTCTATCCGCACATGACGGTGCGCGAGAACATGGCCTATGCGCTCAGCCTGCGCAAGCTGCCCAAGGCCGAGATCACGCAGAAGGTCGATGAGGCGGCCCGCCTGCTCAGCCTGCACGAGCAGCTGGAGAAGCTGCCCAAGCAACTCTCCGGCGGCCAGCGCCAGCGCGTCGCCCTCGGACGGGCGATCGTGCGCCACCCCCAGGTGTTCCTGTTCGACGAGCCGCTGTCCAACCTCGACGCCAAGTTGCGCGGCGAGATGCGCTACGAACTGAAGACCCTGCAGCAGCGCCTGCAGACGACGATGGTTTACGTGACCCACGACCAGATCGAGGCGATGACCCTGGGCGACCGCATCACGGTAATGAACAAGGGCGTGATCCAGCAGGTCGGGGCGCCGACCGCGATCTACGACCATCCGTGGAACCGCTTTGTCGCTGGCTTCCTCGGCACCCCGACGATGAATTTCCTCGCCGCCACGGTCGTCGGCGGTGCCCTGCGCCTGGCCAGCGGCGCAACCCTGGCGGCTCCGCCGGCCGCCGCCGAGGCCCTGCGTTCGCGCGAGGGGCGCAGCGTCGTGCTTGGCATCCGCCCGGAACATCTGGTGGCGCGCTCTGCCGCCGCAGCGCAGGTCGAGGTGTGCGTCGAACTGGTCGAGGCGATGGGCGATCATCAACTGGTCTATGGTTCTGGCCTGGGCACGGCGCGGCCCGTGGTGCTGCGTGCCGACAGCCATCTGCGTGCAGCCCTGGGCGAACGCCTGTCGGTCGGTCTCGATCTCGCCGCCTGCCATGTGTTCGACGGCGAGGGCGAGGATGCCGCGAACCTGTGCCTGCCACCTGGTTATCCCCAGATCCAGGGCCCGGCCCTGCGTCAAACTGCGGCGTGACGCGCCGTTCGGCAGTTCCAGGGAGCCATTCGTCCACACCGGGCATCCAGGAATGACGATCCATCATTCCAGCATTCTTGAGTCCCAGACTCAGTGTGGGGCCAAACGAACCCGTTCACTGTGTCTCACCACCCTCTCCTAGGGGGTAGTGGGCCGCTATCCCCAGTTTTGGCTAATCGATAGACTCCCCGCCAGCCCCGATGCTCATTCTGTGAACCTTGGCCATCCAGCCACGTTTACCGGAATGCAGGAGACCGCCATGAGCCAGCAGGACCAGAACGACGACCAGCAGGAGCAGCTGCTCGACGAGAACGGCAACCCGATCGATCCCGAGCAACAGCAAGAGGAGGATGACGGTCAGCATAAGTATGCTGGTGTCATCAGCTGGGTCGTATCCGGCGCCTTGCATGCAACCATGATCATGCTGATGGGCACGATCTACTTCCTTGCCAAGGAGCCCGAGCAGGAAGTGCCCCCGGTGCGGGTGCAGTCGATCCCGCCTCCGCCTGAAAAGAAGGAGGAGAAACCCAAGCTCGAGCGTGAACTGCTCGAACCCAAGGTCGAGCTCGACATCGCAGTGCAGTCCGACAATCCGAATCCGATCACCCAGATCGAGCCGGTCGAGGATGTCACCACCCGTGAAGAGGAGACCGACAGCAACGTGGCCAAGGGTCGCGAAGAAGCTGTCGCCGACTCCGAGATGGGCGGCCAGGGTGCCTTCATGGCGATCGGCGCGGGCGGCGGCAGCGCCGGCATGTTCGGCAGCCGCAGCGGCGGCGGCAAGCGTCGCGCAGTCGGTCGCGGCGGCGGTTCCAAGGGCTCGGAGAGCGCGGTGGACGCCGCGCTGCGCTGGTTCAAGAAGCACCAGTCGCCCAACGGCATGTGGGATGCCGAGAAGTACTTCCAGAACTGCACCGAGGACCCCAAGTGCGAGCCGGGTGCTTATGAAGGTCACTCGGCTGAAGAGGTCAACGCCGCGATGACCGGCTACGCCCTCTTGGCGTTCCTCGGTGCCGGCTACGACCACAAGACGGCCAACAAGTTCAAGCCCACCGTGAAGAAGGGCATCGACTACCTGCTCTCGGTGCAGAAGCCCGACGGTCTGCTGGGCGCGCGCAACTACGAGCATCCCGTCGCCACCATGGCCCTGGCTGAAGCCTACGCGATGACCTCGGACAAGGACCTGCGCGAGCCGACGCAGAAGGGCGTCGATGTGATCATCAGCCGCCAGAACAAGGACGATGGTAACGCCTACGGCCTGGGCTGGGACTACTCCAAGCCGAGCAAGCGCAATGATGCCTCGGTAACCGGCTGGAATGTCATGGCCCTCAAGAGCGCCTATGCTGGTGGCCTGACCATCGGTAACGCGATGGAAGGCTCGAAGCAGTGGCTCGAGCAGGCCTGGAAGGCGAATAACGACGGCAAGGAAGGTCGTCCCGACTGGCAGAAGCTGGATATCTACAAGGATGAGAGTCTGTTCAGCTACTGCTGGACGACCGGTGAGAAGTCCTATGAGAAGGGATTTGGCCATCAGAACATGGCCCCGGTGGGCATGGTCTGCGCCGTGTTCCTCGGCCACCGCGCCGGCGATCCGATGCTGGAGACCCTGGCCAACTTCGTGATGAACAAGCAGACCCCCAAGGCCTATCCGACCAACACCTACTACATGTACTACAACACCCTGGGCGTCTTCCAGGTGGGTGGCGACAAGTGGAAGGTGTGGAACTCCAGCGTGCGCGACATGCTGGTCAATGCCCAGCGCAAGGGCGACGGCTGCTTCGACGGCAGCTGGGACTTTGAGGGCACCAACTTCCACGGCCATAAGATCGGCCGTGTCCTGAGCACCGCCTACAATACGCTGTGTCTGGAAGTGTACTACCGCTACGCCCAGGTGAACCAGGGCAAGAAATAGCCCGGGAGCGCGGGCGCCCTGGCCCGCCCAACGCAGAAAGGCCAGCCGTGAGGCTGGCCTTTCTGCGTTTCAGGACCGGTAGTCCGCGTTCTCGCTGATGTACTCGTGCGTGCGGTCGGCGCCCAGAACCTCGGCGCTGGCCAGACCGGTACCCAGATCAATCTCGACCAGCACGCTGCGTTCATGCGGTGGCCACGACACGGGCGGACGGAAGGTGAGTCCATCGGCCGGTGGAACGCTGACGTAGAGTTCGGCCGACTTCATGTGCGCGACCAGCGCAGTCTCCTTGCTCCGGTCGAGGCGGAAGGCCTGTTGGCTGAACACCTCGATGCCGCCAACGGCCAGGCGCAGGTGCGACAGATCGAGACCAGGCCAGCGGGCGCCGGCCTCCTTGCCGATCGCCGCCACCAGCCGTCCGACATTGGGATCATTGCCGCACAGCGCGCACTGGAATAACGGGCTGTTGGCGATGCTCTTGCCGATGGCCGTGGCCGTGGCGGCATCCGGAGCGCCGGACACGCGGTAGCGCACGACATGATGCACACCCTCGCCATTCCTGACCACATCTTCGGTGAGATCGGCGCAGACCTGGCGTAGGGCGGCGGTGAAATCAGCCGTGGTGACCGCCCCGCCCAGCCCGCTCGACCACGCCACCACGGTGTCGCTGGTCGAGGTGTCGCTGTCGATGGTCATGCGGTTGAAGGTCGTCCCGACCGCCTCGGAGAGTGATGCGCGCAGGTCGTCACGAGCGATGCGCAGATCGGTGAGGATATACACCAGCATGGTCGCCAGGTTCGGCTCGATCATGCCGGCGCCCTTGGCGATGCCGACGATCGAGCCGCCCGGCAGGTCGATGCGGCGGATCTTCGGGTAGAGGTCGGTAGTGCAGATGCCCTCGGCTGCGGGCAGGATGCCGTGCGCGTCCGACAGCGCGTCGACCGCACCTGGCATGGCGGGTAGCATCTGCGCAACCGGCAGCTTCCAGCCGATCACGCCGGTGCTGGAGGGCAGCACGGCGCTGGCTGGGATGTTCAGCAGGCGGCCGGCCTCGGCGCAGATCGCCTCGCTGTCGGCGACCCCGCCCGGTGCGCAGACGTTGCTGATCTTGTTGTTGATGACGATGGCGCCGAGCGCCGCTTCGCCCAGGCGCTGGCGGCCGACGATGACCGGCGCACCGGGGAAGGCGTTGCGCGTGAACATCGCTGCGAAGGCCGGACTCGGCGTGTCGCTGGCGATGACCGTGATCGCCATCTTCGCCGGCTTGGGTGCCTCGGCGGGCACGAATTCGAAGCGTGTCACGCCGACGCGAAAGCCCTTGGGCAGCTTGGCCTGGCTGGTGAGCCAGGCGCGATGCGCGTCACGGGAGGCGAAGATCAGATCAGTGGTGGCCATGGCGCGCGCAGCATCGCGTCAGCGTGCGTCGGGCAATCCCCGGGGGCGCGGGCGCCCCCGCCCGCTCAACCAAACAACCGCACGCAGGTCATCAACCCTGCATGCAACCGATCGATGTCCTCGCGGCTCGAATAGACCCCCAGTGACGCCCGCGCCGTGGCCGGCACGCCGAAGCGCTCCATCACCGGTTGGGCGCAGTGGTGGCCGGCGCGGATCGCGACGTTCTCCATGTCGAGGACGTTGGCGAGGTCGGCGGGATGCGCGCCCGGCAGGGTGAAGGACAGTACACCGGCACGGCTCGCGGCGGTACCGATGCGGCGGAGGCCGGGGATCGTTGCCAGGCGCAGCTCGGCGTAGGCGAACAGCGCCTCCTCGTGCGCCAGCGCGGCGGCGCGGTCGAGCTCCATCATCCATTCCAGCGCCACGCCCAGGCCTATCGCTTCGACGATCGGCGGGGTGCCGGCCTCGAAGCGCGCGGGAGGCGCGGCGTAGGTGGTGCCGGCGAAGGACACGCGCTCGATCATCTCACCGCCGCCGCGCCACGGCGGTATTGATTCCAGCACGGCTTTGCGGCCATAGAGCACGCCGATGCCGGTCGGGCCATAGACCTTGTGGCCACCGAAGGCGAGGAAGTCGCAGTCGAGGGCGCGTACATCGAGGGGCAGGTGCGGGGCGCTCTGCGCCGCATCGACCAGGAACAACGCCCCGGCGGCGTGCGCGCGGCGCGCCAGTTCGGCGACCGGGTTGATCGTTCCGAGAGCATTCGAGATATGCACGCAGCCGACCAGCTTCACACCGCCCGCCGCCAGCAGGCGGTCATAGGCCGCGAGGTCGAGGCTGCCGTCGTCGAGGATGGGGATCGGCTCGGGGCGGAAGCCGGCGGCCTGCCAGCTGACCAGCCCGGCGTGGTGCTCCATGCCGCTGACCAGCACGCGGTCGCCGGGCTTCAGATGCGCTTGCCCCCAGGCGTGGGCGACCAAGTTCATCGCGTCGGTGCAGCCGCCGGTAAACACGATTTCGCCGCGCTCGGCGTTCAGGAAGCGTGCGACCGTGGTGCGCGCATCCTCGTACAGCTTGGTGGTGTGCGCGGCGCGCCGATACAGGCCGCGATGCACCGTGCCGTACTCACGGCCGAGCAGGGCGGTCATGCGTTCGATGACGACGCGCGGCTTCTGCGCCGTGGCAGCGGTGTCGAGATAGGCGAAGGGCTTGCCCTTCTGGGCATCGTCGAGGCCGGGGAACTGGGCGCGGATGGCGGCGGCGTCGAAGGTCATGGGAAGGCGGGGGGCGAGGGGCGGGGGGCAGGGGGAGCGAAAGCAATCCACGATCCGAGCGATGACCAGGTTTGGCGCGTGATGGAAGAGGGATGATACGGCGTCAGTACGCTTGCGCCGCCCCCCGCCCCCCCCCGCCCCCCGCCCCCCGCCCATCGCATCACGCACATCCCTGCACCTCATCCAGGAACGCGGTGGTCAGCAATTCGCGCGCTGTCGCCGCATCCAGGCCGCGCGTGCGCAGATAGAGCAGTTCGTCGGCATCGAGGGCACCGATCGTGGCGCCGTGGCTGGCCTCGACCTCGTCGGCGCGGATGTCGAGCTGCGGACGGGTGTCGGCGCGCGCCAGTGGCGACAGCACCAGGTTCTGGTCGCGCTGCTCGGCCGACGAGCCGTCGGCACCTTTCAGCATGGTCACCACGCCATCGAAGCTGACTCGCGCACGGTCGCGCAGCACGGATTTGATGAGCTGCCGGCTGGTCGTCGGACCGACCGCATGCACCACGCGGGTCAGGACATGGGCCTGGGTCTCGCCGCGCGGATCGGCTGCCACCGCCAGGTCGAAGCTGGCTCCGAGGCCGGTCAGCTGCGCGGCCAGGTGATGGCGCTGCAGGCGTCCACCGTGCTGCGTGCCACGATAGCGCAGCGCCGCGTCCTGGGCGAGCGTCGCAGACATGGCGGCCAGATGCACGCCGAGGGGGGCGGTGGAGACATCCTCGACGATGAGGTTGGCTCCGCGGCCGAGCACAGCATGGATCCAGCTGGCGCTGCGACCCTCGGCGGCCGTGCGGTTGATGCGCAGGCGCAGGGCCGTGCCGGGAGGAACCTCGACGAGTAGCGCCCAGCAGCCGCCGGCGTCGTGGATCGTCGCGTCACTCGAGGCGCGCCAGCGGCGCGCGCTCCCAGCCAGCGCCCAGGCGTGGGTGGCATCGGTGGGAGCAGGGAAGGCGTCGGCGGAACAGGGCTCGCCGGGCAGGACGGTCGCCGTGGTCGCGGCGGCCTCGGCCAGGCCGCGGCAGTCCACGTAGCGCCAGTCCTCGTCGGCGGCGGTCGGCAGGTTCATGCCCCGAACCCGTCGTAGCCCTCCGCCTCGAGGCGGGTGGCGAGCTCCGGGCCGCCGCTGTGCACGATGCTGCCCTTGATCAGCACATGGATGCGATCGGGTCTGACCAGTTCGAGGAGGCGCTGGAAGTGGGTGATCAACAGGATGCTGCGGTCGGCGCGGCGGAAGCCGTTGATGCCGCGGGCCACCGCCTTGATCGCGTCGATATCCAGGCCCGAGTCGGTCTCATCGAGGATCGCCACGCGCGGTTCCAGCACGTACATCTGCAGGATCTCATTGCGCTTCTTCTGCCCGCCAGACAGCCCGGCATTGAGTTGGCGTCCGGCGTAATCCTCGGGCGCCTCGGCGGCCTTGATGCGCTCGGCGAGGATCGGCGCGAAGTCTTTGACCGTCGCTTCGGGCTTGCCGGCAGCCTTCTGTCGCGCGTTCCACGCCAGGCGCAGGAACTCGCCGTTGTTCACCCCAGGCACGTCGGTGGGGTACTGGAAACCGACAAACAGGCCGGCGTGGACGCGCGCATCCGGCTCCAGCGCCAGCAGGTCGGCGCCGTCCAGGGTCGCGTCGCCGCCGGCGATGGCGTAGCTGGGATGCCCGGCCAGCGCCTTGGCCAGGGTGCTCTTGCCCGAACCGTTGGGGCCCATGATGGCATGCACCTCGCCAGGCGGGACATGCAGCGACAGGCCGTTGACGACGGTGAGGCCGGCGACGGTGACGGAGAGATTGGATATGGAGAGGAGGGGCATGGTTCAGCCGTTCGGTGTTCGGCGTTCGGCGTTCGGCGTTCCGCAGGGATGGTCGGCGTCGCGTCGCGCTGCGGGACACCGAACGCCGAACGTCGAACGCCGAACCAGGGGCAATGATCTCATCCGACGGAATTCTCCAGCTTGATTTGCAGCAACTTCCGCGCCTCGGCGGCGAACTCCATCGGCAGCACGGCGAGCACGTCCTTGGCGAAGCCGTTGACGATGGCCCCGACCGCCTCTTCGTGGCCGATGCCACGCGCCTGCAGGTAGAACAACTGGTCTTCGCTCAGGCGGCTGGTTGAGGCCTCGTGCTCGACCTGGGCGTCGGCGCGTTGCACATCGACGTAGGGGTAGGTGTGCGCTTCGCAGTCCTTGCCGACCAGCATCGAGTCGCAGCAGGTGTAGTTGCGCGCACCCTCGGCCGACTTCATCACCTGCACCAGTCCACGGTACACATTGCGGCTGTGTTCGGCGCTGATGCCCTTCGAGATGATCGTCGAGCGGGTGCGCTTGCCGATGTGGATCATCTTGGTGCCGGTGTCGGCCTGCATGCGCCCGTTGGTCAGCGCCACCGAGTAGAACTCACCGACGCTGTCATCGCCCTTCAGTACGCAGGACGGGTATTTCCAGGTAATCGCGCTACCGGCTTCGACCTGGGTCCAGCTGATCTTCGAGCGGTCGCCGCGGCACAGGCCACGCTTGGTGACGAAGTTGTACACCCCGCCCAGGCCGGTGTTCGGATCGCCGGCATACCAGTTCTGCACCGTCGAGTATTTGATCTCGGCGTCGGTCTGGGCGATCAGTTCGACCACCGCGGCATGCAGCTGGTTCTTCGAGGTCTGCGGCGCGGTGCAGCCTTCAAGGTAGCTGACGTGACTGCCCACGTCTGCGATGATCAAGGTGCGCTCGAACTGGCCGCTTTCAGTGTTGTTGATGCGGAAGTAGGTCGAGAGTTCCAGCGGGCAGCGCACGTGCGGCGGGATGTACACGAACGAGCCGTCGGAGAACACCGCGCTGTTGAGCGCCGCGAACCAGTTGTCGCCGGCCGGCACCACGCTGCCGATCCAGCGTTCGACCAGGGCCGGGTAGAGGCGCACCGCCTCGGAGATCGAGCAGAAGATGACGCCAGCGTCGAACAGCTTCTCCTGGTGCGTCGTCGCCACCGACACCGAGTCGAACACCGCATCGACCGCGACCCCCGACAGGCGCTTCTGCTCGTCGAGCGGGATGCCCAGCTTCTCGAAGGTCTTCAGCACCTCGGGGTCGATCTCATCGAGCGAACCGTGCTTCTCACCCTGCTTGGGTGCCGAGTAGTAACTGATCGCCTGGTAGTCGATCGGCGGGTAATCGACCCGCGCCCAGGTCGGCTCGCGCATGCGTGCGAAGGCCTGGAACGCCTTGAGGCGGAACTGCAGCAGGAAGTCCGGTTCACCGCGCGCGGCGCTGATCTGCCGGACGATGTCCTCGTTCAGGCCCTTGGCGAGGCTGACCGCCTCGACCTCGCTGCGGAAGCCGAATTTGTAGTCCTCAGCGGTATAGGTGCGCGGAGGCTGGCTGGAGGCTGGAGGCTGGAGGCTGGAGGCCGGGGTGTTGTCGGTCATGACAGCTCCGCGGTCAGATCGGGGTGGATCGCCTTGAGGGCGCTGGTCACGAACAGGCCCAGGGTCTCGCGTTCGCTGGCGCTGACACCGCTGACGATGACCACGACGCGGAAGTCGTCGTGCAGGCCCTCGATGCGGTGGCTGGCGGCTGGCGCCTTGTCGGCCAGCACGCGCTTCACCGCAGCATCGGCGGTGGCGATCTTCTTGAGCAGCGACAGCGGCAGCCACTTCTCATCGGCCGCCGTCCAGTCCTGTTTGCGTTTGCGCTGATAGACCAGCTTCTCGGCCGGCTTGGGCAGCAGCTTGATCAGCGGCAGCACGGCCAGGGCGCGGCGCTGCAGGTCGGGGATGAAGGCGAGTTCTCCCTCTTCGCAGGCCGCGGTGGCGGGCGTATCGCGCAGCATCGCCTCGACGGTGGCTGGCCGGATGGCGCAGGCTTCGGCGACCAGTTGACCCTTGGCGAGCTGGGTGAAGGCGTCGGCGAGGGGATGGCTCCAGCGCGAGCCGAAGGCGAGGAAGCGGGCATCCTCGATGCGCCCGGTCGGCAGATCGACGAGCCACGCGATCGCCGCCTGCCCCTCACCGTCGGCAACCTGCAACAGCCCGAGCTGGCGCCGGGCGGCGTCGATCGGGCGGAAGGCCCCCCGGGTGCGCGGGGCGCGCAAACGCGCCTCGGCGGCGCGGGTCAGGATCGGCTCGGTCGCCGTGGGCATGGCGGCACGCTAGGCAGGGGCTGGGCAGGGCAATCTCATCCACACCCAGCCTTGATGGCTGGGTCCGCAGTTATTTGCGATCGATGCGGGCCCAGAAGTCCTTGGCCGTAGGGACCCGAGGCCACGCCCCATCCCAGGTGGTTCCGATCTGGCGCAGGTTGGGCAGGGTGCGCAACTTGTTCAGGCCGGAGATGCCAGGCGTCAGGCTGAACACCAGACGCTCCAACGGGGTATCGGCGAGCGGGGAAAGATCGGTGGCACTGGCTCCGAGCATGCGCAATTCGCGCAGCGGCGCCTTGGCCAGCGGTTTCAGGTCCTCGGCAGGGATGCCATCGATCACCAGGCTTTGCAGCGGGCAGGCGGCGAGCGGGCCGAGTTCGCTGACCGGGGTCTGCGCCAGATCCAGGCTGGTGAGCGGCAGCGAGGCGAGCGGCCGCAGGTCGGAGACTTTGGTGTTCGAAAGATTGAGCGCCGTGATGCGCAGGCGGCGCAGCGGAGCGAGGTCGGTCACCCCCGTGCCGGTGAGGGTCAGCGAGGCCAGCGGCATGCCGGCAAGCGGGGACAGGTCGGCGACCGGCAGTCCGGTGAGGTCGAGTTCCGACAATGCCATTCCGGTCAGCGGTCTGAGCACGGCAACCTGGCACGACGCGAGCTGGAGCTGGCGCAGGGGTGCACCGGCGAGGGGGGCGAGATCCGCGACCGGGGTGCTGTCGATGGCCAGGCGGGTGAGCGGCACGCCGGCCAACGGGCCGAGATCCTGCACGCGGGTGCCCGAGAGGCGCAGGGTCGAGATCCGGCTGCCGCTGAGGGCGGCGAGATCCATGACCGCCGTCTTGCTGAGATCCAGCTCGTGCAGGGGGGCGCCATGCAGCGCGGCGATGTCCGACACATCGCTGCGGCCGGCGCGCAGGACGCGCAGTGGGGCGCCCTGCAAGGCTTGCAGCGAGACGATCCGGGTCTGCGACAGGTCGAGGTCCTCGAGGGCGATGCCGCTGAGCGGGCCGAGGTCCTCGACCCGCGTGCCGGAGATGTTCAGGGAGATCAGCGGGGCGCCCTGCAACGGGCCAAGGTCGCGCACCTCGGTGCCGGAGACGTCGAGATCGGTGAGCGGCATGCCGCGCAGTGGGGCGAGGTCGATCACCTTGGTGCGCTGCAGGCGCAGGCGGACGATCGGCATGCCGGAGAGCGCCGACAGATCGATGACGTCCTGGCGTTCGCGCAGGCCGTCGAGGTAGAGCATGCCATCCTTGTCCGCCCAGAAACCACGCTGGGTGCAGCCAGGGTAGGCGAGCTCGAGCTGCTTGCGGTACACCTCGACGCGCTCCAGGCCACGGGCGAAGAGGTCTTCGGCCAGAGGGCCGAGTCCCATGCGCACCAGGCGGTCGGCGATCGCGGTGACGACCACCGAGGTCTCCCCGCCAGAGGCCTCGTCGCACAGGCCGGCCAACTGCCGGGCATCCTCGTCGCCAGGTGACAGCAGCAGGTATTCCGACAGCGAACGCGAGGCGGCGCCCCATTGCCGTTCATGGACCAGCAACTGACCGCGCAGCAGGTGGGCGGCGGCGAGATCGGGGCTGAAGCGCAGGGCGAGTTCGACGTTGTCGGTCGCCTCGACCCATTCCTTGCTGGCGGCGTGTTGCCGGGCTTTCGCGACCAGGGCGGGGGCGGCGAGCTTCTTTTCGGCACCGCGGCCCTGCTTCTGTTCTTCGAGCTGGCGCATGCTGCTCGCCAGTTCGGCACCGCGCTGGCGGGCGGCGTCGCGCTCGCGCTGGATGGTGCGGAAGCTGAATACCAGGACGACGGCGAGGATCGACAGGGAGATGAGGCCGACCAGCGTGGCGGTGCTGTTGCGGCGCAGCAGCTTGCCGAGCATCTCCAGGGCCGATTCGTCACGCGCGCTCACCGAACGGTGCTCGAGGTGGGCTTCGATGTCCCGGCGCATATCTGCGGCGCGCTGGTAGCGGTGCTCGGGCTGGGCCGACAGCGCCTTGAGCGCGATCGCCGAGAGGTCGAGGGGAATGTCCTGTTCCGGGGCACGGGCGCCGGGTGGGGTGATGCGATGGTTGACGACGTTGTCGAGGACCTCGTCCACGCTGCGGCCCCACACCGGCGGGCTGAACGTCAGGATCTCGTAGAGTATCGCGCCCAGGGCGTAGATGTCGCTGCGTTCGTCGATCTGGTCGAGGTCGCCGCGCGCCTGTTCCGGCGGCATATAGGCCGGGGTCCCTTCGACCGTTCCCTGCACCGTCTCCTGGCCGGTCTTCCCTGCGGCGGGCCGCCTGAAGCTCTGTACCACGGTGGCCAGACGGTCTTCGATGTCCCCGAAGGCCGGTGGCATGGCCGTCTCCGCGGGTTTCGTGGCCTGCGGCTCCACCTGGGTGCTCCGCTCGCGGGCCGAGGCGCGGCGCTGTTCGGGCAGGACCCGGGCCAGGCCCCAGTCGGCGACCAGCACCTCGCCGAAGTCCCCGAGCATGACGTTGCTGGGCTTCAGATCGCGATGCACCACCCCGCGCGCGTGCGCGAAAGCGGCGGCGTTGCACACATGGATGAAGATGCGCAGCAGGCGGAAGCGGGTGAATTCGGCCACCGACGGGTCGCCGCGCCGCACCAGGTCGATGATGTCGCCCAGGCTGCGCCCGCGCACCAGCTTCATGGTGAAGTAGAGCCGGCCGTTGCCGTCCACCCCGATGTCGTGCACCGGCACGATGTTGGGATGCTCGAGCTGGCCGGTGATCTGCGCTTCGGTGATGAAGCGCCGGCGGTCACGGTCGCCCTGGTCGTTGAGCAGCACCTTCATCGCCACGTCGCGGTGTAGGTCGCGATCGACCACACGCATGACCATGCCCATGCCGCCGCGGCCGAGTTCGGTATCGACGACGTATTTGTCACCGTGGCCGTCGCGCAGCAGTTCGCCGACCGTCTTGCGCGTGGTGATCGCGGTGGTCGGGTTCGCCGCCTCGCTGGGGGCCAGGGTGACGCTGACGTGGAGTCCAGCTGCTCCCAGGTTGGTCGCCACCGGCACGGCGGTCGGCACGGCGGTCTCATCGGCATCGATCGCGATGTTGCCCAGGGAGACCAGCGAGATGGTCGCGGGGCGGGCCTCCTCGCTGGTGGCAGGCGAGAAGACCGTGGCGCAGGCCGAGCAGACCAGACGGCCTTCGGCATCGGGCCGGTCGGCTCGGCACGCTCGGGCGCAGTTCGGGCAGGCGACGGTCTCGGCCATGTCAGCCCGGGCAGCCCCCGGCCATGACCGAGCGCAGGATGTTGCCGATCAGGCGGTCGCCGCGCGGGCGGTGCACCGGCATGAAGCGGGCGGTGTCGGCGAGGATGCGCCGCGCGCCGTCCGGGCCGGTGGCGGCGCGGATGAAGTCGGCGTCGGCCTCGACCCACTGGCGTACCGTCGCCTCGTCGGCCTCGACGTGGAACTGCAGGCCATAGCAGCGGCCGACCCGGAACATCTGCCCGGGGCAGGCCAGAGTGGCGGCGAGGTGATCAGCCTTGGCCGGGATCTGGAAGGTGTCGCCGTGCCAGTGCAGCACCAGTTCGGCGCGTTCCATCCCTGACAGGACAGGTTCCTCAGCGGGATCCTTCAGCCAGTGGATCGCGCCCCAGCCGACCTCGCGATGCCGGCTTGCCGGTTCGCCGCAGGCGAGCGGCGCGACGACGGCCCCGGCGGCGTGCGCCAACAACTGGCTGCCCAGGCACACGCCGAGTACCGGCCGGTCCTCGGCCAGGCACTGCTTCAGCAGCTCGACTTCGGCGGCCAGGAAGGGGTAACGCGCATCGCCGAGGTCGGCCACGCCCATCGGCCCGCCCATCACCACCAGGGCGGCGCCGGAGGGGGCTTTCGGGACGGCCTGGCCCTGGTCGAGCCGCACCACCTCGACCTTCAGGCCCAGGCGTTCGGCGACGGAGGCGATGCGCACCGGCCCCTCGAGCGGGACATGCTGCAGGACGACGAGACGGGTGATGGGGGACGGCATGGGTTAGCTTTGAGCTTTGAGCTTTGAGCTTTGAGCTTCGCAGGGGCGGCCCGGGCTCGATAGGCGAAGCGTGAGCATTTGATCAATCATGGGCCTGAGCCCAACGCAGGCAACGACGAGTGCGTCGTTCCTGCGGGCTCAAAGCTCAAAGCTCCAAGCTCAAAGCTACAAGGTCGCCAGCGTCTCACGCACGTTGACCAGTTCGGCGCGCTCGCGTTCGAGCATGGCCTTGGTCTCGGCGACCTGGTCGGCCGGGGCGCGCGCCACGTAGTCGGCGTTGCCCAGGCGACCTTCCTTGCCGCTGATCGACTTGAATAGGGTCTGCTCGCGCTTCTCCAGCTGCGCCTTGACCTTGCCGAGGTCGGCGAGGCCGGTCAGCGGGATGTGCACCTTCAGCGCCCCGACCACGGTGGTCACCGACTGCGGCGGCTTGGCAGCGCCGGGGCTGATCGCCAGGGCGGACAGGTTGCCGCGGTCGGTGAGGAACTCGCCGTCGGCGAGCAGCGCCGGTGCATCTGCAGCGTCGATCACCGCCGCCACCGCCACGCCGTCGGCCAGGTTGACCAAGTTGCGCACGTTGCGCACTGCGCTGACGATCGCCTGCAGGCGCGCCATGCGCTCGGCCGCGCCCGGGGTGCGCAGCGTCGCGACCGGCTCGGGCCAGGCCGAGGTCATCAGGTAGGTGCTCCACACCGTGCCGCCGAGCAGCGGCTGGAGGTGCTGCCACAGATGCTCGGTGAGGAAGGGCATGCCCGGATGCAGCAGGCGCAGCACGCGGTCGAAGGCGTAGGCGAGGATGGTCGCCGCCGCCTGCGCCTGCTCGCCACCGGCCTTGAAGCGGCGCTTGGCCCACTCGACGTACCAGTCGCACAGGTCGTCGCGGAAGAAGCGGTAGGCGCCGTTGGCGTAGTCATTGTAGCGGAAGCGTTCGAGGGCCGTGGTGCACTCGTCGATCGCGCCCTGCAGGCGGTCGAGCAGCCAGACCTCGGGGAAGCCGATGGCGGCGGCCTTGGCCTGGGCGTCGGTGGGCGCGGCGGCCAGCGGGCGTTCGGCCAGGTTCATCAGCAAGAACCTGCCGGCGTTCCACACCTTGTTGGCGAAATTACGCCCGGTCTCGAACTTGGACGGCGACAGCTTCAGGTCCTGCCCCTCGGTCGTCATGTCCAAAAGGGTGTAGCGCATCGCGTCGGCGCCGTAGCCCGGGCAGGTGAACTCCTTGCCCAGGTACTTCTGCGTGCCGCCGCTGATCATCACGATCGGGTCGATGCCGTTGCCCTTCGACTTCGACATCTTGTCGCCGCGCTCGTCGAGCACGGTGCCGTGGATGTACACGTCGCTGAACGGGCGCTGGTCGTTCACGAACATGCTGGTCATCACCATGCGCGCGACCCAGAAGAAGATGATGCCGCGGTCGGTCACCAGGGTGCTGGTCGGGAACCAGCGCTGCATCTCGGGGGTCTGTTCGGGCCAGCCCAGCGTGCTGTAGGGCCACAGCGCCGACGAGAACCAGGTGTCGAGGACATCGGCGTCCTGTACCACCTCGCGCGAGCCGCAGTGCTGGCAGGCGCTGATGTCCTCGATCGCCACGCTGTGCTTGCCGCAGGCGGCGCACTTCCATGCCGGGATGCGGTGGCCCCACCAGATCTGCCGGGAGATGCACCAGTCGCGCACATCGGTCAGCCACTGGCCGTAGACCTTGGCCCAGCGCTCGGGGTGGAAGGCGACGCGGCCCTCGACCGTCTCTTTCAGGGCGCGCTCGGCCAACGGCGCCATCTTCACGAACCACTGCTCGGTGACCATCGGTTCAATCGGCGCGTTGGAGCGGTAGCTGTGGCCGACGCTGTGCACGATCTGGGTCGAGCCGAGCAGCACGCCGCTGGTCTCCAGTTCGGCGCACAGCGCCTTGCGGCAGGCGAAGCGTTCCTGGCCGGCGAAGTGCGCAGCTTCGCTGGTCATCGTGCCGTCAAAGCCGATGCAGCGGATCAGCGGCAGGTTGTGGCGCTTGCCGACCTCGTAGTCGTTGGGGTCGTGGGCCGGGGTGATCTTCACCGCGCCCGAGCCCTTGGTCGGATCGGCGTGCTCGTCGCCGACGATCGGGATGAGGCGGCCGACGATGGGCAGGCGCACACGCTTGCCGATCAGGTGCCGGTAACGCTCGTCGGCGGGATTCACCGCCACCGCGGTGTCGCCGAAGAAGGTCTCGGGGCGCGTCGTCTCGACGACGATCGAACCCGAGCCGTCCTCGAGATCATAGCGCAGCTTCCACAGGTGGCCGTTCTTCTCGATGTAGTCCACCTCGTCGTCGGCCAGCGCCGTCTTCTGCACCGGGCACCAGTTCACCATGCGCGTGCCACGGTAGATGAGTCCGGCGTCGTAGAGGCGCTTGAACATCACGCGCACGGCGTGCGACAGGCCGGCATCCATGGTGAAGCGCTCGCGGCTCCAGTCGCACGAGGCACCGAGCTTGCGCAGCTGCTGCACGATCTTGCCGCCGCTCTGCTCCTTCCACGCCCACACCCGCTTGAGGAACTCCTCGCGCCCGAGCTGGTCGCGGGTCTGGCCCGCCTCCTGGACCTGCTTCACCACCACGCTCTCGGTGGCGATGCCGGCGTGGTCGGTGCCGGGCTGCCACAGGGTATCGTAGCCCTGCATGCGCCGCCAGCGGATCAGGGTGTCCTGCAGCGTGTTGTTGAGCGCATGGCCCATGTGCAGCACGCCGGTGACGTTGGGCGGCGGTATGGCGATGGCGTAGCCTGGCTTGCCGTCGCGCTTCCCGGCCCCGCCGCGGAAGCAGCCGCTGGTTTCCCAGCGCTGATAGACATCGGGTTCGACCGTGGTGGCGTCGTAGGCTTTGGGCAGATCGAGGGGCATGGTATCGCTCGCGGGGGCGGCAGGATAGGGATGCTAGGACATGACGGAAGGGGCGCGGCGGGGGCGCCGCGCAGCCGGTCGGGCGGGGGCGCCCGCGCTCCGCTCCGCTCTTACCAGCCGCCGAAGGGGCGGCCGCGGCTGTCCTTGCCGCGCCGTACCCAATCGGCCGGAGCGACGACCACGGTGCTGCCTTCGGCGGGTGGCCTGCCACCGACATTCCACTCGTCGAAGGGCAGGGTCAGTGGCGTGCCGGCTGCGGACCCTGACAGCACGTCCACCTCAATGTAGTGGCTGATGCCCGGTTCACGATCGTGGTTGAGTGCATCGCTGACCACGTCCCAGACCTTGACCACCTTCAGTTCCATCACCTCGGTGCGCGAGGCCGCCTGTCCGCGATTGAGCGGTCGCGAGCGGGCTTCGCCACCGCCACAACCGGTGAGGAGGATGAAGCAGGCGAGGGTGACGAGGGCGAGGACGAGGCGGACCATGCCCGCAGCCTGCACTTGTGCGCCGGTCGGCAACCAGCATCGTCCGACCCGCCATCCGGAGTCTGCCATGCCCGCCGCCCTCCATCCCCTCGCCGAAGTCGCCAACGCCGCCCTCGCCAAGGACACGCCCGTCGTCCTCGAGCTGCTGTCGGAGCGCGGCAAGCGCATGTTCTTCCCCACCAAGGGCATCCTCGCCCAGGGTGCCGAGGCGAAGAGCAAGGCCAGCTTCGCCAATGCCACGGTCGGCATCGCCACCGAGAACGGCGCACCGATGCACCTGGCGTGCATCAACCAGTACTACAACAACCTCAAGCCGGCCGAGATCTACGACTATGCGCCCAGTTTCGGCAAGCCCGACCTGCGTGCGGCGTGGGCCGCCAAGCAGCGCCAGGAGACCCCCAGCCTGGGCGACCACGCGACCAGCCTGCCGGTGGTCACCAACGCCCTGACGCACGGGCTGTCGCTGATCGGCGACCTCTTCCTCGACCCGGGCGACGAGGCCCTGTCCTCGGACCTGATGTGGGAGAATTACAACCTGTCGTGGGAGACCCGGCTGGGCGCGCGCATCAGCACCTATCCCTTCTTCGACAAGAACCTCACCGGCTTCAACATCACCGCCTTCACCCAGGCCCTGGCCGAGCGCAAGGGCCGCAAGCTGGTGGTGGCGCTGAACTTCCCCAACAACCCCTCGGGTTACACCCCGACCCGGGCCGAGGCCGGGGCGATCGTCAGCGCGCTGACCGCGGCGGCGGCGGCCGGCTCGAAGCTGGTGGTGGTGTGCGATGACGCCTACTACGGCATGTTCTTCGACGCCAATGCCGAGTCCGAATCGCTGTTCGGCCGTCTGGCCAGGGCTCACCCCAACCTCCTGGCGATCAAGGTCGATGGCGCAACCAAAGAGGAGTTCGTATGGGGCCTGCGCGTCGGCTTCGTGACCTACGGCGTGGCCAACGGCACCAAGGCTGCCTATGACGCTCTCGAACAGAAGACCGGCGGCATCGTCCGCGCCTACATCAGCAACGTCTCGATGCCCGGCCAGTCGATCGTGCTCAAGGCCCTGCAGGATCCTGGATTTCGCGCCCAGCAGGCCGAGAAGGTGGCGCTGCTCAAGAGCCGTGCCGCGGTCACCGCAGTCCACTGCCGCAAGCCCGAGTACGCCGACGCCTGGGATGTGTATCCCTTCAACTCAGGCTACTTCATGTGCCTGCGCGTGAAGGGCGTCACCGCCGAGGCGGTGCGCCAGGAGCTGCTCGCCAAGCATGGCGTCGGCACCATCGCGCTCGGCCAGACCGAACTGCGCGTCGCCTTCTCGTGTCTGACCGAAGCCCAGATTCCGGAAGTGTTTGCGCGGATCGCATCGGCCGTCCGGGCGGTGCGCGGCGGGTGACCGCGCGGTGTGTGGTGCAGGTGTCCGCAGGCCCAGGCGGGGTGACCTGTCGAGCAGCACCGGAACCGTAGGTTCGGGCGTTCCAGCCGCAGCCAGGAAACCGAGCATGCCCATCCGTCCAGCCGGCGTCGCCCTGACGCTCCTCGTGTGCGCCTCGGCGGCGACCGCCGCCGACGTCACCGACGAGTACAGCTACGAAGACATCGCTGCCGGGCGTGACATCCACGAAGGCGTGTATTCCAAGCTGAGCGGCGGTGAGTTCGACGAATTCCGGATCCAGCTGGGCGTGGCGCCCGGCATCGACCGCGTCCAGGTCAGCAGCTCCATCAACGGTGCGGCCTATCCCGGGCCGGCGATCAAAGAGACCGATCGGGCCTTCAACGATCCCGCCCTGCCGACCCAGATCGCCCTGACCTGGATCCTGGGCGATTTCGACGAACCGGACCAGGGCTGGTACTACTCGCTCGGCCTGGACTTCACCCAACGGCAGTACCTGGTTCTCTATGGGGTCGGCTCCGAATCGAGCGAACTGGACCTCAATGCCCTGGCCCTGCACATCGGCATGGGCTACGCCTGGTACCTCGACCCGCGTTGGCGCGTCGAGATCGAACCCTTCGTCGCCGCCGGCCTGATGTGGACCGAACTCGACCTCTTCGATGTCAGCACATCCACCCCGCTGCCGGCCAACAAGCGCAGTGATGGCCCCTTGATCGAAGCCGGCCTGCGTACCGCGCTGGTGTGGCATCCGCAGGCGACGCAGGAATGGCACCTCGGTGCCGCCCTCGACTACCGTACCGGCTACGCCCAGACCCACTACAAGAACAGCGGTCCCGGCGGTGACGTCGAGAGCGAATACCGTCTGTGGTGGTATGGCTTCGGCGCCTCGCTGTTCTACGGCAACCGGTTCTAGCGCAGTTTGCGCACTAATTCCGCAAGTTGATCCAGATCGTATCGCGCCTCAGGCTCGGTCGCTACCGGTAGCAACTGCGCCGTGTCGCCAGCGCTGGTCAACTGCAGTGACGGCCCCGGGAAGTCGCGCACCGGCATGATCAGGTCGCTGACATCGTAGAGTCGGGTTCTGGCGGTCCCGGCGATCGGTTGTGCCGAGAGGAACAGCGCTCCGTTCACCCAGCCGATGTGGATGGCGGCGGTGCGTTCGAGCCAGCGCAGCACATTGCCCAGGCGCATGTCGCGCACCTGCATGGTGACGGTCGTGCCACTGACACGCAGGGCGGGATCCAGGACGACATTCAACCCGCTGACCGTGTGCAGGAAGGTGGCGGTCTCCTCCAGCGGTTGATCACGCACATCCAGGCTGATGCGCTGATCGAGCCGGCCGCCGAGCTGCGCCAGGTCATGCTCGGCCGGAGCGGTGACCAGCAGCATGCCGTTCCAGGTCCCGACGGTCACCTCGACCGAACCGAGCGCGGCACTGGTGAGGACGGCGAGGGCGGTGTGATGCAGGAGCATGCTCGTGGTACGTCCAGCCTCAGCCATCGTTCACGCCCAATCCAGCCGCGAGGCGAGTTCCGGAGGCAGTTCGTTGCACAGGAAGCGTAGCCGGGCCCGGGCCCGACTGCTGACGTGGTCGCGCAGTGTGGCGAGGATGCCGACCAGACGGCGGCGGACGTTGTCGGCATCCGGGCCGAGGGCGGGGACGGCGAGGAAATCGGTCAGCACCTCGGTCAGCTCCTCGCGGTCGTCCTCGCCGAATTCGCTGCCGCGCGCCGCCAGACGCACCAGGTCTTCGGCGATGCGCCCGGCCAGGCGGGCGAGATAGGGACCGTCTCCCAGGGTCAGCATGCGCGCCAGGGCGCGTGCCACCGGCAGCTGCTGGACCTGGGGGGCCAGGGCCTCGACCACGCGGATACGCAGGGGGCCTGGGAAATCCCGGCCTTCGGCGAGCAGGGCGAGGGTGCGGGCGAGTTCGTGGACGTTGCCCGGACCCCAGATCAGCCGCCACGAGGCGACCAGCCGCCACTGCTGCACCAGGCGCTCGATGATCCTGGTCAGCACCTCGCCCTGGCAGGCCGGCGAGCGGCCGATGTGCGCCAGGGCCTGGAGGATCAGGGGCACGTGCTCGGTATGGGCGGCCAGGCGTTCATCGAGTTCGAAGGTCAGTTCGCCGGTCGCCGGATCGGTGGTCGTCGGGGTCGGCTGGTCGGGCAGCTCGGCGCAGGCCTCCATGAGCAGCTGGTTGACGATCGCGATGCGCCGTTCGGGGGCGCAGCCCGCGCCTGCCGCCAGATGGCCGAGCGCGTCATAGGCGTGGCGTCCGAGGCCGGCGGTCGCCGCATCGACCTCACGGTTGAGCTGGGCATCGTCGCCGGTCGCTCCGCTGGTCGCGATGCGCGCGGCGGCGGCGAGCAGCGCTCCGCGTTCGGCAGCCTGGTCTGCCCGCGTCAGTCCGGCGAGCAGGCGGCGTGCTGCGGCCGGGGCCTGGGCGGGGACGTGGGCGACCAGTTCGGGCAGCAGGCCGGCCAGCAATAGCCGGACGTGCTCGAGCGGATGGCCTTCCAGGGCCTCCCAGACCGGGCCGATGGCGTCGGAACCGATGCCGGCCAGGGCTGCGCTGACCAGATCGACGGTTCGGTCGGCGCGATAGCGTGCGACGATCTCGATCAGCGGATCGCACAGCAGGACGCGCTCGGTCTGGGCGCACGGCAGCAGCACGGCCAGCTGCTGCTCCAGCACCGAGACGAGGTGCGGGCCCGAGGCTTCGCGCAGCAGGCGGCGGACGATGTCGGCCAGTTCATCGGCGGCGGCGGCATCGATGGCGCCATCGCGGCACAACTCGGCGATCAGCCAGTGGACACTGGTGTCGTGCGCCTGGGCTATGCGCATGCCGCGCCTGGCCAGGCGGGTGGCGAGGCTGCGTCCCTGGTCGAGCCGGCGCAGCGCCGAGGCCAGCGGCATGCGCTGGCGCGGCGCCTCGTCGGCGGCGAGCAGCAGGTCGAGGCCGCGTTCAAGCAGGGCTTCCCCGCCTGTCACGTTCGGGGCAGCGAGCAGCACGATGATGCGCGCATCCTGCTCGGCGCCGAAGCCGAGGCCGCGCGTGAGCGTGGCTTCGATCCGGACGGCATCCCGGAGCTGCACCGCCCGCACCAGGTCGAGCAGCGAGAAGCTGGTGGGTAGCAGCAGATCGATCAGCCGTTCGAGCTGCGGATGCGTCGCCAGGCGTGGTGCCAGCGCCGTGCACAGATCGACCAGGCCCTGACTGGCCTCGCCGCGCGCCGCCTGGGCGATGGCGGCCGAGATCGCCAGATCCTGCTGCTCGGGGGCGAGGGCGCCGACGTTGGGGGCCAGTCTGGCGAGGGTGGTGTCATCGCGACGCTGCATCGCCCGCACCAGATCGACGACCAGGGTGTGCCCCCCGGCCCCGACCACCAGGGCGATGGCGCGTTCGCGTACCAGCTCGGCGCCGTCGGACAGCAGCATCGGCATCAGTTCGCCGACCACCGCCAGCGGGGGGGCGGCATAGCGCAACTGCTCCAGCGCGGCGGCCCGTTGATCGTCGGCGCGGGCGTGCATCAGCCCCTCGACCGGTTCGCGCAGCGCCGGGGCCAGGGTGCTGACCAGGGCGGGCAGACCGGTGGTGGCGGGTGCCTCTGCTGGGCTGGCGAAGAGGTTGCCGACCTCGTCGGCGAGGGCGACGGTGCGCCAGCCGGTCTCGGCGCCGGTGGCCTCGTCGAGCAGCACCAGGTCATCGACCTGTGCCGCCGCTGCCGCTGCGGCGAAATCTGCGGTCAGGCTGCGGTCGGTCAGCAGCTTGCGGCCCGGCTCGTCGGCGAGCAGGCGCTCCAGGGCCAGTTCGGTGAAATTGAGCTTCGCCTCCAGCAGGGCGCCGACGCGCAGCAGCAGGCGCATGTCGCCGCCGGTGCGGCGGCGGATCTCGGCAGCATCAGAGGCGCGCAGACCACGTATCATGCTTGGAAGGGTGGCTCCGTCCGAAGCGGAGCAAGCTCAGTCAAGGCGTTTGACCAGCAGCGTCACCTGCTGCTCGCTGCCGTCGCTGGCCCGACGCACCAGTTGCAGACGGTCGCCGGGCCCAGTGCGCATCAGGGCGCGCAGCAGATCGACACGTTTGTTCAGCGGGGTGCCATCGACCGAGACCAGGATGTCACCCCGGCGCAGTCCGGCGAGCTGGGCCGGCGAACCGGCATCGACCGCCGACAACTGGACGCGATCGGTGCGCTCGGCTATCGCCCAGCCGTAGTAGGGCCGGCCGGGGATCACGGCGCGGATCGCTGCGATCTCCACATCGAGGGTGCTGGTGCCGCGCCGCACCCGCACCGGCACGCGTAGGCCGTCCCGCCAGGCCAGCGCGGCGAAGCAGCCGAGGGCCTGTTCGGCGCTGGCAGCGTCGCGCCCGGCCACCGACAGCAGCAGGTCGCCGACGAGCAGGCCCGAGCCGCCCGCCACCTCGACCACGGGTCCGGACGGTCCGTCGGCGAGTTTCAACGCCTCGGGCGGGGCGGCATGGCGGACATAGCCGCTATCGGCCTGGGCGAGCAGGGGCAGGAAATCGGCGATCTGGGTACAGGCGATGGCCAGGCCGATGCCGCTGTTGATGCGGAAGCCGGTACGCGACCTGATCTGCCCATTGATACCCAGCAGACGACCATCCAGGGTGAACAGGGGGCCGCCGCTGTTGCCCGGGTTCACCGGCGCATCGACCTGCAGGCAGTCGGCATAGATGCCGCGCACCAGTCGTCCGCTGCCCAGCACTCCGCGCGTCAGGGTCGGGACATCATCGAGATCGCCCAGGCCGAACGGATTGCCGATCGCCAGCACCGGGGTGCCGGGAATGAGATCGTCAGCCGTGGCCAGCCTGACGCTGGCGGCTGGGCCGTCCGGCCGTGGGGCGGACAGCAGGGCCAGGTCGCCGATCGGATCGGTTCCCAGCACCCGCGCCGGGACGCTGATGCCATCGGCCCAGCGCACGGTGAGGTCATCCTCGCCATCGATGACATGGTGGTTGGTCAGCACCAGGCCGGATGGATCGACCACCACACCGCTGCCGCTGGCGACGAAGACGTAGCTTGCCAACGCCCGGCGCGTGGCCTCGGCATCGACGGCGCCGAGTGAAGCGAGCAGCAGGAATGCGACGATGAGGCGCATCACGGTGTCAACTCGCGTAATTCGATGATTACGTTCAGTTCCTGCCCGCCGCGTCGCAGCACGACTGGGATGCGATCGCCGGGCTGCCGGCGCAGCAGCACGCGGGTGATCGCCTCTGGGCTGGTGGCGCGCGCTCCAGCCACGGATTCCAGGATATCATCGCTCTGCAGCCCAGCCTCGGCCGCTCCGCTGCCGGTGGTCACCCGCTCGACCACCAGATGGCCCGAACGCAGGCGCAGGACCACGCCCAGGCCGAGGATCGCCGGGCGCTCGGTGGTGCGTCCGGCCAGCATGCCGGGCAGCGCCTCGCGGATCCGGCCGCTGTCGATGGCCATGGCGACGCCGCTGTTGATCAGCCAGGGGCGTTCGTCGGCCGGGCCGAGCAGCACGCAGAGGCCGACCATGCGACCCTCGGCATCGATCAGCGGCCCGCCCAGCGAACCATAGTTGGCGCGCGCGTCGGTCTGCAGGAAGGCAAGGCGCGACTGCGCGCGCCGGCGGTCGAGGGCGGAGATGACTCCGATCGTCGCCGTCCAGGCGCTGTCGCTGCGGTGCCGCCCGAGCAGGGCCACCGAGGTGGCGAGTTCCGGCAGGTTGTCGCGCAGCTGGACCGGCGGCAGGCCGTGCGGTCTCGCGCAGCGCAGCAAGGCGAGATCGAGCGGTAGATCGCGACCGATCACCGTGCACGGGATGGCTCCGCCCGACAGCAGCAGGCGGCCGCGTTCAGCGCCGCCATGCAGATTGCTGGCTGCGGTCAGGATCAGGTCGTCATCCAGGGCGATGGCCGAGACAGGCTGGTCGGTGAAGAACACCTGCTGTTGGTGCCAGTAGCGTTCCCACCAGCCATGCAGGCGCTCGCGATCGGCTTCGGGGACGCTGTCGGGCAAGCGGTTCGGCCTCGGCACGCCGGTCGGATTGCCAGGCCCTTGCGGACGCTCCAGGTAGAGCAAGGCCAGTGAGGCGACCGCGCGGGTGGCGGCCCGCCGCCACGCCTCGCCGCCACCGGCCGGGGCCGTATCCGCAGGTTGCAGATCGAGTCCATCGAGAATGCGCGCGAGCGGGACGGTGACCGGAAGGCGGCGTTCCCGGGCGTTGGCCCTGCTGGTCAGGCCGATCAGGCGTCCAGCGTCATCGAGCAGGGCTCCGCCCTGGCTCCCGTCGTTGATCGCGGCATCGGTCTCGATCGCCTGGCCGCGGTAGGTGGACAGGATCCGCCCCAGGCGGCCACGCGCCGGGGTGCGTTCCTCTGGCAGATCATAGATGCCGCTGATCACCCCGCGCGAGATGGCCGCATGGCCGTCCAGTTCGATCGCACCACTGGCGTTGCCGACCGTCCAGACCGGGTCGCAGAGCTGGACGCGCCGGCTGTCGGCGATTGCCAGGGGGCGCAGTCCGCTCGGTGGATCGGCCATCTGCAGCAATACTGCCGTGCTGGCGCTGTCCTGGCGGACGACGCTGGCCTTGCGACGCTGACCACCCGGCAGGACGATGGTGATGGCGGCCTGATCGGCAGGAAGGGCCTCGATCAGGGTGAGGAGCAGTCCAGATTCCGAAAGGAGCACGGCGGAGCCACCGGAATCCTCAGATTTATCTGTATTTACCAGGGCAACGACGCCCTGCGGCGTCTCCAGCGCGGATAGCACCGGCAGGCATAGGAGCAGGGCCAGGATGGGCTGGAGCGGCCTCACGATGTGAGCATATCGCCCCTGGGGCGGCTCTGCACCTGGCAAACCGTCGTCCTGCGTCGAGGGCACGGAAACTGCAATTTTACAAGGAATATGCCAAGAAACGGCACCGCCGAAAACTGCCCTATTGACGTTTTGAAGACGGCGTTACAACGTTCCTCCCACGCAAGATGCAAGCTGCTCAAGCAGCCGAGATCATGCGGGGCGGTTGACAAATCGAGATCCGTAGCGCGAGTCGTAACGCGTGCAGCAGCTCACCCCCGTGAGTTGTGGAACGCAGTGCGCGGGC
>JAIFND010000210.1 GCA_020047915.1 bacterium | reverse complement strand
CTGGGCGAGGGCCTGCCGGCCGAGATCACCTGCCTGGAGGTCGGCGAGAGCAGCGCCCGCTTCAGTGTCGCGCTCGGCGCGGCCACGGCGAACATCGTCCTGGTCTGGGTGGACCGCGCAGGCGGGCGTTCGGCGCCGTGGCCGGCCGCCCAGCGCCGTCGGCTTACTTCGTTGCTGCGGGCATCGGCGCGCCGCCGACCAGCCACGCCTTCAGCCAGCCGAGCTCCTCGGCGCTGAGCGGCTTGCCCTTGCCCTCGGGGGGCATGGCCAGCTCCTGGTCGCGCGGCAGGGTGCAGACTTTCAGCAACGGGCTGGTTTCCGGCTTGTCGGCGACGATCACCGGGCCGAGTTCCCTGCCGCCCTTGAGCATCGCCTCGCGGCTGTCGAGGCGCAGCTTGCCCTTGGACTTCTCCGGACCGTGGCACTGGATGCAGCGCTCGCTGAGCAGCGGCTGCACCTTGGTCGTCCACAGGGTGGCGGGATCCTCGGCGGTCCAGGCGAGGGCGATGGTGAAGGAGAGAGCCAGAATGCGTTTCATAGGAGGATGCTGGTAATCGGTTTTCCCTTGTCAGCCACCGTGAACGGGCGGCCATCCGGTGCCTGTACCACCTGCTGCAGATCGATCCCCAGGGCATGCGCCAGGGTGGCTTGCAGGTCCGGCAGGGAGACCGGATCACGCAGGGGTTTGGCACCATCCTCGTCGCTGGCGCCATGCACCACCCCGCCGCGGATCCCGGCCCCGGCGAGCAAGCCGCTGAAGCAGGCCGGATGGTGGTCGCGTCCGTCGCGCACGTTGATCACCGGTGAGCGGCCGAACTCGGTGACCACGGCGACCAGGGTGGTGGCGAGCAGTCCGCGCGCCGCCAGGTCGTCGAGCAGGGCCGGCAGGGTGCGGTCGAGGATGGCACAGCGCCCGCGAACGCGGTCGGCATTGTCGTCGTGCGTATCCCAACCGCCCAGGCCGACCTCGACCGTGCGCACGCCGCGCTCGACCAGCCGCCGCGCCAGCAGGCAGCCGTTGCCGAAGGGATCGTCGCCGTAGGCCGTGCGCAGGGCTTCCGCTTCCTGGGTGAGATCGAAGGCCGCGAGGTCCTGCGAGGACATCAGCTTCACCGCCTCGGCGTACAGTTCGCGGTAGGCGCGCACCGATGCGGCCTCTGGCGCGCCGCCATGCGCATCGAGCTGGCCGAGCAGGGCCAGGCGCCGCTGCGCCCGCTCGGCAGCGATGCCGGTGGATGGGGCGGCGTGGCGCAGGCCGGCTTCGGCATCGCCGATCGGCAGGGGACTGCAGCCGGCCGGCAGGAAGCCGGCACCAGGGTGGCGGCTGTCGCCACCGATGGTGACGAAGGGGGGCAGAGTCGGATTGAGGCGCGGCAGCAGATGCGCAGCGTAGGCTCCGAGGGCGGGATGGCGCACCGTCCCACGCAGCGTGTAGGCGGTGCGCGCCAGGTACATGCCCTGCTCATGCGCGCCTTGGTTGGAATTCAGCGAGCGGATCAGCGCGCAGCGGTCGAGGCGTTGCGCCAGGCGCGGCAGGGTGGCGGCCAGCATCACACCATCGACCACGCTGGGGATCGTGCCGATCTCCCCCTGCACCGGCCGTCCCGGCTTGGGGTCGAGGGTGTCGAGATGACTCATCCCTCCCGCCATGGTCAGCAGGATGAGCGACCGCGCCGGTGCGGCAGGCTGCGCTGGGGTCGGCGGATCGGCGGCCCACGCGAAGTCGGGCAGTAGTCCGACCCCGAGGGTTGCGGCGGCGGCGAACAGCACTTGGCGGCGGGACAGGTCCATGGCTCAACGCACCAGCCGGAAGGCGGAACTGTTGCCCAGTCCCCACACCAGATCGAACAGGCCATCACGGCCGCGGGCCTGGATCTCGGCCACCGCCAGATCGCGTTCGTCGGCGCGCGGCGGGCGGCTGAGCAGGGCCAGCCACAGGTGCTCGGCCTGGGCCGCGGGCTCGCGCAGCGCCTCCAAGTCGCGGCGCAGGCGGCTCTGGCGCGCCAGCACTTCGTTGTCGATCAGTCCATTCATCAGCAGCAGGGCCTGGGTCACGGTCGGCTGCGTGCTGGCATTGTCGATCAGTTCGCGGTCGCTCTGGCCGAGGATGCGCAGGGGATGCCCGACCGGGGCAGGCTGCGGCAGGCTGGCGGCGCGCACCAGGCCCTCGTTCGGGCGACGGCGCTGCTGGCCACGCACGATCTGCGCGGCGGCGGCCATCTCCGGATCCGCCTTCATCGCTGCCCCGCCGCCACCGCGTAGGGCGGCAAGGCGCTTGGCCGCCTCCAGCACGGCAGCGGGCTCACGGATCTGCTGGTGCAGGGCGAACAGCGGCGAGGCATCGGTCGCACTGGCGGCATCGGGCTGATCGGCGCAGATCGCCACCAGGCTGTCCCACCACGCCGTGGCGCTGAGACGGAGGGCGGGGCGACCGGGGACGACGCCGCCAGCCACCGGCACCTCACCGTGCCAGGTGGCGCGGCGCCAATGCGTCGTCAGCACCAGGGCTAGATGGATGCGTTGCAGGTCGAAACCCTGCTCGACCACCAGGCGGGCGAGCCGGGCGGGCAGCGCCGGCAACGGTTCATTGGGATCGAAGCGGATGTCATCGACAGGTTCGATGAGGCCGTGCCCGAACACCCGCTTCCACACCCGGTTGCCGATCGCCAGCGCGAAGCGCTCGTTGGCCGGACTGGTCATCCAGGCCGCCAGCCGGTGGCGCGGGTCGCCGTTGGCTACCGGGGCGACGGGCGCGAAGAGGGCCTGGGCCGGGATGCGCTCGCCGGGTTTGGCATCCGGGTACTGCCAGTCGGCGGGTGCGGCCAGCCAATCCTTCCTGGCCGGGGCGATGCGTGCGCCGATCAGCGTGCCGATGACGCGTGCGGCATTGCGCACCGGTGGCTCAGCTGCCTCGACCATCGCCTTCAGGTCCTTGAAGTCGCGACCGGGGCCGATTTCGGTACGGGCATCGGCGCTGAAGGCGGCGAAGGAGGTGAACTCGCGCCGGGTCCAGCGGTCGTAGGGATGGTCGTGGCACTGGGCGCAGCCGATGCGCGTACCGAGAAAGGTCTGGGCCGTGACCGCCGCATGGTCGAGCGGCATGCCGGCATCGCGCAGGGTGAAACCGGTGGCGCCTTGTTCGGCGGCCGAGAAGGCATGGCCGGTGGCGGTGAGCTGGGCGCGGACGAACGCGTCCCACGGCTGGTTGGCCGCCACCGCCTGCCGCAACCAGTCGATCCACGCCTGACCTGGGATGCGGTCCTGCAGCCGGCTCTGCACCCGCAGCAGATCGGCCAGCCAGCAGAACAGGGCCTGGTTCCATGCCGGCGAACCGATCAACCGCTCGGCCAGGCGTGCAGGGCGATCGGGCGCGGTGTCGGCCATCCACGCGCGAACCTCGGGGACGGTGGGAATACGTCCGGCCAGGTCGAGCCAGGTCCGACGCAGCAGGGTCCATTCGTCCACCTCGCGCTGGGCCGGCGTGCCGGCGGCGGCCAGTTCGGCAACGATGAGCGCATCCAGTTCCGCCGCTGCCAGCCGCGGATCGGGCCGGCTGTCGCCGGCCCAGGCTACCAGGCAGAGCATGAGCAGCAGCAGGGGGCGCATGTGTGTGATAGTACGGACAACGAACCCACTGCGATGACGATATTTCCGGCACGGCTCCGGGGCGGTGGGGCGAAATCCTCCACCCTTCGGATTGGCATGGATTGAGCGTCTTCCGGTCATGGACCTCGCGCGTTCCGACCTGCTGCCCTTGGATTGCGTCCGTGGCGGTGGCTGCTGCCACGCCCAGCGCATCCCGGTGACGCCGTGGGAGATCGCCATCCTGGCCCGCGCCCTCGACCTCAGTCCCGCCGTCTGCCGCGACCGCCACACCCGCGCCGGGGGCACCTGCCTGGCGGCCGACGCGGCTGGCGACTGCCGGCTGCTCGGTGCTGCCGGCTGCACCGTGCATGCCGCCCGGCCCCTGGCCTGCCGCCTGTTCCCGCTCGGCCGCCGGCTCGACGAGGGCCGCCCGATCTACCATATGCCAGGTGCCGGCCACCGTTGCTCGGGGCTGTGTCCCGAGGCCCTGTCGCGTCCACCGCGTCAGGTCGCCGCCTGGCTGGGCGAGCAGGGTGTGACGCCTGGCGAGAGCGCGCATGACGCCTATGGCCGGCTGGTCTGCGGTCTGCTGGCCGAGGTCTGCCATCTCGGCGGCGTGTCGGTCCTTGGCGAGATCGGGGTTCTCGCCGACCTCCCCGCCGGTGAACGCGCCGCCACCCTGCCGCGTCCGTGGTTCGAGTTGCTGACCGCGCCGGATCTGTCTGGACAGCTCGACGATCCTTCCGCCTTCGTCCTCGCGCATGCCGAACGCCTGCTGGGTGCGGTGGAGGCAGGCTTCGCCGGCGACCGTAGCCGGGCCGCCGTGATCCTCGCGACGGTCGCCATGCAACTCGGGGAACCGCTCGGCATCGACGCCCAGGCCGCCGTCGCCTACCTGGGTCGGACCGCCTCGGGCGAGCATCGCGCCACGGCCTGATTCCAGTTGAGCCGTGCCGCGGCTCCGCTCCGATGGGCTGCGCATGCACGCCTCCCGCCGTTTGCGTCTTGATCGCGTCCAGGACACCCTCTCCCAGTTGCGGCAGCGCATCGCCGAACGCTTCCCCGGATCGGGACTGTACACCCTGGCGGGCGATCTCGAAGTGGTCAGCGGCGATGTGGCCGAGCAGTCGGCGGCCATCTCCCGACCGATCGTGTGGGTGTGGCTGCTGGTCCTCGCCAGCGTGTTGATCCTTGGCGGCGTCATCGTCGCCCTGGTCGGCCAGGTCCAGGGCAGCGGTTCGGCGACCTGGATAGACATGGCCCAGGGGGTCGATGCGATCACCAGCGAACTGGCGCTGCTTGTCGCCCTGGTCGTGTTCCTGGCCAGTTGGCAGACGCGCATCAAACGTCGGCGTGTGGTCGCTGCGGTGCGTCGGCTGCGCGAACTTGCCCACATCGTCGACATGCTGCAGCTGACCAAGGACCCGGGCGGTATCGCCGGCGTGTCGCTGCCCGGCACCGCGCACAGCCCGCGCCGTGATCTCGGACCGCAGGAACTGGCGCGCTATCTCGACTACTGTTCCGAACTGCTGTCGCTGATCGCCAAGCTGGCGCAGTTCTACGTCGCCGACTTCGACGACCCCGAGGCGACCGAGGCGGTGACCGACCTCGAAGACCTGACCGACGGCCTCTCGCGCAAGATCTGGCAGAAGATCATGATCCTGCATCAGCAGGGACAGACCCGCATCGTGTAGAGCGGGGGCAACACCCCGGAGGATCCTGCCGCGCGGTGCTGAGAATCGCGTGCAGGCCAACCGGCCATGCTCGCCCATGCCCGTACCACCACATCCGGACACGGTGACCGCAACCAGCAGCGTGTGGGCGCTGGTTGGTCTCCTGCTGCTGTTCAGCGCTGGATCGGATCTCGTCTGCCTCGAACGCGGCTTCATGCCGCTGCGGCCTGGGCAGAGTGATCAGCAGGTTCTGATCATCGGCAACAGCGCCTATCCGGATGCCCCGCTCAGGAATCCGGTGCGCGATGCCGTCGATGTCGGGGAGGCCTTCGCCGCGATCGGGTTTCGCGTCACCGTGGTCACCGATGCCGACCAGTCGCAGATGTCTGAAGCGATCAGCGCGTTCGGTGCGCGGCTCGGCACGGCGAAGGTCGCCGTGTTCTACTACGCGGGGCATGGCGTGCAGTCGGGCGGGACCAATTGGCTGATACCGGTACCGCGACTGCCTGGTGAGAAGATCACCCGCGAGCCCGACCTCGGCCAGCGTGCGATCGGCGTCAATGCCGTCCTCACGGTCCTGGCGCGCGCCCGGGTCGCGCTGTCGATGGTCGTCCTGGATGCGTGTCGCGACAATCCCTTCGCCTCAGGGACAGCGGGGTTGGCACCCCTCGATGCTCCCCCTGGCAGCATCATGCTGTTCGCCACCGCCCCTGGCCGGCCGGCCTGGGATGGCGGAGGTCGGAACAGCCCGTTCTCGCAGGCCTTCATCAGTCAGTTGCGGGTGCCAGGCCGTGAAGAAGGCGGTGCAGACGGAGACGAAGGGGGCGCAGGTGCCGTGGTCCGCATCATCACTGACCGAGCAGTTCTGGTTCGTGCCCGGGCGTGACCTGCGGATTGCCGGCATCTCTGGGCCAGGCGAGGTCGAGCTTTCGAGGACCCAGGTCATCGACGGTGGGGAACCGCCAGTCGCAGCGAAGCCTTCCGCGCCGCTGTGGCTTTGGCAGCCCGATGCCGGCCGCGATCGCTTCGGGGTCTACGCGCTCCTGCACATCGGTGATGTGGTGCAGCGTCTGCGCTGGATCCCGCCTGGGGAATTCGTCATGGGCAGCGACCAGGCCGAGGCCAGGTGGGCCTACGAGGCGGCCGGCGAGTCGATGCGCCAATTGCGTCCGCCAGCGGAGTGGTTCAGCGACGCCATGCCGGCGCATCGGGTGGTGATCTCCACGGGATTCTGGCTGGCCGACACGCCGTGCACCCAGGCACTCTGGGTTGCGGTGATGGGGCGCAATCCCAGCCGCTTCATCGGCGATGCGAACCTGCCGGTCGAGCAGGTGTCATGGGAAGATGGCCGGCTCTTCTTCGCGCGGCTGCAGACCCTGGTGCCGGGAGTGCAGGCGACCTTTCCCAGCGAGGCGCAGTGGGAATATGCCTGCCG
>JAIFND010000034.1 GCA_020047915.1 bacterium | reverse complement strand
TCGCCCCTGGAAGCCATCGCCCGTCTGTCGGCGGGCAATGCGCGTTTCGCCTCGGGCCGCCGCAGCCGCTCGGCCGATACGACCGACGACGATGACGAACGCACCCTGACCGCGAAGGGCCAGCACCCCTTCGCTGCGGTACTGACCTGCGCCGACAGCCGCCTACCGCCCGAACTGATCTTCGACCAGTCGATCGGTGATATCTTCGTCGTTCGCAACGCCGGCAACGTCGCAGAACCGGTCGGCGACGGCAGCATGGAATACGGCGTCGAGCATCTCGGCATCCGTCTCATCGTCATCCTCGGCCACAGCTCCTGCGGCGCGGTCAAGGCGGTCACCGGCACCACCGAGACGCTGCCCGGCAACCTCGTCGCCATCCAGAAGAACATGCCTGGTCTGCAGGCCTACGCCGCCGAGCAGGCCAAGGCCGGCAAGGATCCGGTCGCAGCCGGAGTCCGACGCAACGCCACCGACCAGGCGTCCGCCATGCTGGCGGAAAGCGAGGCGCTGCGCGCCGCCGTCGCCAAGGGCACCCTCGCCGTCGTGCCGGCGATCTACGATATCGAAACCGGTCTGGTGGAGTTCCTCGCCCCGGTCGGCGGCGAGCACTGACGGAATGGCATCCGCACCCGCCCTCGATGTCGCCCGCGGCCTCGCCGGGTGCGCAGACAGCGCCGATATCCATCGTGAGGTCGTGGCGATGCTCGCCGGGGATATCGATACGCGGATCACGGCCGTCCAGCAGGCCCTGATCAACGGGGACCTGCCGGCCTGTGCCGGCCTGGCTCACAAAAACAAAGGTGCCTGTCTGGCAGTCGGGGCCATCGCCTTGGCTGAACTCTTTACGACCATCGACAAGGCATGCAGGCGCGGCGATGGCGCCGAGGCCAAGACCACGACCCTGCAGCTGCCCGATGCCGCCATCGCCTTCCGGACTGCGGCAGCCGGTTTGAACGCGGGGTGAACCTAAACCCGGCGATAGGGGTCACACAGAGCACCAGAGTGACCAGAGGGTAAATGCTTTGCATGGTACATCGACATGCATCGTCCGGGTGAACCCGAGAAATCGCGCAAATCCTTGTCTTGACCTCTGGTGGCTCTGGTTCTCTGTGTGAAATGCTGCGTTTAGGGTGAATTCCGACGTCACATCCGTCGCCGGATCACGGCCGGATCGTCTCGCTCAGGCCTCTTCAGCGCGCGACTTGAGCACCGCCATGAAGGCCTCCTGCGGCACTTCGACGCTGCCGATCATCTTCATGCGCTTCTTGCCTTCCTTCTGCTTCTCGAGCAGCTTGCGCTTACGCGAGATGTCGCCGCCGTAGCACTTGGCTGTCACGTTCTTGCCGTAGCTCTTGATCGTCTCGCGCGCGACGACGCGGGTGCCGATCGCGGCCTGCAGGGCGACCTCGAAGAGATGCTTGGGGATCTCCTCCTTGAGGCTCTTGATGATCGCGCGGCCGCGCCGTTCGGCGACGGTGCGGTGGCAGATGAAGGCCAGCGCGTCGCACGGATTGTTGTGCACCAGGATGTCCACGCGCACCAGGTCGGCGACCTGATAACCGCTGAACTCGTAGTCCATCGTGCCGTAGCCCTGGGTCACCGTCTTCAGCTTGTCGAAGAGATCGAAGATCACCTCGGCCAGCGGCATGCGGTAGGTCAGCCGGCAGCGGTGCTGGCCGATGTAATCCTGCTTGAGGAACTGGCCACGGCGGTCCTGGACCAGCTGCATCACCGTGCCGATGCGTTCGGCAGGTACGAAGAAATGGATATCGACGACCGGTTCCTCGATCGACTCGTAGCCATCCTTGGGCAGTTCGCCGGGCGTGGTGATGTCGATGCTCTTGGGCTGGCCATCCGCGGTCATGATCCCGCGCAGGTTGACCCGCACCATGTCGAGATCGTGCTCGCGCTCGAGGCGCTCCTGGCAGATCTCCATGTGCAGCATGCCGAGGAAGCCGCAGCGGAAGCCGTGGCCAAGCGCCCCGCCGCTTTCCGGCTGCCACACGAACGACGCATCGTTGAGGCTGAACTTCTCGACCGCTTCGCGCAACTGGTCGTAGGTCGTCTCGCCGGACGGGTAGAGGCCGCAATAGACCATCGGCTTCATCTCACGGAAGCCAGGCAGCGGCTGGCCCTGGTTGGCCTCGAGGGTGACCGTGTCGCCGACCTTCACGTCGTGCAGGGTCTTGATCGCGGCGCAGATGTAGCCCACTTCACCGGCAGTCAGGCCGTCAGCGCTGGATTCCATCTTCGGGCGCAACCTGCCGATGTCGCTGACGTCGTAGGTGCGGTCGCTGCGGATCAGGTGGATCTTGTCGCCCTTGCGGATCGCGCCGTTGACCAGGCGCACGTACAGGATGATGCCGCGGTAGTCGTCGTAGATCGCGTCGAAGATGATGCCCTGGGTGGGCGCGGCGCGGTCGCCCTTGGGGGCCGGGATGTCGCGCACCACCGCCCTGAGGATGTCGTCGATGCCGATGCCGGCCTTGGCGCTGGCGAGGATCGCGTGGTCGGCGGGGATGGCGAGGGACTCCTCGATCTCGGCCTTCACCTCGTCGGGGCGGGCGCTGGGCAGGTCGATCTTGTTGATCGTCGGCACGACGGCGAGCTTCAACTGGTCGGCGAGCAGGTAGTTGGCGACGGTCTGGGCCTGCACGCCCTGAGTCGCATCGACCACCAGCAGGCAGCCTTCGCAGGCCTGCAGGCTGCGCGTCACTTCATAGCTGAAATCGACATGTCCGGGCGTGTCGATCAGGTTCAACTGATAGGTCTGGCCGTCGTCATGCTTGTAGGCCAGGCACACCGACTTCGCCTTGATGGTGATGCCGCGCTCGCGCTCAAGGTCCATGCTATCAAGGACTTCGAGTTCCTTGTCGTCCTTCTGGCCCATCGCCCCGGTGCGTTCGAGCAGGCGCTCGGCCAGGGTGGACTTGCCGTGGTCGATATGCGCAATGATGCAGAAATTGCGAATCAGGTGCTGGGGGTGCGGCATGGGGGGAGTCAGAGGGGGCGGGGCGCCGGAATGCGGGGGATAATGGCGTCAGCCATCCCGCTTGGAGGCGCGTAAGCCCCCTCGGAGGAAAACGCAAAAATTGCGGATCAGATGCTGGGGATGGGGCATGGCGAAGCGGGTGCGGAGCATGTCGGGGGGTCCGGTCCGGGCAATGTGTATTAGCCGGCCGCATCTTACTCCGGTCCAGCCCCGGCCGATGCGTGGCCATGGGCTGGCCAACCTCAGATTCCTAGACTCACGCCATGATCTCTGCCATCCGCACCTCTCCCGCCCCCCTATCTGATCGCCAGTTGGCCGCCTACGCCCGGGATGGCTATGTCGCCGGCGGCCCGTTGCTGACCACCGGCGAAGTCGAGGAGCTGCGTTGCGAACTCGACCGGGTGATCGGCGAACGCGAGGCGACCACCAAGGCCAAGCCGGTGCACATCGCCAACCTCTCGTCCGATCCGGCCTGCGAGGTCTGGCAGGTGGTCAACATCTGGCAGGCCAGCCCGGCCTTCGCCCGCCTGCTGCAACACCCCCGACTGGTCGCCATGCTGCGCCAACTGGCTGGCCCGGATGCAGGCGAGCTGCGCCTCTGGCACGACCAGATCCAGTACAAGCCGCCCGGGCACGGCGGGGTCAACTGGTGGCATCAGGATGCCCCCTACTGGCCGGTGCTGGCTCCGCAGGACAGCCTGCTGACCGCGTGGATCGCCCTCGACGAGGTGTCGCTCGACAACGGCTGCATGAGCATGGTGCCGGGCAGCCAGGCCTGGGGCGACACCATCGACCATCTCCATGCCTGCGGAGAGCGCTCCCGCGACTTCTGGCGTTCGCTGGGCGAGGAATTCCAGGATCGGCCGGTGCATGTGGTTCCGAGACCGGTCGCCCTGGGTGGTGTCCACTTCCATCACGCCCTGACCTGGCACGGCTCGCACGAGAACCGCTCGACCCGCCCACGACGCGCCATCGCCCTCCACGTCATGACCAGTCGCACGATCCATCAGCCGCGTGGGCCGCATGTCATGAGCCGTTTCATCACCGCACCCCCAGGCGGGCGGATCAGCGACGCTGCGTTCCCGGTTCTCGGGTAGTGCGCGCCTGGCTGGGAGGGAAGCCCATCACCCGGCGGAACACGCGGGAGAAGTGGAACGGGTCGGCGAATCCCCAGCGCGCCGCGACTTCGGCGACCGTGCCGCCCTTGGCGTGCAGATCGTGCCAGGCGCGCAGGATCCGCTCGCGCCGCACGACCTCACCAGGGGTCATGCCGAAGCCATGCCGGAACAGGGAATTGACGTGCTGCGGCGTGACCCCGAAATGCTGCGCGATCTGGTTGCGACCGATGGGACGATCGAGGTGTTCGCGCAGCCAGGCGAGCATCTCGGCGACCTGGCGTGGCGGCGCCGCCGTCACGGTCGGACTCCACGCCGCGAACAGGTCCAACCAGATCAGGCGGACCAGGTCGCGCACCGCGATGGCGCGGTCTGGGCGATAACCCTGCCAGAGTTCGGCCAGGCGATGGAAGGCGGCGAGGAGGAACGGACTGGCATCGCTGGCGGTGACCCGGTGCGGACTCACCGCGGGTTGGTAATCGCCATCGCCCCAGCTCCCTTCGGCAACCAGTTCGCCATGCCAGCAGGACAGGGCACAGCGGCCGGCGGCATGGTCGGGTTGCAATTCATGGCGTTCCCCAGGTGGGATGAACAACACGCTGCGTTCAGGAACTTCAATCCAGTCCTCGCCGACCACCCGATAGCGGAAACGGCCGGCTACCACCAGGCACAGCTCGGGATCATGCTCCCAGCGCGGTCCCCAGCGCATGCCTCGTGGCACCTCGATCCAATTGGCGATGCGCACGGTCGGCTCGAGATCTGCGGCGCTAACCGTTCGCATGCCCCTGGTCGTACTCCCATCCAGGCGGAGCGCAGCCGCATCCATGCCCAGCACCCATGCGGCGTATGATTCCAGCATGAGCACGACCACCACCGCCATGACCCCCCGTGAACGGGCCCTGGCCATCCTGCGCTTCCAATCCACTGACCGGCTGCCCATCGTCCACTTCGGGTTCTGGAGCGAAACCCTGGCGAAGTGGGCCGATGAAGGTCACATCTCCCACGATCTGGCGCGTTCGTGGGGTGACGGCAACGATGCCGACGTCGAGATCGGCCGCCGCCTGGGCTTCGACGGCAACTGGTATAGCTGCTTCCATATGGACACCGGCCTGCGGCCCGGCTTCACCCGCGAGGTGATGCGCGACCTGCCCGACGGCTCACGCCATGTGCGCAATGGCGATGGCGTGGTCGTGCTCGAGTCGCCCGACGCCGGATCGATCCCGGCCGAGATCGCACACCTGTTGAAAGACCGGGCCTCGTGGGAACAGCACTACCGCGCCCGCTACGCCTGGCACGCCGACCGGGTCAACGCCGCGCGCGTGCGGGTCAGCGCAGGCCACTGGCCGGTCTTCGCTGGGGCCGGCGAGGCCTTCCTCGCCAGCGGAACCCGCGACGATCTGATCGGCATCCACTGCGGCAGCCTCATCGGCAACATCCGCAATATCATCGGCGTAGAGGGGCTGAGCTACCTGGTGGCCGACGACCCGGACCTGCTGGCCGAGATCGTCGCGGTCAACGCCGACCTCGCCTACCGCTGTGTCGAGCACGCCCTCGCCGGCGGCGCCCGCTTCGACTTCGGGCATTTCTGGGAGGACATCTGCTACAAGAGCGGCCCGCTGGTGGCGCCAAAATTCTTCAACCGGGTCGTCGCCCCCCACTACAGCCGGATCACCGCCCTGCTCGCCCGGCATGGCATCGACATCGTCTCGGTCGATTGCGACGGCAAGATCGATGCCCTCGTGCCGGCCTGGCTCGAAAACGGGGTCAACACCATGTTTCCGATCGAGGTCGGCACCTGGCGCGCCAGCCTCGCCCCCTGGCGGCAGACGTATGGCCAGCGGATCCGCGGGGTCGGCGGCATGGACAAGGTGGTCTTCGCCCACGATGCGGCGGCCATCGATCGCGAAATCGAACGGCTGCGCCCGCTCATCGCCCTCGGCGGCTACATCCCCTGTCCCGACCACCGCATCGCCCCCGACGCCTCGTGGGACCTGGTCCGCCGCTATTGCGACCGCATGCACGCCCTCGCTGGGTAGCGGACTGCAGTCCAGGCTTGGCCGAGCCATTCCGCTGCCGATACTGGGGCGAGCATGCCGGCCCCCGACCCCCTTCTTGGCACCCTCGTCGGCTCGATCCGCATCCAATCCCGCCTTGGCGCCGGGGCGATGGGCGTGGTCTATCGCGGCCGCCACGAGGTGCTGAACAAGGACGTCGCGGTCAAGGTGCTGCTGCAGGCGCGCGGCAATGCCGAGCATGCCCGGCAGCGTTTCCTGCGCGAAGGCCAGGCGGCGGCCAAGATCGCCCACCCCAACGTCGTGCAGGTGTTCGAGGCCGGGGTCGCCAACGGCACCCCCTTCCTGGTCATGGAACTGGTGATCGGCCACAGCCTGGGCAGCTTGCTTGACGAGGTGTCGCGCAAGGCCGGCAAGCCGACCGGCCTGCCGCCCGAGACGGTGGCCCGCCTCGGCGCCGGCATCGCCCTGGGTCTGCAGGCCATCCACACCGCCGGCGTGGTGCATCGCGACGTCAAACCAGACAACGTCATGGTCGCCGCCGACCGCTCGCCCAAGGTCGCCGACCTCGGACTGGCCAAGGAGATCGCCGATCCCGACGCCCTGCGCCTGACCGGCACCGGCATGGTGGTCGGCACGCCGCTCTACTGCGCCCCCGAGGCGATCCGCAATCCGCAGGACATCACCCCGGCGGCCGACATCTACAGCTTCGGCGCCACCCTCTACCACATGGTCGCGGGCAAGCCGCCCTTCGATGGCGCCACGGCCTACAACGTCATGCGCGCGCATCTCGAGGATCGCCCCAAGCCGCTGCGCGAGGTCGTTCCGGGAACCCCGGCCAGCCTGTCGAACCTGGTCGATCTGTGCCTGGAGAAGGAACCCAAGCGCCGGCCGACCGCGATGCAGATCGCCGAGGCGCTGGCCGGCGGCACGGCGCTCAAGGCGCGCCAGCGCGTCGGCCTGGCGGCCCTCGCCCTGGTCGGGGCCATCGCCGTGCTGGGCGGTGCGGGCGGCGCCTGGTGGCTGCTGCGGCCAGTGCCGCAGGCCGTCGTCGCCCCGGCCAATGCACTGCTCGTCATCCAGGGGGCCCACCCAAAGCTGCGCGTCCGCTTCGACGGTGGCGCCTGGCAGCCAGCCGTGGCCGAAGGCCTAAGCGTACCACCCGGCAAGCACCAGATCGAGGTCGAAGCGCATCAGCCCGGTCCGGCCCTGCGCTGGTCCGGATCGGTCGAACTGGCGCCCTCGGCGCTGGTCCGGCAGCCGGTCGATCTGCAGACCACGACGGTACCAGAACAACGGCTGGTCATGCCCGGGGCCGGGATGCTGTACGTCGCCGGCGAGGCTGCTGGCCTGGAACCGACGGTCAGCGTCACCTTCGCCGGCTCCTGGCCGATCGCCCGATGGGAAGGCGGCCTGTGGCGCACGCGCACCTACGAGGTCGATGCCCAGGGGCGCCAGAACCTGCTCGGCGAAGGGGTGCGCGACCTGCCTGGCGGCGAGGCCTGGTGGCAGGTCTGCGACCGCGAAGGGCAGCCGATCGAACCTCGGCATGTGATCTGCTGGTGGGAAGCGGATCGCATCCGGGCCGCAGCTAAGCTCGGCGAACCTTCCGGATGGGTCGAACAGGGCCGCCGTCCAGCCCAGCCCGCCCTGCGCATGCGCTCCGACCTGGTCGATGCCATCCTCGGCCGATTGAGCGACGTGCGCCTGCCCGAGCGCCGCCTGGCCAGCCTCTACGCCGCCGAACTGCGCCAGCCGGTGTGGTTCCGCACAGCCAACGACCGCCCCTCGCTGGTCGGCGGAGGCCCCGAGACGGTGGCGGGTTGCCTGGTCGTGGTGCCGAAATAGCGGCTGGGCTTAGGGCTCGCGCAACAATAACTGACGCGATGGAACACGACGCACGCTCGCCCAGCTTGGAGCTTTGAGCTTCAAGCTTTGAGCCCGCAG
>JAIFND010000160.1 GCA_020047915.1 bacterium | reverse complement strand
GCTGGTACCGTCCCGGCAGACAGCCCACCGCCACAAAGCACCGAACCCCTGGAAGATTCCAGGGGTTCGGATGCTCACACGACATGGCGGAAGCGGTGAGATTCGAACTCACGGTACCCGTTAGGGCACGCCGGTTTTCAAAACCGGTGCATTAGACCACTCTGCCACGCTTCCGTGCGGCGCAGGATGGTGCCACGGGCCACGCTGTCGAGCCTCACGGTTCGGCGCGCAGGGCCTCGAATCTAACGCTCTTGCGTCCCTCGACGGCGGGGACCTCTGCCGCGAGGACCACAGCGACCGCCGGGGAAGGCAAATCAATGAACAGGGGCGCGGCGATGGCCGCACCCGTCAGGGTCGCACTCAGCCGGCCCCGAGCGAGAATGAGCGTGATGCCGACCGGGGATCCGTCGCCGATCGCCGAACCCGCGTTGGCGACTTCCGACCCGCTGAGGTCACTGGAGGTCAGCACCGCCGTAAGACCGTTGAGCGGCCACAGCTTCAGACCGGTGGTGCGGCCATCGGCGTCACGCACGCCGAAAAACGCCTGCTTCGCCGTCACCGGCACGGTGATTCGGGCGCTGATGCGCCCCGGCAGGGCGGGCAGTGAACGCACGATCTCGCCCGCCAACCCGGTGACGGGGAAGGATGCCATTTCATCATCCACGCCCCAGGCCAGGGGATCGGCCACATTCCAGCCATGCAGACGCTTGTCGAATTCAGCCCCGAACAGGTCGAGCGGAGCGGTCAGCCGAGCCGGTGCGGCCACCACCACTGGCGGCGTTGGCACGAACGGTGGCGCGACGACAACCGGCGCGACAGGTGCAGCAGCAGGCGTGGGCGGTGCATCGCCACCGGCAAAGGCCACGCCCAACCCCACGGCGACGAGCGCGGCGACGCCGACCGCCCATGGCCAACGCGGACGCGATACCTGCGTCGGGGTTGCGCGCAGCGTGGCGATGACCGTGTCGTAGTCCGGGCGATCCTCGCGCCTTGGCGCCAGCATGCGCACGCAGAGCTGGGCCAGTTCGCGCGGCAGTCCGCTGCGGCGACGCGATGGGTCGGGGGCGATCCCGCCGACCTTGCTGGCGACCAGTTCGGCGAAGCTGCGGCCGGTGAAGGCCGGCTCGGCGGTGAGCGCAAAGTGCAGCACGCAGCCGAGGCCGTAGATGTCGGCGCGCTGATCGACCGCGTCCGGATCATCGAACTGCTCGGGCGCCATCGTCGTCGGGGTGCCCAGGATCTGGCCGGCGGCGGTGAGGTCCTGACCGCTGCCCTTGGCCGGCTGGGCGGGCCGGGCGAGACCGAGGTCGGCGAGCTTCGCGCTGAGCGAGCCATCGGACTTGCGCGTCAGCAGCACATTCTCCGGTTTCACATCGCGGTGGATGATGCCTTGGGCGTGGGCATGGCGCAGACCCTCGGCGATCTCTGCGACCAGACGCGCCGCCTCGGCGGCCGGCAACGGGCCATGCTCGGCGACATGCTTCTTGAGATCCGGCCCATCGACGAACTCCATGACCAGGAAGGGCCGTCCGTCCGGCGCGATGCCAGCCTGATGGCAGGCGACGATGTGCGGATGGGCAAGACCGGCGAGGATACGCGCCTCGCGGCGGAAGCGTTCGGCGAACACCGCGTCGCCAGCCAAGGTGAGGGCCTTCACCGCCACAGCCCGGTCGAGGTAGGTCTGGCGGCCCAGCCACACCGCGCCCATGCCACCGCGACCCAGTTCGCGGCCGATCTCGACGCCCTCGATCGCCGGCGCGTCGGCCGACGGCAAATGGGCGCCGCCGATCACTGTCGCATCGGTCGAACTCATCGTAAATGCCCCAGTTCGGCGTTCGACGTTCGACGTTCGGCGTTGATCGCAAGCGAGATACGGAGTAGGCCTGACATCACAGTATCCCTAAACCGTGTTTTTCGCACATATCCTTGCGGAACGGCGAACGCCGAACATCGAACATCGAACCACATGCGTTGTTTCGGCTCATTGCACCGTCCGCAGCGCACGGCGCACATCGACGACCGAGGGCCGGTCGGCAAGACCCTTGCCGACATAGGTCCAGCGCACCGTGCCGCTGCCGTCGAGGATGAAGGTCGCGGGCAGTGAGAGGTTGCCGGCGATCTCGAGACCACGCACCAGGGTCAGCCCGGCATCGAGTGCGACCGGCAGCGGCGGCGGGCTGCCGCGCAGCGACGCCACCGCCTGCAGGAACACCGGCACTGCTGCCGGTGGTCCGGGATAGACGACCAGCGTCTCGACGCCCTCGGCGCGCAGCGCCTCGGCGGCATCGGCCAGCGCCGCGGTCTGGGTGGCGCAGTAGATGCACACCTGACCGCTGAAGCCGCGCATCACCACGACGACGACCTTGCGCCCCTTCCACGCCGCCAGGTCGAGCACCGCGCCATCGCTGCCGAGGAAGCGCGTCTGCGGCAGCGGCCGGCCGTGCCATTCCGGGCGTTGCCGGCTGGTGTCGAGGCCCGGTTCGTCCTCGTAGCCGGCCGCAGCCCGGGTGATCGAGCCGGAGAACAGGCCGAGCATGCGCTTCGCCCCCGCCTCCTGGTCGGTGGTCCAGAAGCCGGGCAGCGCCACCACCGGCGACAGCTCGACAGCGGACGGCGGCAGGGTCGGATCATTGACCGGCGCCGTCAGGGCTGGCGGCAGTTCGCTGGCGGCGACCACGGTGCTCATGCTGTTCAGGGTCGCGGCCGGTGGCGGCTCGGCGGCCGGGGCCGGGCCGAGCTGGGCGAGACGGCCGGCCGGGTCGAGGGTCAGCCAGGCGGCGTCGAGGCCGAGTCGCGTCGCGCCATCGGTACCACGCACCGCGACGGCTCCTGGCGTCCCCGCCTCGGCGCTACCGGCCGGCGCCTGCTCGCCCGCAGCCAGCCACACGGAGCGCGCACCCGCGACCATGACGCCGGCTTCGATGCGAACCCCGGCGGCGTCAAAGGTGGCGTAGGGACCATGCCACAATCCGCGCTGGAACCAGGCGATGGCAGCGGCCGTGGTGCCGTCAGCGTGATAGGTCGTCCACGCCCCCTCCTGGCGATCGGCGCGATAGGTGCCGGCGGTCAGACGGCTGCCATCGGGACGATAGAAGGTCCAGCCGCCGACGCGCAGGCCGGCCGCGTAGGCGCCCTCGGCCGACTTCTGGCCGTTGGCGTGCCACAGGGTCCACGGGCCCTCCTGCATGCTGCCAGCGAAGCTGCCGACCGCCGCCGTGGCGCCACCGGGATGGTGGTAGGTCCACGCGCCGATCTGCTTGGGTCCCTTGAGCGTACCCGAGCGTTTCGGCGTGCCGTCAGGCCAGGCCTCGGCGAGCGGGCGCGGCGAGCCGCATGACGCGAACAGCAGGACGAGGACCAGAGGCAGGAGGCGCATGCCACTGGATAGCGGCCGGGCAGACGACCGGAAGCGTCAGCCCGCAACACCGATACGCGGGCACCACGCGGCGACGGCGCAGGTCGCGCACTTCGGCGCCCGCGCTGTGCAGGTGTAGCGACCATGCAGGACGAGGTAGGCGTGGGCGTGGCGGCGATGCGGCGCCGGCACACGCGCCTCCAGCACCTGCTCGGTCTGCTCGGGCGTACGGGTGCGGGCGATGCCGAGGCGGTTGCTCAGGCGCTGGGCATGCGTGTCCACCGCGAAGGTCTCCTGGCCGAACCACACGTTCAGCACGACATTCGCGGTCTTGCGCCCGACCCCGGGCAGCGCGGTGAGCGCGTCGCGCTCGGCCGGCACCACGCCGCCGTGGCGCTCCAGCAGCAGGCGCGACAGCTCGACCAGGTTCTTCGCCTTCGCGTTGAACAGTCCGATGGTGCGGATCAAGGGCACCAGGCCGGCGACCCCGAGATCGCGGATTGCCTGCGGCGTGCGCACCACGGCGAACAGTTTGGCGGTCGCCTTGTTCACATTGGCGTCGGTGCACTGCGCCGACAGCACCACCGCGACCAGCAGCTCGAAGGCGGTGGCGTGCACCAGCTCGCAGCGCGGGGTGATCGTCGCGGCGAAGGCGTCGAGGATGCACACCAGGTCGGCGTCCCTGGTCTTGCCGCGCAGCCGCTTCATCCCCAGCCCTCCATCAGGCCGCAGGCGCGATGCGCCTCGGCGGCGACCACGGCGGCGGCGCACGACAGGTTGAACGATCGCACCGGGCCGCGCATCGGGATGTGCACGCCGCGCTCGGGCCAGCGCTCGTTCCACTCCGCCGGGATGCCGCGCACCTCGTTGCCGAGGATGATCACGTCGTCACGGCCATAGGCCGCACGGTCGTAGCGCACGCTGCCGCGCCCCGACACCAGCCACGGTTCGCGCGCACCCAGCCAGGCGAGGAAGGCCTCGGGCGTCGGATGCAGCGCCAGGCGCAGCATCGGCCAGTAGTCCACCCCAGCGCGGCGCACGGCGCGGGCCGAGAGATCGACCGCGATCGGCCCGATCAGGTGCAACTCGGCTCCGAGTCCGATGCAGGTGCGACCGACCGCTCCGATGTTGCCGGGCACCTGCGGCTGGTAGAGGGCGAGCGCGATCATGCTGATGCTCCTCTGCCCGAGGTGGGTCAATCAACAACAAACCCACGGCTTTCACCGTGGGTTCTTTGGCGCGCCGGGTAGGAGTCGAACCTACAACCCTCAGATCCGTAGGCCACTTCCCCGGCTGTAACAGGCTGGAGAATAAGGGACTTGTGAGATGACACAAGCATCGGAAAGCACTAGCGGGCACACGATTTGACAAGGGGTTACGAGGCTGGTTCCCGCCAGTGCCCGCTGGGTGCGCCATTGTGCCATGGGCGGTTTTTCTTTTACTTGGAGCGGGCGATTTGGCAGACGGCGTCTGCCAAATCGCAGCGTAGGCATCAGGGTCGGCAACGTTCAAGGAACCTGCCTGCTGTCCTTGTTTTGTCATCAACTTGTCTACAATCGCCAGCATGCTCACCATCCCCATTCGCGATCTCCAGCAGCGTGGGACCAAGGCCATCACCAGGGGCGCGACGGGGCCGACGTTGGTCACCGGCCGGCCGGGCGCCCTGTTCTTTGTGGTGCCGGCCGACCCCTCCCGACTCGCTGAGCAGGAGATCGAGCTAAGCCGCGCCATGGCGAGGGCCGACCTGCGCTCGTGGCAGACCCGCGCCGTCGCGGCCGGGCTCGACCGGACGACCGACGCTGAGATCGAGTCCGAGATCGCTGTCGTCCGTCGGGAGCGACGCGCTCGCGGCAAGGCTCGGCGCCCGGCTCACACATGAGCGTCCTGGTCGTCCTCGACACCAACATCGTCGTCTCCGCCGGCATCCAGCCGGCTGGTCATCCGGCTCGGATCGTCGATGCGGCCTTGGCTGGGGCGATCGTCCCGGCCATCTGCCCGGCCATCGCCGCCGAGTATGTCGAGGTGGTGAACCGAGCACGCTTCAAGAAATGGAAGTTCCCGCCGCTGTGGCTGAACGCTTTGATCGCAGGAGCCCATCTCGTCGATCAGGACCTGCCGGAGTGGCCCTCCGCCGGCCCCGATCCCGACGACTTGGTCTTCCTGGCTCTCGCCCATCGCACCGGCGGCGTGCTGGTGACCGGGAACATCGCCGATTACCCCAAGGCCATCCGCCACGGCGTCGAGGTCATGGACCCGGCGGCGTATGTCCGACACCTGGAGGCGCTGGGCGTGCGTTGGTGATCAAGCGAGTAGCACGACGGACACCGGCTGAACCACCCCCATCGCTTCCTCCACCGTCCCCGCCAGCCACGCCAGAGCCGCATCCAGGCCCACGATCGCCGGCATGCGGTCGTGGACGACCGCCACCGTGGGATCGGCCGCCACGGTGACCACAACGACTGCCCCAGTCCCGTCCAGGGTAAACTTTTCCCAGAGGCCAGCCAGAGTCCACGGACCGTGGATCACCGGCATCAGCCTGTGCTTGGTCTTCTTGCACTTCGGCGCCGCCGGGTTGGTCAGCCACTCGAACCAGGAGGTCGCCGGGATGAGGCAGCGGCGGCGATGCACGATTTCCGGCTCGAGCATTGATCAAATTGCAAAAGTCGGCGAAGTCACGAGCCCAGCCATATCGCATCAAACCGTGGGGATCGGGTGAACAGATGAGTTGACGATAGGACCTAGTGTCCCGAACCTGAAATGTCTTGAAGAATCTCTGGCCGGTGGGCGTTCAATGTCTTCAGGCAGAACCGCTCGATCGAGGCCAGGAT
>JAIFND010000084.1 GCA_020047915.1 bacterium | reverse complement strand
GCATGTCGGGATAGGCCGACCACTGCGTGAAGCAGGGCGGACGCACCTTGATGCGGTAGGGGTTGGTGCCGCCGTCGCTGACGATGAGGAAGCCGAGTTCGCCGTTGGCGGCCTCGATCGCATCGTACATCTCGCCGGGCGGCGGACGTACGCCTTCATAGACCAGCTTGAAGCTGTTGATCAGCGCCTCCATGTCGTGGTAGACCTGGTTGCGGCTGGGCAGCGACAGGCGCGCGTCGGGTGAGTTGATCGGTCCCGGCTTCAGGCGCGCGATGGCCTGGCGCACGATCCGCGCCGACTGGCGGATCTCGTACATGCGCACCATGATGCGGTCGAAGGTATCGCCGGTGGTGCCGATGACGGTGTCGAACTCGTAGGTCTCGTAGCCGTAGTAGGGCTCGTCCTTGCGCAGGTCGCGATCGACGCCGCTGGCGCGCAGGCACGGGCCGGTCCAGCCGGCGCTGATCGCACCGGCCGCGTCCATCGTGCCGACGTTGCGCGTGCGGTCGATGAAGATGCGGTTGCGCTCGATGAGCCCCAGCACCTCGGTGGTCGCGTCCTCGATCACCTGCACCGCGGCGAGGACGTCCTGCTCGAAGCCGGGGTAGGTGTCGCGGTACATGCCGCCGATGCGCGTCACGGTGTTGGTCAGGCGGGCGCCGCACAGGCGCTCCCCGCGCGGATTGAAGAAGTACCAGAAGTTGGTCAGCGCGCCGAGATCGACCAGGTTGGCGCCGTTGCACACCAGGTGGTCGATCATGCGCGACAGTTCAAGCAGCACGATGCGCAGGGTGACGCAGCGCTCGGGCACGGTGACGCCGAACATGCGCTCGGCGGCCTTGCAGAAGGCGATGTTGTTCATCATCGCGCTGCAGTAGTTCAGACGGTCGGTGAAGGGCAGCACCATCTGGTAGGTGCCCTGCTCGACCATCTTCTCGAAGCCGCGGTGCAGATAGCCCATCTCGCCGACGCCGGCGGCGATGGTCTCGCCATCGAGCGCGGCGAAGATGCGCAGCGTGCCGTGCGTGGCGGGGTGGCTGGGGCCGATGTTGACCAGCATCAGGTCGACGGTCTCGCCGTCCGGTTTCGTGACCCTCACTTGGCGGCCTCCTTCACGGTCAGGGGCGAACCCGCACTGGCCGTGGCCTTCTCGACGATGGTGTAGCCCAGGCTGACCAGCTTGGCCTCCAGCTGATCGACCATCGGATCGTTGACCGACAGCTTCTGCCGCTTCTGGCAGGGGTAGTCCTTGCGCAGCGGGTGGCCGACGAACTCGTGGTGGTTGAGCAGGCGCTTGAGGTTGGGATGGCCGGTGAAGACGATGCCGACCTGGTCCCAGCACTCGCGCTCGGCCCAGTTGGCCGAAGCGTAGAGGTCGTGCAGGCTGGGCACGTTGGCGTCATCCTCGTCGATCAGCACCTTGAGCGTCACGCGGTGGCGGAACACCGTGGATTTCATCGGGTAGCTGACCGCAAAGCGCTCGCCGCGCCAGTCGGGGTAGCTGAGGTAGTCGATGCCCGCGACATCAAGCAGCTGGTCGAAGCGGGTGGTCGCCCCGTCACGCAGCGCCAGCACCGCGTCGCGCAGGCGCTCGCGCGGGACGCGCACGGTCAGGCCCCAGGCGTCGGCGGCATCGCGCACGCCGCCCAGCGGGGCGAGGACGGCCAGCAGCTCGTCGGCGGACAGGCCGGGCTTGATCGCGTCGTAGGCGACTGCGCTCATGCCGCACCCCCGATGGTCACGCGCTCGCGGCGGTTCTCGTGGTCGATCTTCTTCTGCAGTTGCACGATCGCCTCGAGGAATGCCTCGGGACGCGGCGGGCAGCCGGCGATATAGATATCGACCGGGATGATCTCATCGATGCCCGGCACGGTGCAGTAGCAGTCGTAGAAGCCGCCGCTGGTGGCGCAGGCGCCGGCCGAGATCACCCACTTGGGTTCCAGCATCTGGTCGTAGATGCGGCGCAGGACCGGGGCCTGCTTGTAGGTGACGGTGCCGGCGATGATCAGCAGGTCGGCCTGGCGCGGGCTGAAGCGCACCAGCTCGGCGCCGAAGCGCGACACGTCGAACACGCTGCTGACCATGCCCATGAACTCGATGGCGCAGCACGCGGTGCCGAAGGGGAAGGGCCACAGGCTGTTGCGCCGGCCCCAGTTCACCACCGCATCGACGGTGGTGGTGACGAAGGCGTCGCCGAGGTTGACCTCGGGGGCGGCGGCAGCGGCAGGTACGGGCTGGTAGGTCATGGGATTGCCCCTCGCTGGAGGCTGGAGGCTGGAGGCTGGAGGCTGGGCAGGCCAAGAGGGAATACGACACTGGCGCCCGCTTCACCATGCGGGCATCCAGCTTCCAGCTTCCAGCTTCCAGCAGTGGCAATGATCATCACTTATCCCAGTCCAAGGCGCCCTTGCGCCACAGGTAGAGGTAGGCGACTTCGAGCAGCACCAGGAAGGCGACGAGCAGCCAGAGCATCTCCCAGCCGCCGGCTTTGAACTGGATCGCCCACGGGTAGAGGAAGGCGACCTCGACGTCAAAGGCGAGGAAGAGCATGGCGACGAGGTAGAACTTCACCGGGAAGCGGTCGCCCGCCCCGCCGGTCGTGCTGGTCAGGCCGCATTCGTAGGGCTCATGCTTGCCCGGATCGGTGTCGCGCTTGCCCAGGGCCCAGCGCGAGGCGAATCGGTTGATGAGCAGGAGGGCGGTCGGTACGGCCAGCCCCAGCAGCACCAGGATGGTGAGGGGGAATACCTTATCGAACACGGTCGGAGCAGCGTCCATGGTGCCTCTTGCGCGAAGGCGGCGGTCTAGCACCTCCCTCAACCTGCACCAGTAGCCGGTTGCGGTTGTAGAAGGTTTTTGGATCTGTGCGTTGCGACGATAGTCGTTGCAACGATGTTCCTTCCCATGCCAGGCCACCTGCAAGCCGAGATCCGCCAGAGCGTGCCCTTCGCCGGGGCCGAGGTCGAGGCCTACCTCAACCTGCAACGCTCGGCCGATCTGCTGCGCCGTCAGACCAACGACCTGCTGCGTCCCTTCGCCATCTCGACCACCGGCTACAACGTCCTGCGCATCCTGCGCGGGGCCGGCGAGAGCGGCCTGCCGTGCAGCGAGGTGGCCGCGCGCCTGGTCTCGCATGATCCCGACGTCACCCGCCTGGCTGACCGTCTGGCCGAGGCCGGCCTGCTGGTGCGCGACCGCAAGGCGCGCGACCGCCGCGTGGTGGTGCTGCGCATCACCCCGGCCGGCCTCGACCTGCTCGCCCGCCTCGACGGCGAGACCGTGGCGCTGCACCGCGCCCAGCTCGGCCACCTCGGCGAGAGCGAACTCATCCATCTCATCCACCTGCTGGAACAGGCCCGCCTCACACCGGCCGTCTCCAGCCTGTCACCACCGGCCATTCCGGCCCAGGAGCATCAATGATCCGTTCCCTCGCCCTCGCGGCCCTCGCCGCCGTCCCAGCCTTCGCCGCCGACTACGCGGTCGATGACGACCACACCTTCGCCCTGTTCCGCGTCCAGCACATGGGCGCCGGCTACACCTGGGGCCGCTTCGACGCGATCGGCGGCGAGGTCAGCTACGACCCGGCCAATCCGGCCGCGAGCAAAGTCGCCCTCACCATCCAGGCCGGCTCGGTCTCGGTTGGCGTTCCGAAGATGGAAGAGCACCTCAAGAGCCCGGACTTCTTTGACGTGAAGCAGTTCCCGACCCTCGGCTTCGTGTCGAAGTCCTTCACCAAGACCGGCGAGGGGAAGTACGATGTCGCCGGCGATCTGACCATCCACGGCGTGACCAAGTCGATCACGGTCAAGGTCGAACGCACCGGCATGGGCACGCACGCCTTCAACAAGAAGGCCCTGGTCGGCTTCGAGACCATCTTTGAGATCAACCGCAACGACTTCGGCATCAAGTACGGCCCCGGCGTGGTTGGCGACACTGTGCGCGTGACGCTGGCGCTGGAAGCGATCGCGAAGTAGATCCATTGCCCCAAGGGGTTAGGCCGCATCATTGCCCCTGGGGTTAGGGGTTAGGGCCCAAGACAGCCCACCCCCACGATGCCTTTCCCTAACCCCTGGGGCAATGATGCCTTTCCCTAACCCCTGGGGCAATGACGATAAGGTGCAATGATGTCTGTTCTCCTCGAACCGCTGATCGCGGTCGGCGTGCCGGCCGGCGCGGCGGGTCTCGCCGGTATTCTGCTCTGGCTCCTGCGCCGACACCGGCCGGTCGGTGCGCCTGCGCCGATCGGCTGGGAGGGCGCCACCCTCGCCCTCGGCATCGCTGGCGGCGTCATCCTGCTGCGTGGCTGGAGCGGCTTCCCGCCAACCAACGTCAACGATTGGCCGGCCTTCATCGCCATCCTCGCCGCCATGGTCGCCTTGTGCACCGGGCTGCCCTGGCGCGTCTTCGCCCCCCTCGCCCTGGTCGCGGTCGCGATCAGTGCGCCGCTCATCCTCAGCGTCGCCCGCCGCACCTGGGGCCTCAGCGAGGCCGCCCTGTGGCTGCCTGCGCTCGGCATCCCCTGGCTGATCCTGATCCTCCTCTCGCGCGCCACGGCTGAACGCCTGCCCGCCGCGATCCTGCCGGCCTGGGCGGCGGCGGTGACGGTCAGCTCGATCATCATGCTCCAGGCCTCGAGCGCCTCGCTGGCGATGGTGCTGGGCGGCCCCGCTGCAGCCGCCGGCGCCCTCGCGGTGCTGCGCCTGGTGTGCGGCGACAGCCTGCGTCCGGCCTCGGCCGCGGTCGCCCTCGCCCTCACCGCGCCGCTGTGGTGGCTGCTCGCCCACACCCTGACCGACAATGTCCCGGTGCTGGCACTGGTGCCGCTGGCGGTCGCTCCGCTCGCCGCCTGGCTGGCCTGGCCGCTGCGCGCCCGGCCATGGCCGGCTGCGATCGTCGCCGCTCTGGCCGCTGGCGGGATCGCCGCGCTCAGCCTAGTGTGGGTGCGGGTGCCGCCACCGGTCGCGTGGTGAACCACATCATTGCCCCAAGGGGTTAGGGGTTAGGACCACATCATTGCCCCGAGGGGTTAGGGGTTAGGGGTTAGGGCCCAAGGCAGCCAACCCTAACCCCTGGGGCAATGACGCCTTTCCCTAACCCCTAACCCCTGGGGCAATGACGCCTCCCCTAACCCCTGGGGCAATGATGCCTTTCCCTAACCCCTACCCCCTGGGGCAATGACGCCGTCCCTAACCCCTGGGGCAATGGTTACCGAAGGTCGGCTGGTGAACGGGGCGCCGCGCCGCGCGAGTTCGCTCCAGCGCCGATCGAGACTCCAGATGCGCGCCCCGATGCGCTCCGCCACCGCCCACAGCAGCGCTGCGGAGCCGGCCAGCCGGTGATCGCCACGGCGCAGGCGCCGGCACAGTTCGGCGGCGCGCAGGTGGTCATCCGGACGCAGCACGACCTCGGGGAAGCCCGACAGGATCCAGCCCAGCCGCGTCGCCTGGCGTTCGTCATCGAGCCGTGCCAGCAACCCCTGCCTGATGCCGCCGAGGGTCAGCACACGCCGTTCCCGCACCAGCTCGCGAAAGCCATGCACGATGCGCGGATCGGGATCGAGGCGGCCGAAGGCGCGCACCCAGACGTCGAGGTCGGGCAGGACGGGGTAGCCGTCGGTCATGAAACCGACCACGACAGGTTCGGCGTTCGATGTTCGGCGTTCGGCGTTCCGCAGGGCCCGTCCCGGAAACCTCGTGGCGCTGCGGCATCGCGGGAAAAGCAGGCGGTGCAGGAATTACCCGGAGTCCCACTCGAAACGCCGAACGCCGAACGCCGAACGCCGAACGGTCTGTTCACGCCTGCTCGTCCAAAGACGACGGCGCCGGCCCGGCCGGGAAGGCGACGGTGCCGAGGTAGTCGAGCGACTTGGCCTGACGACGCCACGCGATCGCCTCGCGCACCGCGGCATCGACCGCCTCGCGCTTGCTGCGATGGCCGCCGAGGCGCATCAGCTCTTCGACCGCGGCGGTGTCGATGTCGAGGTTGGTCGCCATGATGCCGGCCTAGCCTGCTTCCGGCTTCTCGTCGTCCTTGCGACGCAGGAAGCCGGAGGCGAAGATGCCCAGCACGACCAGCGACGAGGCCCAACCTTCGATCTCGATGAACGGCCGGTGGTGCAGGGCCCAGTCGGCCTCAGCATCGGCGAACTCGTCGTCGCCCGCGTCACCGGTAGCGAACCTGGCGCGCACCGGCCCGGGCGGCGGGGCGAGGTTCACATTCATCACATGCGGGATGGAGAAGTCCGGCGGCGAGTGCTTCTCGACCACGGCGCGGTATTCCGCCGCCGTGGCGTAGGTCGCGTCGGCCGGCAGCGGCCGGCTGAAGCCGACCACATCCATGGGGAACTCGAGCAGCAGCTTGAGGCCGATGACCCCGACCGCAGCAAAGGCACAGGTTTCCAGCTTGGGGAACTTCATCAGCAGGGTGACGAAGCCCTGCGCCGCGAAGCGCATGGCGAGGATGCCGAGCAGACCGCCGGCGATCAGCACCCACAGGTGCTTGGACAGCGCGACCGCGGCGGCGATCGAATCGACCGAGAACACGATGTCGGTCAATTCGACCCACACCACGGTGCTCCAGAAGGCGCCGAGGCCGAATATCAGCTTCACCTTGTGGGCCTTGCCCTTGTCACCGCCTTGCTTGCGGAAGAAGTCGATCGCCAGCCAGCACAGGTACACCCCGCCCACCACCTTGATCCACCAGATGGTCATGATCCACACCGCCAGGAACAGTGCGGTGATGCGGAAGACATAGGCGCCGATGATGCCGTAGCGCAGCGCCTTGCCGCGCTGTTCAGGCGGCAGGTCCTTGACCAGCAGGGCCAGCACCACCGCGTTGTCGCAGCTCAACAGCCCTTCGAGGATGATCAGCACCAGGACGACCAGCAGATCGCTGGCCTGGAAGAGGTGCAGGTCGAGGGCGTAATA
>JAIFND010000132.1 GCA_020047915.1 bacterium | reverse complement strand
CTCTACGAGATGATCGCCGATGCCTCGCCCTACGTGCGTGGCGATCTGCGCCGCACCGTCGCCCAGGTCTCGGCCGGACAGTGGGCGCCGATCAGCAAGCAACCCAAATGCCGCGACCTGCCGCGCCGTCTTGCCGCCGTGGTGCACAAGGCGATGGCCTTCTCGCCCGACGATCGCTATCAGCACGTCAGCGAGATGGCGGCTGACCTGCGCGCCTTCCTCGCCGGCGGCGCGGTCACCGCCTACCGAGAATCGCTGTTCGATACGATCGCGCGGCTGCACGCCCGCCATCGCCGGTTGCTCGCTGTCGCTGGCATGGCGTTGCTGGTCGTCCTGACTGCGGTGGGTGGATTCCTGTGGTGGCAGCAGGCCCGCGCAGGCGAAGCGGTCGAGTCACTGCGCGTACTGGCCGCCCGCAAGGTCGCTGAAGGTGACTGGGCGGCGGCCCGCCAGGCCAGCGAGCGGATCCTCGCCTACCGTCCTGGCGACCGCGAAGCGCAGATCGCGGCGGCGCTGTATGACGACCGCCTGCGCAGCGAGGCCGAGCGCCAGGCCAAGGATGCCGAACGCGTCAGCATGGTGCGCGAAGCGCACGCCCGTGCCGCGCAGTTGCGCGCCCGTGCCGCCGAACTGGCCACCACGGCAGCGATCCCGGCTCTCGCCGAGGCGACCCAGCTGGCCAAACAGGCGCAGGCGCTGCATCCCGAGGATGCGACCCTGGGCCGCGACTACGAGCGTTGGGTCGCCGAGCTGACTCGCTTGCAGGCGGCCGAGGAGGCGCGCACCCGTCGCGAGGCCGAGGAACGGCAGCGGCGCGAGGACGCGGCCCGCTTCGTCGAGCGTGCCGACGAGGCTGAACGCGCCGGCGATCTCGACGCTGCGATCAGCCACTTGCGTGGTTCGCTTGAGCTGCTGCCCGATCCGATCCGGCTCGAGCGTCTGGTCGTGCTCAACGCCCAGCGGCGCGAACGTCTGCTTGAGGCCGAGCGCGTGCTGCGCGAGGAGGAGAAACGCAACGCCCTCGGCCGCCGCCGCGCCGAGGCCGAGGTCCAGTTGGATGCGGCGCAGGCCAGCCTGTCGGGTGGGCATCCCGACGAGGCGCTGACCCAGGTCGAACGCGCCGCGGTCCTGATGCCCGACCACCCCCGCCTGGTCGAGGTCCGGCGCAACGCCGAATCTGCCCGGCAGCTCGCCCGCATCCAATCCGCCGAGCAACTGCTGACGCTCGCCTCGACCGCTGGCCGCACCGCCGATGAGCGGCGCGAGCGGCTGTCGGCGCGGCAGGCCGAAGTCCTGCGGTTGCGCGACGAGTTGCGCGACAACGGTGATCAGCTGAAGCGTTCAACCCTGGCCAGCGCCGAGGAGGACAGCCGCGTGGCGGCGCGCGATCGCGCCGCCAGCCTGGCCGAGGCGGTGGGTCTGCTCAATCGCGCTCTGGCGCTGACGCCTGATCATCCACCGGTGCGTGCCGCCCTGGCCGCCTTCTGGATCGACCGTCTGGCCGAGGCCGAAAGCATCGGCGACCTTGCGGCCGCCGCCGCCGCCGAGGCCCAGGCCAAGGCCTATGACGACGGCCGGCAGGCACAGTTGCTGGCCGGCACCGCCCGGATCGTGAACCGCTGCCCGACACCGATCCGCCTGCAGGCCATCTCGCGCACCGCCAACCGCACCGATGCTCCGTCCGGACCGGTTATCGAGGTCGCGGTCGGCGCCGAGGCTGTGATCGGCCGCGGTCGCTACCTGGTGACGGCTCTGGATGGCGTGCGGTTCGCCATCCTACTTGAGCGCGGACGCAGCCACGAAGTGATTCTGCCGGCGCTGCCGCAGGGCCTGCCGGGGATGGCCGTATTCATCCCGGGCGGGATTCTACGCGAGGCCGACGGCCGCCCTGACGTTCAGGTCAAACCCTTCGTCATGGCGGCGCGTGAAACGACCTGCGGCGAGTGGCTCGCCTTCCTCAACGATCCGGCGGTGGTGGCGCGTTACGAAGCCGCCATCGCGCAGGGCCAGCTGATCCTGGCGCCGCGTACCAGCCCCTTTGACAAAGATTCGCTATGGCGGCGCCGGGCCGGCTTCCTCGGCCGTGGCGGATCCTTCGTCCTCGAAGCGGTCGATGGTTCGCAGATCGATCCAGCCTGCCCGGTCTCCGGCATCAGTCACGACGATGCGGTCGCGTACGCCGCCTGGCGCGCGCGCCAGGACGGCAGGCCGTGGCGTCTGCCCGAGGTCGCGGAATGGCAGTTCGCGGTCCAGGGTGGCGACGGACGCAGCTACCCGTGGGGTTCGGCCGAGGATCTGCTGTTCTGCGGATCCGCTGCCGCCCTGGCCCGTTCCGAGGATCTGATCGTCTCGGCCGGTGGGCGCTTCCCCACCGACTGCTCGGTCCAGGGAGTCTTCGATCTCGCGGGTTCGCGCAGCGAGTTCTGCGCCGGGGCGAGCAACGTGTCGGCCGACCTGCGCCCGTTGCTCGGTGGCAGCTACCACGAACTCCAACCCGAGCGCTTCACCAGCTGGAGCCGGCGCGACGTCGATCGCCGGCTGGTGCACTATTCCTGGGGCGTCCGGCTCGTTTACTCGCCTTAAGCTCAGGGGCTTCGCCCCCGCGGCCCTGCGGGCCTGCCCTCCCCCGGGCTTTGTCTCGGCTCGGTTTCATCGCTTCGCTCTGAAACCGTGGCGGCATCGGCTACGCCGATTTTATGCCGCCACCGCCGCTCGGCGCCCGATCCTCGCCTACGGCTGCGGCCAGGGCTGGGCCCTGGACCCCACACTGGACTCCATCCCTCTGGCGCGGCTCATCAGCCCAATCCGGCGGCGCGGCGCAGGCGGTCGTTGATCGCTTCGCCTAGGCCGTGATCCGGCACCAGTTCAGCGACGATGCGGCTCGGCTGCCGGGCGTCGAGACGGCGCAGCGCGGCGAACAGCCCGGCGGCGGACTGCGCCAGATCGCCGGATGGACTGAGGATCTCGGCCTGCGCTGTCGCCGGCAGATCATGTCCGGTGAAGGCGAGGCAGGCGGCATCGTCCGGCCAGGGCTGGCCGGGCTGACGCAGGACCACCGGCGCGCGCGGCGCGTAGTGGCTGGCGAGCATGCCGGGCGCCTCGCGCGGCAGGGCGCCGGCCCGTTCGTCGCGTCCGGCCAGGGCGATGGCCTCGCCGAGGTGCGCGGCCAGGGCCTCGCGCCCAATGCCGCCCGGGCGCAGCACCAGCGGCGACGGATCCGGGCGCAGCACCGTGCTTTCGACGCCGATCCGGCACGGGCCGCCGTCGAGTACGCAGGCCACCGCGTCGCCGAGCTGCTCCAGCACATGCGCGGCGGTGGTCGGCGAGATGCGGCCGAAGCGGTTGGCGCTCGGCGCCGCCAGCGGCCGGCCGGAGGCACGGATCAAATCCAGCGCCAAGGGATGGTCGGGGATGCGCACGGCCACCGTGTCGAGGCCGGCGGTGACGGCATCGGGCACCACGGCAAGGCGCGGCAGCACCAGGGTCAGCGGCCCTGGCCACAGCTGCGCCAGGCGCTCGGCGCGCGGCGACAGCACGGCGACGCTGCGCACCATCGCCAGGTCGCAGCAGTGGACGATCAGCGGATCGAAGCGCGGCCGGCCCTTGGCGGCGAAGATGCGCAGCACGGCCTGGGCATCGAGGGCGTCGGCGGCGAGGCCGTACACCGTCTCGGTCGGCATGCCGACGAGCTGGCCGCGGCGGATCGCATGCGCCGCCTCAGATACGGAATTCACACAGAGCACCAGAGGAACCAGAGGAAGACAGGCTTGTCCCCCCTCTGGTCCCTCTGGTCCTCTGTGTGGATCTTGCGGGTCATGCAAACTGCCGTAGCGCCCGCAGATCCGCGCCGTTAAACACCCGGATGTCGGTGATCTGGTGGCGCACCATCGCCAGGCGTTCGAGTCCGAGGCCGAAGGCGAAGCCGGTCCAGCTCGACAGGCCGGGCGAGCCGGCCTCCAGCACCTTGGGATGGATCAGGCCGCAGCCGAGCAGCTCCATCCAGCGCGCCAGGCGGCTGCCGGCCGGCTCCTTGGCCAGGCGGATGTCGACTTCAAAGCCCGGCTCGACGAAGGGGAAGTAGCTCGGTCGCATGCGCACCTCGACGTCATCGCGCTTGAGCAGCGCGGTCAGCATGGTGCGGATCGCGCCGATCATGTGCGCGACGGTGATGTCGTGATCGACGACGAAGCCCTCGACCTGGGTGAAGGTCACATCGTGCGTCGCATCGATCGCATCGTTGCGGAAGACCCGACCGACCGCGACGCGGCGGAAGGGCGGCTTCAGCAGGCCGGCACCGACTTCGGCGTAGCTGCGCGACTGGACCGAGGAGGTCTGCGTCCTGAGGAGTTTACGCTCGCCCGCGCTGGTGACCCAGAAGGTGTCCTGGTGGTCGCGCGCCGGGTGGTCGGCGGGGATGTTGAGGCGGCCGAAGTTGTGCTCATCGAGCTCGACATGCGGGCCATCGGCGACTTCGTAGCCCATCGAGGTGAACACCCCTTCGATCTCGCGCGCCATGCGCGAGAGCGGGTGGATCGAGCCGACGCGGCGGGCGCGCGACGGCAGGGTGACATCGATCGGGGCATCGCTTTCGATCGCGGCGACCCGCGCCTTGGCCGCTTCCCATGCCGCGCGCATCGCCTGCTTGGCCTGGTTGAAGGCCGGGCCAAGGGTGCGCTTCTCGGGGCCGGGGGCGGCAGCGAACATCGCCTGCAGCTCGGCCTCGACGCCGCTGCGTCCGAGGAAGCGGACGCGCAGCTCCTCGACCGTCTCGGGCGTGGTGGCGGCGGCAAAGGCGGATTCGGCCTCAACGGCGGCGGCGGCGAATCGGGCGGTCGGTTCCATGGGCGGCGCAGCCTAGAAGGCCGGGCCCGCGCTCAACCGCGGGCGTCGGCCAGGGCGTCGGCGATGATCTGCCTGAGTTCGCGGGTCGGGGCCCAGCCGGTCAGTTGGCGCAGGCGGGTGGTGTCGGGGACGCGGCGGCGCATGTCCTCGAAGCCGGTCGGATAGGCGCTGGCGTAGGGCACCAGGGTGATCGAGCCGCGACCGGCGGCGGCCTGCACGGCGCGTGCCAGGGCGCGCATCGAGACCTCCTCGGTGCCGCCGACGTTGACCACGCGGCCGATGGCGGCCTCGCAGCCAGCCAGGGCGAGGAGCGCGCTGACCGCGTCGGCCACGTGCAGGAAGGTGCGGGTCTGCTCGCCGTCACCGTGCACTTCCAGCGTGCCGCCGGCCACCGCAGCAGCGCAGAAGCGCGGCAGCACCATGCCGTAGGCGGGCGACTGGCGCGGCCCGGTGACATTGAAGAAGCGGGTGACGGTGACGCCCAGGCCGCGCTCGCGGTGCCACGCCAGGGCGAGGAACTCATCGAGCATCTTGGCGCAGGCGTAGCTCCAGCGGTGCAGCGAGGTGGAGCCGAGCACTGCATCGTCGTCTTCGCGGAACGGCACCTTATCCTGCTTACCGTACACCTCGGAGGTCGAGGCGATCAGCACGCGACGGACGCGGTGCTGGGCGGCGGCGCGCAGCACGCTTTCGGTGCCGCGCACGTTGGTGACGATCGAGCCGACCTGGCGTTCGAGGATGCGCTTCACCCCGACCGCAGCGGCGAGGTGGATCACCAGTTCGGGGGCGCAGGCGGCGCACAACTCGTCGAGGGCGAGGTCGTCGCACACCGAGCCGTGCACCACGGTCAGGGCTGGATGGTTCGCCACCGCCGCGAGATTGGCGAAGTCCCCGGTCGAGGCGTCATCGATCACCGCCACCCGATCCCCGCGCGCCAGCAGCGCCTCGACGAGGTGCGAGCCGATGAAGCCGGCGCCGCCGGTGACGAGGACGTTCATGGGAGCTTTGAGCTTTGAGCTTTGAGCCTTGAGCCCGCAGCATGCGCGCGATGCGCGGTTAACCGTAATTTTAGCTGACCAGCAGATTCTAGGTGCAGGGCGTATGACTGCATTCCGTTGGCCTCTGCGGGCTCAAAGCCCAAAGCTCTAAGCTCTAAGCTGAGCATTTCACTGCGCTTCGTGCAATTCGCAGTCCACCACCAACGAGCGGTAGGACTTGGTCTGCTCGTCGAGCAGGCGGTTCATCTCGGAGAGGACGAGTTCGACGACGTCCTCGCGCTTGACCACCACGGCGGTGGGGCGGCGGGTGCGCTCGAAGACGCGGTCATCGCCGATCACCACGCGCTCGGCCTTGCCGCCCAGCGCCTTCAGGGCCTGGATGACCTCGACGCCTTCGCCGTCCGGCATGACCACGCCGTCGGCCGGCTCGGACACCTGGGCCATGCGCGT
>JAIFND010000243.1 GCA_020047915.1 bacterium | reverse complement strand
ATGTAGCCGTCCTTGTCGGTCTTCACGCCGGTGCCGGCGAGGAAGCCGGTGTTGGGCGTGTGGCCGATGGCCATGAAACAGCCCTTCACCTCAAGGCGAGAGATGCTGCCGTCCTTGGTATCCTTGAGCTCAAGGGCCTCCAGCTTGCCCTTGGCGTCGGTGACGTAACCGGCCGGCGCCTTGTTCCACACCGCCGTGATCTTGGGATTGGCCAGGGCACGTCGCGGCGATGGACGAGATAGACCTTGGAGGCGAACTTGGTGAGGAAGTTGGCCTCCTCGCACGCCGTGTCGCCGCCACCGACGACGCACACCGGCACATTCTTGTAGAAGGCGCCGTCGCAGGTCGCGCAGGCGGTCAGACCGGTCTTCTTGCCGGTGCCGTCGAGGAACTCGGACTCGCCAGGCAGACCGGCGTAGCGCGCGCTGGCGCCGGTGGCGACGATCACCGCCTGGAACACCTCGACCGTCTCGGTGCCCTGGTACAGGTCGTTGATCTTCAGCGCGAAGCCGGCGGCGGTCTTCTCGACCGACACGATCTCGCAGCCCTGGCGGATCACGGTGCCGAAGCGGGCAGCCTGCTGCTCGAAGCGGGTCATGAGTTCCGGCCCCATGATCCCCTCGGGGAAGCCGGGGAAGTTCTCGACCTCGGTGGTCGTGGTCAGCTGACCGCCGGCCTGCCGGCCGGTGAACAGGACCGGCTCCAGGTTGGCGCGGGCGGCGTAGATGGCGGCGGTGTAACCGGCGGGGCCGGAACCGATAATGGCGAGTGCGGGCATGATGTCCCTGTATTGGACGGTCAGCGGCGCGGTCAAGACGCAGGGCAGAATCCTGCTGCAGGGGGAGCGGCATCTACCAGGGGCCGCATATGCCGCGTGAGCGCCGCGATCAGCGCCGGCACGGTGCAGCCGACGCTGCCCAGGTGGGTGCAGAAGGCGCGGTGGTCGCGGCCAGCGCGGTAACCGGGCTCGCGCGAGGGATGCGCCAGCAGGCGCTGCATCAGCGGCACGGCATCCTCGACCAGGAACACGCCCAGGTAGGCCGACAGCGTCGTGCTCTGGCGCAGGCTGGCGCCCAGCACCTTGCGCTCGAGGCCGTCGGCGCCGCGCAGCGCCAGGTCGCCGTGGCCGCGGCAGGCGACGCGCGCGCCGCAGGCCTCGGCCACCGCCGGGATGAGCCCGCCGTTGACCAGGGCGAAGAGATCGTCAGGGGCGCGCAGCCCGCCAGCCAGACGCAGCGCCACCACCACCATGCCCGGTGCCAGCACGACGGTGCCGCCGCCGGTGGCGCGGCGGTGGATCGGCACGCCGGCCTCGCGGCAGGCCGCGACCTGCACCTCGCGGCGCGGGTCCTGGCCGCGGCCGATGACCACCCGTGGCGCAACCGGCGCGAAGACGGCCAGGCCAGGCCCTGCCGGATCAAGCACGCGCTCGCCGAGCGGATCGTCAGCCGTCGATGGGCTGACGATGTCCGGCAGCGGTTCGGCGAAGGGCGGCACGGGCATGGCGGCATCGTCATGCGTGCGACCGGCTGTCCACCAGCAGGCTTCAGACCATCCGCCGCCGCCGCAACCCCAGCATGCCCACCACACCCAGCAGCAGGCCGACCAAGCCGCCGGCACCGCATGACGGACCGCCACCTCCGACTGAGCCCGCCTGGACAACGACACTGGCCGCGGGGGGGATGGGCTCGAAACCAACAGTAATCGTATGGTTCGCGATGATGCTGGTGAATACATAGGAAGGCATGACCGGAACCGGCACACCATCGACCAAGATCGAAGAGATCCGGTAACCGGCATCCGGCGTCACAGTAAATACCTGGCTCGAACCACTGGAAACAGGCACCATACCGGCCGGGTTGATCGTGCCGTTCGCCCCCGCATTGGCGCTTATGGCGTAGCTGTTCGCCGTCCACTGGGCCGACAGTGTTATATTGGCGTTGATGGCGAAGGTCTCGGACGCATTATAGGCCGTTCCGCTGCCGTCAGCCACCGTGTTCCAGCCCGCGAAGGTGTAGCCGGTCTTGGTCAGGACGCCGGTGTTGCCCAGCACCGTCACCGTCGCCCCCGACAGGTAGGCATTGGCATCNCACCGCGGTCAGCGTCACGTTGGCGCTGCCCATGGCGAAGGTCTGGCCGGCGGCGTAGGTGCTCACGCCGTCGCTCCAGCCCGCGAAGGTTGTAGCCGGTCTTGGTCAGGACGCCGGTGTTGCCCAGCACCGTCACCGTCGCCCCCGACAGGTAGGCATTGGCATCGGTCGGAGCGGTTCCGCTCGTCGGGCTGTTGCCGCCGTAGGTCACGGTGTAGGTCGGCAGCGCCGTCCAGTCGAAGAAAACGTTGATTTCCTTGGCTCCGGCTAGTTCGCCATCGCTGGCAATCAAGCGGAAGGTGTAGCTGCCGGTTTGGTTGACCGTGACGGTGGTGTCTGCTGCACTCGGGGCGGAGAAGGTGGCGGCGCCGGGGCCGGAGACCTTGCTCCACTGGTAGGTGAGGGAGGAACCGGCGGGCAGGCCGTCGTCAGTGGCAGAGCCGTCGAGGGCGAACGGGGCATTTTCAACCGCCGCGCCCGAAGTGGCGATGGAGACGACCGGCGGCTTGTTGAGCGCGATGGCGGATTGCTGATACAGCGCCATGACCTCGGAATCGCTCAAGGCGCGGCCGTAGATGCGGAAGTCGTCGACCACGCCATCCCAGTCGTTGGTGACGGTGGAGTTGTTGGCGCCGCGACGGGCGCCGATGAGCAGGTCGGCCAAGGTAGTGACGGTTCCCGGGGCACTATAGGACGGGCTCTGGATCACCGTGAGCAGTCCGCCATCCACATACAGCGTCATACGGCTATTGGCCAAGTCGGCCCGGTTGCGCAGGGTGACGAGGTGCCATCCGCCATCGTAGAACAGCCCCTGTTGGATGTCTTGAAATGAGCTGGCACCGCCAATGGTACCTGAGATACGTGTGCTCCCACTCTCATCCACGCTGAGTTCGTTCTCCTCCGTGCCCGGATTCATGTATTTGGCGAAGATGGAGCTCCAGGAGGCATTGAGATCCGGCTTCTTCACCCAGACCGAGATCGTCCAGGAATCGGTGGGGCTGATGGGATAGGCGCCATTGGTGGCGGCGACGACATGGGCGATGCCGCTCTCCTGGCGGAGGTCGAGGCCGCGGCCGGTGCGTCCGCTGGCCGTCCATGCGGCGGCGGTCGCGTTGACGAGGGTGCCATTGGGATTGCCTGCGACGCTGTTGGCGACAGTGGTGCCGCTGGTCTCCTCGAAGTTGAACCATGCGAGGTCGGGGATTGGGCCGCCGGGGAGGCTGGCGTCATTGACCGTCACCGAGACATCCCGTGTGGAGGCCATGGCACCGTCGTTGGCCGTGAGGCGGACGACATAGGCGCCGGCCGCATTGAAGGAGACGGCGGTGTCCTCGGCGGCCGGGGCGGAGAAGGTGGCGGCGCCTGGGCCGGAGACCTTCGTCCACGCGAAGTTGATCGGGCCGCCGGGGAGTCCGTCGTCGGTGACGGTGGTGGCGAAGGCAAGGGATTGACCCACGTTCACGGCGGCGGCCCCGGAGGCGGGGCTGTCGAGGGCGATGACGGGGGGATTGCCTTGGACATAGACGAAGAGCTGCGGGGCGAGGCGGTAGCCCTCTGTGTTTTCCTTGGTGGCGATGTAGGCCGTGCCGGAGGACAGGGTGGCAGTGAGGCCGAGGATTTTCGCGGGGTCGTTGGCCCAGTCGTGCTGGACGAGGGCGGTGACATCAATGTCGATGGGCAGGCCATTCGGGAAGCTGCCGGTGTAGGTGGCGTTGCCGGCGGCGGAGTTGATCGGAGGGCGGTTGTTGCGGGTGAGGAAGGCGGCGGGGGCAGTGCTCGTGCTGGAGGCCCCGGCGGTGGACTCCGCCCAGACATCGTTGGCGTTGGCAGTGAGGTTCCAGGTGAGCGATCCACTGGCGGCGGAGGGATCCATCACGACCACGCGCAGGACGGCCTTGGTGATGGCGCCGGCGGGCAAGGAGGAAAGGTTGTATTTGAGGAAGTAGCCGCGCCCGGTGGGGGTGTCGAACATGACTAACGTGCCGTAACCGTCGTAGGTGTCGTTCCAGCTCTCGGTGCGGGCGTCGGCGAGGATGGGGATTTGGTAGGCGACGGCGTTTGGGGTCGTGAGGGTGAGCGCCTTGGTGGCGGTGACGCCCTTCACATCGGTGGCGCGGACGGTGAAGTTGGCCGTGCCGGCCGCCGTGGCAGTGCCGGAGATGACGCCGCGGTTGGCGTCGAGGCCCAGCCCCCCGGGCAGGGCGCCGGCGCTGACGCTCCAGGTGTAGGGCGGCACGCCGCCGGTGGCGGCAAGCGTCGCGCTGTAGGCCGTGCGGAGATAGGCGTCGGGCAGGGTGGTGGTGCTGACGGCCAAGGCGGCGGGCGCGTCCCATGTGACGGTCTGGAAGACGCCTTGGGAGGGGTTGAGGAAGGTGCCGGAACCGGTGGTCTCGAGCTTGACGGCGCGCACCATATAGGTGGCGGTGCCAGAGGTGGTGGCGGCGTCGGTGTAGTTGGTGGCGGCGACGGGAGTGGCGGTGAGCTTGGTGAAGGGGCCGGCGGCAGAGGCGGAGCGGTAGATGTGGTAGCCAAGGATGCCCGGCTCCTCGGTCGCGGTCCAGGTCAGTTGCGCGCCGGAGCCGGTGGGGTTGACGGCGAGGTTGCTGGGCGGCGGGAACATGAACAGCCGCATGGCCGCGTCGCCGATGTGGTTCATGAAGTTGAGACCGGTGGCGTTTCCATTGCCATCATAGTCGGTGTCGTAGCGGTAGAGTCCGTCGGTGGTGTTGAAGCCACGGTTGTTGGCGGAGATACGCATCATCTCGCCCATGACGTCGCCGGTGCCAAGGGGGTGGTAGAAGTAGCGCAGCCCCCAGATGCTCCAGCACCAGGAGAGGGTGAAGGAATCCTCGCCGAGGCGGGCGGGCATGGCATCTGTTTCAAACCAGTAGCCATAGTAGGATTGCATGCCGGTCCACATGAGCGCCTTGCCGCCGGTGCCGGTTTCGGGACTGCCGCTGCCGCGATTGTAGAATAGGACGGGGCCGATCTCGCGGGTCCAGGCCTCATCGGCTCCCAAGGTGGGGTGAGTCGGAGGAGTGCCGGTGATCTGCATGTTGGCGAGGCCGCTGATCGCCCCACCCGTATGCCACCAAGTCTCGCCCGGGTTGTCATAGCCACTGCGATAGACAAACTTTCGGCCGGGGCGGAAGCTGGCGTCGGCGTGCTTGTAGCGGTGGAGTTTGTCGAAGAAGGTTTTGAGTTGGTTGAACTCATCGCGGCGCATGCCCAGGTCCATGCGAGAGAAGCCGAGTTCGAGGAAAGCGAGGTCGGTCGTCGGGGTGCGGGAGAAGTCGAGTTTGCCGTCGCTGGGGAGGTTCTGGTTCGGGTCGGAGGCGCTGGTGAAGGTAGCGGAATTGTTGACGGTGTCGGTCCAGACCGACTCGTTGTTGAGTTCGGCGTAGTAGAAATCGGTGCCGCGGGCGCCGTGATTGCCATGGCCGTCGGGGCGGAACTCGACATTGCCGGCGCGCATGGCGGGAACGCGTCCGAGGATCATGACATGTTTGAGTTCGCTGCCGTGGGTGGCATAGAGTGCTTTGATTTGGTTGCGGATGGCTTGCTGGGTGCGGGCGGCAAACTGAGGGGCGTCGGTAAAGGGGTTGGAGGAACCTTTGATGGTCTCGCCGCGGACGGTCTGGATGCGGTGGACGATCCAGCCGTCGCCGACGAGGTCTTGTTCGTAGCGGGCGAGTTCGGTGGGGAGCGTGGCGACGAGGTCTTCGGCAACGAGGAGGACGATCCGTCCGCGGGCACCGGTGCGGTCTATTTTGACGCCGGCGCGGAGGTAGTTGTAGAGGTCGCCGGAGGGGAAGCCGTCGCTGGCGGTGGGCGGGTTGGGCGTGATGAGCTGGAAACGGTATTCGTATTCGGTGCCGAGGGTGACGCTGGAGTCGGTCCAAAAGGTGGCGAGGGCACCAGTCTGGGCGTAGCGGGTGCCCCAGGTGGTGGAGGCGGGCGCCTTGCGGTAGATGTCGTACTGCCCGGCGCGCCACAGCTTGAAAGTGATGGATGCCGGCGATTCGGAAACAGCGCTGACCTCGATCGGGATGGTGTATTCGCTGTCGTTGCCGGTGCCGGGGAAGCTGTCGAGGGCGACCAGGGCGGCGGACACCAGTAGCAGGCAGCACAACCGCAGGGCTTGGCGGACGAGGATCGGCATGGGGCGACTCCAGACCGCCTGACGAGGAGGCGGAACCGGTGCAGGCTACCGCTGCGCCCTCGTGTTTGATTGCCGCAATCAGCAGATTGCGCTCAGAAGCAGCTGACACACATTCTGCAAGTCATTTATTTGTTTGTTTTTGCAGCAATCCGAAAGGTAGGCCACCGCGCCCCGACTCCGGCAGGTTCAGCGCACCAGCGTAAAACCGTGCCGCTCTCCGAGTTGAGGATCTTCGCCACCGCACCAGGCCTGGGCCACGGTCACCAGGCGTCGGGCCAGGCTCTCGACCTCCAAGGCCAGACACCAGACCCCAGGGGCATAGGCGGGCACCGAAGCGGCGGTGAAATAGGTGCAGATCCGCACCTCTTCAGGCACCCGACGCCCCAGATGGCGCAGCGCCGCTGCGACATAGGGCACCAGGTCTGGATGACCGCAGATCACAGCGTCCAGTTCCGCCCGCGCGGCGAGGGCGGAGGTCAGGGACCCCAGGACATCGGGCATGTCATACCTGACCATGCCGCCGTCCGACATGCCGAGCGCAGCGGCCTGTTCGCGCAGGGCAGCGAGGCGCTGCTGGTTGAACCATGCCGTACTGCCATGCGGCAGCACGGCATGACGACGCCCCTCGGCATGCAGGGCGGTCAGCAGCAGGGCCATGCCACCCGCCTCATCATACAGGATGCGCGCGCCCGGCCGACCCAGGGCGTTCACCTGCAGCACCCGATGACCGCGCTCCTGCAACTGCGCCAGTTCGCAACCATCCTTTCCGCCAGCGTCAGTGTCAGCGGCGGGGAACGCCACGATCACCCGATCATGGCGCGGAGGCATCTGGCGCAGCGGAGACGGCGCGCCGGCGCGCACGATGTGCAGCGCCATCTCGACCCGCTCGGTCTCGCACGCCTGCACCAGGGCATCCAGCAGCCCGGGGCTGAGCATGGTAACGGTGTTCTCTACCAGCACCCGGATCTCGGCCAGCACAGCCAGGCTGCGTGGCGTGGGATAGCCGAGCCGCTGCGCCAAGGTCAGTACCTGCCATTCGGTCTCCGGCGAGAAGCGGATGGTGCCGGCGCCGCCGCCCGAACGCCCCAGCACCGCCGACACCACCTGCCGCGACAGGCCCAGCTCTTCAGCAATGCGCTGCTGCGAGACCCGCGCCGTGCGGAAGACGCCACTGCTCTGTGCGGGATCGCCCATGGTGCATCTGTAGCCGGCGGGGCCATGCCAGGCAAGACCCGTCCGCTCGCGCCTCGATCCCGTCAGGGCCGACGCCGACGCAGGGTCAGGAAGGCCAGCCCAGCTGTGATCAATCCTGCCAAGCCTCCAGCCCCGCACGTGGGGCCACCTCCGCCTCCTCCATCGCCGACGGTGACAACCACTCCCCCCGTGATCTGGATGGGCGCGGTGGCGCTCAATCCGGCTGCAGACGCCATGACCACCGCCGAACCGCCAGCAACCGACGGCGCACTATAGAGGCCCGCGCCGTTGATGCCGCCCAGTCCACTGGAGAGGTTCCAGGTGCAGGGAGGCTGAGTCGCGAGATCCTCGCCGAACTGGTCTTCGACCATGGCGGAGAAAGCCTGGGAAGACCCCGGCTCCAGGGTCGCCATGCCCGGGTTCAGCTTGATCTTCCCCGGGCGTTGGCTGACGGTCACCGTCACGAGGCTCAGAGCAGTTGCGCCATGGGCATCGGCAATCGTCACCTGGAAGCCATAGGTGCCCGACTTGGTAAAGGTCGCGGTGGTGATCTTGGCTGCGTTCGAGCCGTTCACCGAGAACGAGACCGCGGCGGGCACCGTTCCCGTGGTGGCCCATGCATAGGTCAAGCCACCTTCGCCGCCGTCATCAGCGCCAAGGACGGACAGGACCGTCGTCTTGTCGGTCACCGGATTGGGCGTGGCCGACGCCACCGTCGCCACCGTCGGTGCGGCGTTGGTGAACGATACCGTCGCCGTTCCGAAGACCGCGCCGCTCGTCGCGCGTACCGTTGCGCCGCCCGTGCCGCTCGCCGGCGCGGTGTAGAGTCCCGCCGCCGACACCGTGCCCAGGCCCGACGACACGCTCCAGGTGCAGGTCGGCTGCGTCGCCAGGGCGGTGCCAAACTGGTCGGCCGCGCTCGCGGTGAAGGTCTGCGTCGCGTTGTAGGCCAGCGAGACCGTCGCCGGCGTCAGCGTGATCGTCGTCAGCGTCTGGTTCACCACCACCGTCACGCTGCTCGTCACCGTCGCGTTGCTGGAGTCCCGGATCGTCACCTGGAAGCTGTAC
>JAIFND010000103.1 GCA_020047915.1 bacterium | reverse complement strand
GGGGGTGCGGGGGCACAGCCCCTGCAGCAACAGCCAGCTAGCGGGGCGACGCCCATAATCAGCCTCGGGCTGGGGCGGAGCCCCGCTAGGCGATGCGGTCGGCTGGAAGACCAAGATGTGCCTCATCCTGCGGCCCGCCATCGCCTACGCCGTGATCCTCGCCTCCAGCGCTTCCCGGTGAATGAACGCGTCGCCGCCGGCGTGTCCTATCGCACCCTGCTCGCCGAGGTCGGCGGAAAGCCGGGCTGAACCAGCGCCTACTTCTTCTTCGCCGGCTCACTGGCCGAGGCCAGATGGGCGGCGATCTGCTCACGCCAGGTACGATAGAGGTCGAGAAACGAGGGCTCGACGCTGGAGAGGATCGCCTTGTCGAGCTGAAGGCCCAAGGCCTTGCCTGGCTTCTCGGCGGCGGCAGGCGTGAGCTGCATGGTGGATTGCACCTGCTCACGCAGCTTGGGCAGGGCGGCGGCCTCCTTGAACCATTCGGGCATGGCGCCCTCCCAGGCCTTCTTCTGCGCGGCGATCAGCTTGGCCGCCTCGGCCGGCGATTCGCCCAGGGCCTCCAGCACCTTCTCGCGCGTGTTGTCGAAGCGGAACTGCACGCCCTCGATCAGCTTGGGCACCATGGCGGCCCGGGCGTCGTCGAGGCTCAGCTGGCGGGCGAGGATCAGCAGGGCAGCCTGCGGCACGACGCGCTTGGCCTCATCGGAGCCGGTATTGGCCTTTTCAGCTTCGGCGATCAGTTGGTCGAGGCGTTTGATCTCGGCCGTGGCAGGCACATTCCAGTCAAGGCCGAAGGTGGTGGCACCGGCTGGTTGCGGACGGCCCAGCGTCAGACCATCGACCGCGAGACTCAGATTCTGACCGGGCGCAGCGGGACCTGCCAGCCACCATGCGCCGCCAGGACCGGTGCTCATACGCAGAGTGCCGAGGCTGGCGACGGCCCCGACCACGCCCTCGCCGGGATCATAGATCCCGTTGCGATTGGCGTCGCGGTATACCGTGCCGCCGGCCAGCAGCGGGGCCGAGCCCTTGCCCAGGACCATGCAGATCGACAAGCCGGATTTACCGGTTTTTACAGCGAGGCCGATCTCGCGCCAGGTCTCGACGCAGGCTTCGTGCGCAGCCAGGTCGGTGACCGTGTACTTCCCTTTGTCTGTCACCTTGATGATCGTGGTGCAGGCCCGTGCGAAAGCCACGGCGAGGCTTGGAGCATCGGTGCTCATGAGCACGAGTCCGCCGGCGGCTGCCGCTGGATAGCCGGCCTGCTGCAATGCCGGACCCGCGTCGAACAGGGCCTTGTCCGGCAGCTTTGCGCCTTGAGCCAGGAGCCCAGCCGCAGCGATCTGAAGGGCCGGATGCCACACCGCAGGGGGCGGCGTTGACTTGGCGTGTTTGCCGCTCTTCGACCAGACGGTCTCGGTGATCGTCACCGTCCTGGCACGGATGGCCTCCAGCACCACCGCCTCGCCGCGTCTATAGTCCGTGCGCAGCTGATTGAGCATGCACACCGCCGCGACCTCGTCGCCCGAGGGGTTGGGAGCTTCGCCGGCGGCGAGCTGGGCGGTGAGCAGGGCGATCAGGGGCAGGCCGAGGAGATAGCGCATGGATTCTCCTGGTTAGTGGCCAGCAGGAGGGCTGGCCGGGGGTCCGACGGCGCCATCCCCTGCGCTGCGCCGTGGCATCTCGATCGGACGCTCGGCGTGCCACCACAGCATGCCTCCGATGAACAGGATGAGTCCGGCAACCAGGGCGATCATGCCGCTGGCGAACCAGATGCGGATGTCGAAAGGCAGGACGGCTATGCGCGGATCCAAGGGGTCATAGCAGGCGCGCACCCGCACCGGCAGGCCATCGGCATCAGCCAGCCGGTCGGGCGAGCGGAAGCGCGAGCCATGGCTGCTGCGCACCGTCACCGTCGCCCCGTCTGGGCCGCGGAAGGTGAACTCGGGCATGTACACGGCATGCTGGTCATGCTCGGTGGTCTTCTCGTGCGCAAGAAGGTCAGCCTCGTCGGTGAAGACGCGCGCGCCGCCCGAGGGCTCGACCAGGACGACATGCACGATCTCGGCGGTGACCCAGGTGCCGGCCAGCAGCAGGCGCAACTGGGTGCGCGACAGGTAGATGGCGAGGGTGATCAGCAGCAGACCGAACAGCACCACGCCGAGCTTGGCCCAGCGCAGCCCGGGCACGTAGATCTCGGCGGGTGCCTCGGGCGCAGACGGCAGCGGTGCGGCGGGATCGCTCATCGCTGATGCTCCTCGACGCCGAGCTTGCGGATCTCGCCACGGCGCACCATGCGGGTGAAGCGGACGGTGATGAGCAGGCCGATGATGCCCAGGGCCATCATCCACAGGTAGCCGCTGAAGTAGTTGTAGCGCAGTTTGGCGAAGCCGGTCTCGATCTCGGGCCGCACCACGGTCAGGCGCTGACCGGTGCAGGCCTTCTCCACCGCCTCGTAGAGCGTCCGCTGCAGCGGCACCGGCGCGGCACCTGGCGCGGCGAGGGTGGCCAGCCGGGTCTCCAGCGCTGCTGCCCGGTCGCCGCCCGACGCAGCCTGTGCGTCCTCGCCCAGCACCGCGGTCGCGACCACGATGCGCTCGCCGGGCCGGCCCGACAGGCGGACCAGGGGGAAGGCGGCGTTCTTGCGCACCGACTTGGCGGCGGCGCCGAGACGGCGGTCGGAAGCGGGCGGCTTGGCGCCGAACAGACCCTCGACCGACAGGGCCAGGCGGGTGACCGGCGAGTCCAGCGATTCGAGCGGTTCCTCGACCGACGCCACCTCAAGGACCAATACCGGCCGTTCGCGCTGCTCGGCCAGGGCCAGGCCACCGTCGGCGAGCAGCTTCGGCGCCTCGACGCCGGCCTGGGCCGCGATCCGCTCGCGCAGTCCAGCGGCATCGGCATCGCCCGCCAGCCGCGCGGCGCTGATCCCGCGCGTGCCGTCCGGCAGGCGGATCACGCGCAGGTCGATGAAGGCGGGATCGGCGGCACGCATCGCCTTGAGCAGGGCCTCGGCGCTGTCGGTGGTGACGGCATCGGCGCGCAGATCGACGACCAGGGCGCGGTCGGCGCGCACGGCCAGGATCTGCTCGCCCTCGGCCACCGTCTGGTCGGCAAGCACGGTCAGGACCTGGGCGCGGAAGGCGTCGGCCCGGCGCTTCAGTTCGGCCTCGTGCCGCTTCAGTGCCGCACCGGCCTCGGCAACTACCGCCTCGGCAGCGGCGACCTCGGCCGTGGCAGAGGCCATCGCCGTTGCCTCCCCGCCAGCGGTCGCCGCCGCCAGCGCGTGCTTGGCGGTGGTCAGGCGCGTGCCGGCGGCGTTCTTGGCCTTCTCCGCCGCGGCGCGTTCCCCGGCGTGCAAACGCTCGCTGGCCGCGTCCTCGAGTCGCACCTCATAGCAGATGCCGCGCTCGGCGATGCGGCCGGTGGCGAACCAGGGCCGGGCGTCGATGGCCGCGCCGGCGAGCGGACCGCCGCCCGCAGGGTCCTGCCAGCTCGCCGCCTGCAGGCGCTGCTCTATCGCTGGCCGGTCGGCCTCGGCGCGCAGTACGATGCGGGTCGCCTCGCCAGCCGGCGGCATGAACAGGAGGCTGTAGCCCTTCACGAACCAGCCGACACCATTGATGGTCACGAAACCGATCAGATGCGTGACCAGCCCGTGTCCCGCCTGGTAGGTACCCATGCGGTCGCGCTCGATGTAGTCGAAGATCATCGGCGACTGCACGGTGTGGGCGATGATCGCCGCCACCGCGATCATTTCGCCGAACAGCACCATCTCGACCAGGGTCGGCCGCTGGTCGGGCAGGACGAAGGTGACGTAGCAAAAGTAGACGGCCTTGAGGACGAGGGCTGCGATGATGCCGAACTGGAAGATCTTGATGCGATCCCAGCGGTCGGCGAAGTAGCCGACGACGAAGACGATCCCCAGGTTGAGGGCCGCGCCGATGGCGACATTGGTGCCCATGTCCTGCTTCGAATAGCCCCACTGGTCGGTGTACACCAGGACCCCCATCACCCCGAGCCCTGCGCCGAGCGCAGCCGTGCCGACCACCAGGATGTAGATGTTGCGCAGGTGCGGGTCGATCAACGCCTTGACCATAGAGCCGAAGGTCTTCGCCTGGCGCTTCTGGTTGCTGTCGGTCTTCGACTCCTTGATGCCCAGCATCAGCAGCAGCAGCATCGCCAGCCACATCAGGCCGATGGTCCAGTACAGCACCAATTCGCCGGTGATCATCAGCGGACCCATGAACGAGGCGTCGTCGAAGCGCCCGATCATGACGAAGAAGAACAGCAGGTTCTTGGCCTCGCCGAGGAAGCGCACGAAGGCGAACCCCATGCCGCGCTGGGGCGGCGGCACGATCTCCTGCTTCAGCGGTTCATAGGGCGTGGACAGCGCACCCAGCAGGCTGCTGATGAAGTAGATGACCAGCAGCGAGGTGGCGTCCGGCATCAGCGGCATCAGCGGCATGAAGATGACGCCCTTGCCCCAGGCGAAGATCAGGAAGGGCTTGCGCCGCCCCCAGCGCGTCCAGATGCGGTCCGAGAGCAGCGACACCACCGCCGCGACCACCATGTTGATCAGCGGCGGTATGCTGATGATGAAGGTGATGGTCTCTGGATTGTCGAAGAACTTCTTGAGCGTGAAGATGAAGGCCTGGCCCATCACCCCGCCCTGGAAGAACACGGCGGCAAGAGGCAGAGCGGCGATGATCACCCATGACCAGGGGACCTGCTTCTTGGCGGTGACGATCATATCTTCAATATATCATCGATTACACCAGTGGAATGCACCTCTATTTGCTCTCATGGCGTGGCGGTCGGTGACTCGCTTTCCCAGGTCAGGCCGATCAGCGCCTCCTGGCGCAGCGACCAGGAATCATAGCCGTCCGGCGAACCTTCTGCCTCGTCCGGCTCGCTCTCGTAATAGGCGCGCAGCTTGATCTCGATGCTGATCAGCTTGGCCACCTCGACGCGCACCCCGGCCTGGCTGAGCAGGGCGGCATGGCGCGGATCACGGACATCGCCGAAGACGTCCTGCTGCGCGAAATAGCTGATATCTTCTGACTGCTTGCGCTCGTAACGCAGCTGCACCTCGGGCCCGGTGCGCACCCGGGTCTGGTACCAGGGCGCACCGTGCTCCCAGCGTTTGCTGACGAACCAGCCGAGGCGCCCGACCAGGCTGTCCTCGATCGGCAGCAGGCCGGTATGACGCTGACCGTAACCGCTCGACAGTTTGGCAATGAACGGATCGAGGGCCTCGCGGTCCGGCTCGGCGCCGGTGAACACGCTCAGCGCCGAGCCGCTGGCGTAGAGGAAATGCGGCCGGCCGATGCTGCGCTCGTAGGTGAGGCCATAGGCGAGACGGTCCGAGTTCTCGATCCAGCCGCGCTCGTCGTCGCCGCGCACCTGGCCGTATTCGACGTCGAGACGCTGTTCCAGGCGATGGTCGCCGCCCTCCCACACCGGGCGGAACTCGCCATTCAGGGTGTAGGAGGTGGTATCGGCGCTGCTGGCAATGGTCGGGTCGCGCGATTCCGACGCGCCCTCGCTGGCGATGCTCTGCATGAAGGCGCCGAGGCGCAGCTTCCACGACCAGCCCTGCTCGGGCAGAGTGGGCTCGGCTGCGCCAAGCGCAGCGCAGACGGCGAGCGGCAGCAGCACGCGCATGGACGATCCGTACCTCAGCGGCCGACTCATGCCAGCCCAGGCTGGACGGCGCGCGTCACGGCCCACCGTGTGCGCATGCCCAGTGATCGGCCCAACCACTTCATCGCCCTGCGCCCCGACCAGGCCGGCATCGCCAGCCTGGCTGCAATCAGCGAGCGGCTGCAGAGCTGGGAACTGCCCGGTCGCTGGACCCATCCCGAAGACCTGCATCTGACCCTGGCCTTCCTCGGCCCGCTCGATGATGACGAGGCGCGCTATCTGCCCGACGCGCTGGCCGAGGTCGCCGGCAGCCTGCGTCGGCCGCGCCTCGCGCTCTGCGGACTCGGCGCCAGCGGCAGCCACGGCGAGGTGCCGCGCGCCGTGTTCGCTGCGCTGTCCGATCCCGAGATGACCTGCGCCGCGATGCGGCAGGATGTCTGCGAAGCCCTCGACCTCGAATCCGGCGACGCCTTCCGTCCGCACATCACCCTGTGCCGCCCCGCGCCGATGCCGCGCGGCCTGCCGCTGTTCCGTGACTGGCCGCACCTGCTGGAGGCCAACGGCCAGGCCGAGTGGGGCCCCTGCGCCATGTCCGAGATCGGCCTGTGGCGCAGCTCCGGCCGTGGCGCCGCGCGCTACGAGCAGGTCGCCACCTGGATGCTGCACTAGCGGGGCTCCGCCCCAGCCCGAGGCTGATTATGGGCGGGCTGCGCCCCCGCACCCCGAGTCCTCAAGGGCAGCGACTTTGCCGACTTTGACTTGGCAGGTCAAAGTCGCTGCCCTCAAGGACCCTAGCGCCAACGCCGCTCAGCGCCCGAGCATGTTGAGGAACAGCCGCACCGCCGCGCGATCGTAGGCCGGCGAGGTGTCGTCCAGGCGGTCTGCGAGCAGCAGTTGCGCGCAGGTCAGCCGCCCGGCCCCGACCGCCAGGTCGACGATCACCGGCTTGCCCCCGCCTGATTGCGCCAGCACGGTGGCGGAATGGCGCGGGGTGATGAGGAGGGCGTCGAGCGCCAGCAGCCAGGCGGCGTCGTGGCCGGGTTGATCGACCACGATCTCGATCTCGTGTTCACCTGCCGTCAGGTCGATATCGCCCAGTTCGCTCCAGCCGAACCAGACATTGGCCTGCGTGCTGACGCGCACCAGGCGCCGGCATGTGAGATCCGTGCCGGCCTCGCGCCAGGCGCCGCCGTCGAGGCGCCAGCGGAAGGGCGATGAGCCCATCCGCCCATGCTCGAAGGCCTGCAGGCGACCGGCCATCGCCGGGCTGGTGAAGCGCGCCCGCGCCGTGTAACCGCCCACTGGCGGCGCCTGGCGCGTGCACAGCAGCGCGTAACCACCACGCACATGACTATAGGTGCGCGGTTTGCCCTCGCTGACGAAACGGGCATCGCCATGATCAGCGGGCCAGTCGCGCGCCAGGGCCTCGCCCTCGACGATCACCGCCTGGGTCCCGCTCGGGATCCAGCCGTTGGCGTTCTGCAGCACGGGCGGGAACCCGGGCAGCCACGGGGCGACCATCGCCTCGCGCACGATCGCTCCCGACAGTCCGTTCCAGCCGTCGAGGTGCGCAGGCCGCAGACCGCGCCACAACGCAGCATCCTCGCCCATGCGCCACACCGTCGAGGCGGCATCGGCCTCGGTGGTGAAGGTCATGAAGCCGCCATCGGGCAGCCGGGGGAACGCGGTCCATGGATTCTCATCCGCCCACAGCCGCTGCCGCATCAGCAGCATGCGCCCACCGGCCTTCAGCCAGGCGTTGAGCTGGCCGGCGGCCGCCTGCGTTGTCGCATCGATGACCGCGTCCTCCCACACCACCACGACATCGGCGTCGATGGTGTGCCGTGACGGATCGATCCCGGCCAGCGCCTGGACGCCCAACCGGCGCAGCGCTGCGATGGCCGTGGCTGGCGCACCGATCACGCGCACGCGCACCGATGGGGCGGAGGTGGGGAGCAGGGTGCGCACCCGGCGCTGGCTCATCACTGGGCCGGCGCGCGCGATCAGTACCAGTTCCTGCTCGTCGGATGGCAGCGGCACCTGCAGCGGGACGCGCACCCGCTCGCCCGGCGCGACGGTGACGACGCGCTCGGCCAGCAAAGGTGCGGCGAGAGCCTCCGGGGACCACGCTGGATCGTCCGCCTGGAGATGCACCGTCAGGCGGAACTCGCTGGCGGTCGCACCGTCGTTGACCAGCACCGCGACCGCCGCCAGGGTCGAGCCGGCGGGCTGGTTGCGCTCGACCGGCTCCCACGCCACCGTCGCCGGCGCCATCGCCGAGCGCAGGGCGGCAAACATCGGCGTCGGTGCATCCGCCCGCCACCAGTTGCCGCTGCGCGTCCAATTGGAGAACCAGTAGGGCAGGATCAGGGTGTAGCCGAGGCGGCGCATGTCCTCGGTCTGCTCTGCACCGATCGCGGCATAGCGCAGCTGGATCTTTCCACCCCAATCGGCGGTCCCGGTCCAGCGGTACACGCGGTCGGCGGAGATGTCTTCGATGTATTCGGTGTTGGCAAGGATGCGGCCCGGCACGCGGGCGGCGACCTGACGCTCGCATATCTCGCGGAACTGGCCTTCGTGACCACCCCACCAGCCGGCATAGATATGCATATCGTCGACCTCATCGGTCGAGCCCCACGCCGAGATCACCGGACGGCCCGGGGAGGCGCGGCGTACGGCCGGGATCAGATCGTCGTAGATCCACGCCGTCAGGCCATGCGACGCATCCATCGGCGGTTCGTTGATCGGCACCCAGGCGAGGATCGACGGATGGTTGTGCAGGCGCTCGCACCAGGCCAGCGTCATTGCAGTAGCCGCCGCGCGCCACTGCCGCTCGCCGGCCTCGTCGAGGCCGGTCGGGATGCCGTTGTAGGTCGCCGGCATCTCGGCCAGCAGCCACTGCCCGGTGCGGTCGCACAGCTCGGCAACGGCGGCCGGCGGCGGCATGGTGTGGGTGCGGAAGCCGCGCACGTTCATCGCCCGGGCGTCCTCGACGAGGAAGCGTCGCCGCTGGTCCGCGTCCTGCCGCAGCCATTCATGCACCAGGTTCGAGCCCAGCAGCGGCAGGGGCCGGCCGTCAAGCCGCAGCGTACCATCGACGGTGAGCCGGCGGGCGCCAAAAGCAGTGCTACGTCGGTCCAGTTCGCGACCATCGGCGGCGCGCAGCACCACCTCGACCGCGCACAGCACAGGCGTCTCCGGGGTCCAGGCCGGAAGACCAGGGCAGGCGGCCGTCAGCACGCTGGCCGCCGGTCCCTGTGCCGTGCCGAGTTCGCGACCGGTTCCATCGCTCACGCGCAACACCTGCACGGCTCCATCCGGGAAATCGCCGCGCAACGCAACGCTCACCGTCCCGGCAAGCGGATCGCCATCGACCAGGGCGGCGCGGACGCGCGCCCCGTCATGCAGATCGAGACCGATCGGCCCATCGACGAAGGCGTCGCGGTTGCCCCAACTGAAGCGCGCCGAACCGATCGGGAACAGCACCTCGCCGCTGCTGCCGCGCGGGACCCGCTTCCAGCCGCGCACCTTGAGCAGGATCTCGTTGTCTCCAGGGCGCAGGGTGGATGGCGGCAGATCGAGCGAACCCGGCGCCCAACCCTCGACCGCCGACAAGGCGACCCCGTTGACCCAGGCCTCGAAGCCCCAGCGCACCATCTCCCATTCCAGCGCCGCGCCGCGACCGGCCTGGTCAGCGGCGAGGTGGAACCGGCGGCGCACCCACACGCCATCTCCATCCTGCAATCCGGCCGACGGCTCGCTCTGCCAGCGTGGCGCCGGCACGGTCGCCGGCTGCCACGGTGCACCAGTCGGAACAGAAGCCTCCCAACCGCCGGCGGGAATGCCCTGCAGTTCCCAGGCCCCGGCGAGATCGACATCCTGCGCCAGCGCGCAACCGGTGACCAGCACCGCCGCAAGGATCCTGGCCAGGCGAGCGTCCCGGAACCTTGCTGTACGCCTGCTGTCGGGTCTTTGTTTCATTGCGGCTAAACGAATATTCCCTTATTTTGTGACACAAGAGCACTGGTTGAGTGCGCATAGCTGCCCAGCATGCTGGCACCATGACCGCCCTTCTCGCCGGCTGGGCCGCCAGCGCCCTGCCCACCCAGCGCGACGAGTCGCTGCTCGGCTATGACTTCCGCCAGGAGCGCCTCGCGCCCGGCAACGACGGCGAGCACGACCCGCTCAGCGCGCGAGCCCTCGCCCTGCGTGACGGCGCGACCGCTGCCCTGCTGGTCAGCCTCGACCACTGCGTCGTATCGGTGGAGCTGGCGCGCCGCCTGCGCGCCGTGGCCGCACAGGCCGCGGGCATGCAGCCTGGCGAGGTCATCGTCGCCTGCACCCACACCCACAGCGCCCCCCTCGCCCACGACCCCGCGCTCGGTTCCGGCCTCGCCACCGCGCTGCCGCATGTCAGCACCGACGGCGGCACGCCCGAACAGCGCGTCACCGCCCGCCTGCTCGCCGCCACCGCCGATGCGGCGGCGCGCGCCGCCGGCCTGCGCGTCCCGGTCGAGGCCGCCTCGGCCTGCGCGCCGTGCGGCCTGGCCTACAGTCGCCGGGTTGCCGACGGCCAGGGCGTGCGCCTGTGCTGGAACCCCGAAGAGCAGGCCGACCTGCATCCCGGGCCGGCCGAGGATCCCGCGCTGGCCGTGCTGCACCTGCGTCGTGCCACCGGACGCAGCGCCCTGCTGTTCAGTCTCGGCGCGCATCCGGTCTGCCTGGGCAAGATCAGCCGCGTGGTCAGCGCCGACTGGCCGGGTGCGGCACGCAACGCCATCGAACGCCACCTGCCCGGCTGCTTCGCCGTCTTCGGCCTCGGGGCCTGCGGCGACACCCACCCGTGGATCGCGACCCAGGACGACCCGGCCGCCCTCGTCCCGCTCGGTGAGGCGGCTGGCGGCCTCGCCGCCGCGCTGGCTTACGCCGCCCGACCGGGCGATGGCTTGCGCTGTGCGCAGCGCACCCTGCATCTCGGCGGTGGCGAACTCGATTTGGCCGCCTGGGCGGTGGGCGGCGCCATCGTCCTCGCCGCGCCGGTCGAACTGTTCCAGAGCCTGTCGGCCGAGCTGCGCCGCCAGATCGACCGCCCGGTGGTGCTGCTGAGCAACGCCAACGGCTGGACCGGCTACTGGCCGGCGCAGGCTGACTTCGCCGCCGGGGGCTACGAGGTGGACGCCGCCACGGCGGCAGGCCGGCGCCCGGGTGATGGCGAGGCGCTGGTCGCGATACTGGTCGAACTGGCACGCGAGGTCGCTGCCGCCGCCTGAGCGCAGCCGCCGCGAAGTAATCACATCGCCCCCGCTCCCCCGTGACTACACAGGCGCCACGGGGGCGTCGTCAGCATAGCGGGCACGCAACTGGGCATCGAGATCCGCTATCACCCCCGACTGGTCGTGATCGGCGATGGCGTTGCGCGATTCGTGCGGATCGCAACGCAGATCGAAGAGATAAGCGCGCGCCGGCTGTTCGTCGCGACGCATCACGCCGTATCGGTGCGTGGCCGTACGCACGGTCCATCCTTCGCGACCAGCAGCATGCAGCCAGGCGAAGGCCGGGGCATCGGGCAACCCGGCAGGATCGGCCAGCCAAGGGCCGAGATCACGTCCGGCGCATCGATGCACGGGGGCCAGTCCGAGGCGGCCCGCCAGGGTTGGTGCGACATCGGTCGATTCGACAAGGGCGTTGGCCGTGGCCCCGCGAGCCACCCCGGGGCCGGCGAACAGCAAGGGGACACGCAGCGATGGATCGAGAAGCATCATCTTGTCCCATTGGGCCTGCTCGCCCGTGTGGTAGCCGTGGTCGCCGACGAAGGCGACCAGCGTCGAGGCGGACAGGCCGGATCCGTCAAGCGCATCGAGCACCCGGCCAAGCTGCTCGTCCATCCAGGACACGCAGGCCAGGTAGCCGCGATAGAGGTGCCGGCGCTGTTCCGGGGTGGCGCCGCGGTGCAGCCGCGCCACCTTGAGCACACCGGGCGGCAGGTCCGCTGGCTGCCCGGCCGTGGGGCCCATGCTGAAATCGATGGTCGCGTCAGGCACCTGGTCGTATTGCGCCCACCAGCGTTCGGGCGCGATCAAGGGCACATGCGGTTTGTGGAATCCGACCGAGCAGACGAAGCGCCGGGCTTTGCGGGCCGGATCCGCCAGCCAGGCGACGGCGCGGTCGGCCACCTCGGCGTCGGGCAGAACACGCCCATCGATGGCGCGCACGGTATGCAGCGCCGTACCACCGAAAGGCCGACCATCGATGACCTGGGTCGGTCCGCAGGCCTGGCACTCGTGCACGCGCGAGGCACCTCCCCATTCCTGCTCCCAGCTCGGAGGATCGGTGAAGGTGTGCGGCTGATCCGCCCCTTCGGCGGCGGGATCATAGGATTGTCCGGACGACAACCCGTGATGCAGGACCTTGCCGAACCGGACGCTGGCGAAACCGGAGGCCCGGGCCAATTCCGGCAGGGTTGCGATGTGCGGCCGGCGCTCACGCCAGCACACCTCGTTGTTGGCCATGCCCAGATATTCCGGCCGCACGCCGGTCAACACCGCCGCACGCGACGGACCGCACAGCGGATACGGGCAGAAGGCGCGAGTAAAGCGGGTGCCGCGCGCGGCCAGGCGGTCGAGATTGGGAGTACGCGCCAGGAGATGCCCATAGCAGCCGATCGCCAGATTGAGATCGTCCACCATGATGAAGAGGAGGTTGGTGGCGGTTGCGTCCATGGTGGATTCCGGCTCCGGGTTGTGGCGGTCCTGGCAGCCGACCAATCCGATCAGTGGCAGGGCGGCAAGCCCGGTGAGCAGGGTGCGGCGGTCCAGGTCCATGCCTGCATGGTGACCAGAGCACCCGGCATTCACCAAGGTCATTGTGCAACTGGTTGCACGAACGCTCCCGGCGCTTTCCGGATGGCGCTGCGCACCATCCCGAAAACCACCGGAGAGAGGCCCATTATGGGCGTCGCCCCGCTAGCTGGCTGTTGCTGCAGGGGCTGCGCCCCCGCACCCCGAGTCCTCAAGGGCAGCGACTTTGCCGACTTTGAAAAGTCGCTGCCCTCAAGGACTCTAGAAGGGGCTGAAGGCTGGAGGCTGGAGGCTGGAGGCTGGACGCATTATACGACAGGGGGTTGCAAACGTCGCGAGTTTCACCCAGCTGGTGACAGGGCTATGTGTTGTAACCCCTTCGCCCTTCGGGCCTCCAGCCTCCAGCCCATAGCCGGCTTGAATCGGGTAGGAGGGGAGGTTGCCCTCCCCGTCCTCCCACACCACCGTACGTACTGTTCAGTATACGGCGGTTCACGGTGAGCGAATTAGTCGCTGATACTCATCGAGGAAACTAACGAGACCAAGCTGTTTGAAGTAGGAGTTTGGAACTGCGTGCCCCATATGACTGGCGCCCGCATTCCACCACGCTCCCCTGCCCGTATCCGTCGCTTTCTTGGCCCGATCTGGGTCAAGTCCCCGAGCTACGAGTTCACGGCATCGAGTCTTTGGCCGCTTCCACTGGCGCCACAGAATGCAGCGCAGCTTCCGCCGTATCCATTGATCGAGTTCATCGAATGCCGCCTTTACTTCAGCCTTCCGGTAGTACGCCATCCAGCCTCGTAGGATCGGACCGAGTTCCTTGATAAAGGCACCGAGGTTCCGACCTCGCCCTTTGCGGAATTCGTCGCGAATCTTGTCCTTGAACCGCTTTAGCGATTTTGGGGACACTCGAACCTTGGGCTGGTAGTGCGTCGTGAAAGTGAACCCAAGGAACTTGCGTTTCCAGGGGCGATCGACGGCGCTCTTCTCCCGATTGACCTTCAAGCGAAGCACTTCCGCCAGGAAGCGCTCCATTGATGCCATGACCCGCTTTCCGGCTGCCTCTGACCGCACGTACACGTTGCAATCGTCGGCATAACGCACAAAGCGGTGCCTTCGGCGCTCCAGTTCTCTGTCCAACTCATCGAGCAGGACATTGCTCAGTAGCGGCGACAGCGGCCCACCCTGGGGGGTTCCCTGGGAGCGCTCTGACACCAATCCGCCATACATCATTCCCGCCGTCAGATAACGTCGGATCAGATGTAAGATTCGTTTGTCTTCGATCCTTCGAGCCAGACGCGACATCAGGACGTCATGGTTCACGCGATCGAAGAATTTCTCCAAGTCCACATCCACGACCCATCGGTGACCGGCCGCGATATGCTCGCGGGCACGTTCAACGGCTTGGTGTGCACTTCGTCCCGGCCGAAAGCCGAAGCTCGCGTCTGAGAAAGTTGCATCGTAGAACGGTTGAAGGACTTGCAGTATGGCTTGTTGGATCAATCGGTCGATGACCGTTGGAATTCCTAAGCTTCGCGTCCCTCCCCCGTCCGGCTTCGGTATCTCTACCTTCAGGACGAGTTGGGGCTGATAGCGGTCCTCAAGCAGTTCCTTCCGGATGACCTCCCACTGCGCTTGCAAGGCTGGACCCAGTTCGTCGACAGTCATCCTGTCTATTCCCGGGCACCCCTTGTTGTCTTTCACGCGGTGATAGGCCGCTTTCATGTTCTCGCTGCGTAGCACCTCCTCCATGGTTATCTGCGGCCACATTCCAGCTTGATCGTCGCTTACCGCGCCCGTTTGCTGCGCTGGTCGAGGCCTTCCGACGGTACTGCCGTCGGTGCTCCCCGATCGCCCCGGATTTTCAGCCGGGTTGACTGCATCTTCATCAGGCATCGAAAGCTCCGAGCCGGTTTGGCTCATCGTGTTCATGTCCTCCTCCACCTACACAGTGGAGTACTGACTTCTGCTGACTTCTGCCCAGCCTGCGCTCCGCTTTCGCGTTGCTTGCCTTGCGGCAACCGAGCAGATCTCCCAGGGTAAGACGCGTGACGTTCATCCCATATACCCGTGGCATTTACGCCTGTTGGTCCGAATGACATTGGGCTTTGGAAACGCCAGCTTCCTCTCCCACCAACACGCGCCTCGGATGCCCTTCGTGTTCCTCGGGCCGGGACTTTGCTCACAGCTTCCTTCCGATCCCACCTCACGATGGGCACCGTTGCTGTTCTGCTCGGAGTTCCTGTCATCAAGGCCTCCAGAGGGACTTACACCCTCCACGTCATTTCCCGGTTCGCTTTTGCTTGCCGGTTCTCAGCGCCGCATGGCGCTGCGCGCCATGCCTGGCGCACTGGCGGTAGGGACGGCCCTTTCGAGCCGCCCCCCGCGCGGATCCGTACGTGCGGCGTTACCGCATACGGCTCTTACATCGGGTGTGTGGCC
>JAIFND010000060.1 GCA_020047915.1 bacterium | reverse complement strand
TGCACGCCGACGGCTGCGTCGACGGCGTCGCGATCATGGGCTACGATGCCTGCCACCGCGCCTACCAGGAGCTGTGGTTCGCCCTGCTCGATACCGGGGCCGTCGTGCCCGGCTTCGCCGAGACAGACGCCTGCTTCGACGATGGCAAGCGGCGGGCGGATGAGACCCTGCTTGCCACCCGTCTGCCGCTCGGCGATGACGCCAGCCTGCCCCGCATCATCGCCTGCGCCCGCCGCGGACTTGCTTACGCCTCCTCTGGACCGCATCTCGCCCTCACCCTCGACGGCGTATCCATGGGAGGCACGGTATCGACCAGGCTCGGCCTTGCACATCGCCTGCGGCTGGAGGCCTGGCCAGCCCCGGGCGAGGCCTGTCTGTCGCGGATCGAGCTGATCGGACGCGGCGGACGCGTCCTGGCGGCGCTCACGGGATTTGCAGGCGGGGTCATCGACCTCGGCCTCGATGGCGCAGATCAGCACGGTTGGATCCTTGCCCGGGCATGGGGAGAGCATGACGACCCCGCCGATCCCGACCAGAAGGCCGTGCGCAGCTTCGCCATCACCAACCCGGTGTATCTGGCACATGGATCTCCCTTCAGCCAGGTACGCACCAGCTACCGCCTGCGGGTGCGCGAGGGCAGCGCGTGGGCTGGCGGCGAAGTGCGCTTCACCGATCCTGCCGGGCTAGAGCTTGACCGCGCGCCGTTGCGGGCTGGCGCCACCGTCACCAGCACCCTGCCGGGGAACGCCCGTGCGGTCCTGACGAGCGGCGGTCGCGAGCATGCATTCTTCATCTCGAGCGAAGACCGGCAGGTGCAGATGCTGACCCGCCAGCTGTGGGCTGGGGAGTTCTTGAACGGACGGCCCGAGTTGCGCCCCGGAGAGGTGCCGGCCGGCGCTTTTCGCATCGGGGATATGCGCCAGGCTCTCGCCGAAGCCAGCCACGAGATATGACGGCCATGCGATGCCGCTGGTCTGCCACGACAGGATCCCCCATGCCCAACCGCCTGACCATCCTGCTTCTGCTCGCCTTTGCCGCGGCTGGCGCGACCGGGGGCGAGGTAAGTGAACAGACCGTCTTCGCCTATCCCCAGGCCATCCGCATAAGCGACGGAGCGCTCGATGCCGTGGTAGTGCCGGCCTTCGCGCGCATCGCCCGTTTCGGGCGCGTCGGAGGCGCCAACCTGCTGTTCGAGAACTCACGCGCCGAACGCTGCCTGTCCTCATGGTACAATCCGGGTGGGGACCGCTTGTGGCCGTGGCCGCAGGCCTCGTGGCGCCCGCTCGCCGGCCGCGCATGGCCGCCTCCCGTCGGCTGCGACGGGCCCATGACCGCCACCACGCCTGCGCCGGGCCGTGTGCGGCTTGTCGGCATGCTCCCCAGCCATGCCGTGCGCATGATCCGCGAGGTCTCTCTGGTCGACGGCTCCCTGCGCAGCGCCAGCCGATTCGAGCGGGTCGCTGGTGCGACCGTCGATGCCCCTGTGGCGGTGTGGCAGATCTGCCAGCTGCCACAGCCGACACACCTCGAGATCCGTGCCGCCAGCGTCGACGCCGCCAACGCTGCCGCGTCGCAGGCCGGGGCGTGGTGCACCGCACGAACCGACAAAGAGGTGCTGATCCTGGCCATCGACCCGGCACGCGGTGGGGAACTGGTGTTGCAGGCGACCGTCCTGGGGTGGCGGGCACCCGACGGCAGTGGCCTGGCGCTGATCCGTCACGGCGTGGGCGGCCCTGCGAAGATATGGGTCGGCTGTGCCGCCCGCGATGGGGAGAATGCCGAGCCCCCCAGCAGCGAACTGGAATTCACCTCGCCCGAGCGTGCGTTGGCCCCCGGCGAAGCCATTGACCTCGTCACCGAACTGCGCCCGCTTGCGGCTGGTGAGCCCTTGCCCGCGGCTCGGCCTTCGTCCGACTGGTGAATTCATCTGCCGGCAGCCCGTCGGCATGCCAGCTGACCAGGAGCATGATATGCTACCCCCACCGACAGGCCATGCTGTGCACGCTTCTGTCAGCCCAAGATGGAGACGCCTCCTTTCCAATCCATTGCGCCGCGTCCTGGTCGGCGCCAGCCAAACGGTCTCTAAGTCATGAAACTGATGCTGATCCGCCATGGTGAGATGCACGGCGACCCCTGGTGCCGGCCCTCACGCCCGGTGACCGGCTGCCTGAGCGAGCGCGGGGTCGCCCAGGCCCGCGCCACCGCCCAAGCGCTATCCTCCAGGCGCTGGCATCAGGTATTCGCCTCACCGCTTGGTCGCGCCCTGCAGACAGCCGAGATCGTCTGTGGTGCCGAGGCGCCGATCACCATCCTCGACTGCCTTGAGGAGTGGAAGCCGAATCCACAACTGGCCAAGGCGCCGAGCACCGTGTGGGAAGAGATGATGCGGCGCGACGCCGATAGACCCATCGACATGCTCTGGCAGACCGACGCTGGAGAGGGGACCTACGCGTTCTTCTCCCGCGTCGTGCCCGGCGTGCTGCAGGCCCTCGACGATCTTGGCTGCCATCCCCGCAGCGGCGGGTTCGTGGTCGAACCGGCATTGGCTGAGGCCCATGTCGCGATCGTGGCCCATGGCGGATCGCTGGGTGTGCTTCTGACCCACTTGCTGGGAATGCGGCCTTGTCCCGGCTCGGCCTTCGGATTCCAACTCGCCGGAATCGCCGAGCTGACCCTGGTGCCACGCGCCGGAGTCTGCCACCCGCAGCTGCAGTTGCCGGCTCCCGCCTCGACCTGAGGCGCGAATCAGTCGCGTGGCTGTGGCGGGATTCCTGCGTCGTTCGTGCGACCGCCTGCGCGGCCCCCTGGATAGAGGTGGCTGACTTCGGGGCGGATTTACCGGCGATGCCCGGCCATGATGCGATCGGCGAGGCTGGGGCACAAGGTGGCCAGGCTGATCAGCCAGCGGGTGCTGCGGTGGGGCCAGACCTCGGGGCGCGGACGGGCGATGGCGTCGGCCATCGCCCGCGCCACCTGTTCTGGCGTCTGGGTCGGCACCCGACCGCGGAATTCCATCTGCCGGCCGCTGACCTCGGCGCAGGTGTCGAAGAAGGGGGTGGTGGTGCGCACCGGATGCACGCTGGTGACGGCGATGCGTTCGCTTGCGAGTTCGACGCGTGCCGCCTCGGCCAGCGACAGCTGGGCCGCCTTGCTGGCGCTGTAGGCGGCGGTGTCCGGCGCGGCGCGGCGGCCGAGCGACGAGGACACGATCATCACCTGCCCGCGCCAGCCGTCCTGCACCGGCTGGGCGCGCAGCAACGGCACGGCGGCGCGCAACCCGGCGGCGGTGCCAAGCAGGTTGACGCGCAGGATCGCCAGCCACTCGGCGTCGCTGGTCGTCTCGGCGGTGCGCGCCAGGCCGTAGCCGGCGTTCAGCACCACGGTGTCGAGCCGGCCGAGGGCGGCCTGGGCCTGATGGACGCAGCGTTCGGCGGCGGCGCTGTCGCCGACGTCGCAGACCAGGGGCACGGCGCCGCCGCAGCGCGCGGCGACCGCCGCCAGCCGATCGGCGCGGCGCGCGGCGAGTGCCAGGCGGGCGCCACGCCGGTGCAGTTCCGCGGCCAGCGCCTCGCCGATGCCCGAGGACGCGCCGGTGATCAGGATGGCCATGCCGGAGATGCTGCGCATGCGTCGCATGATGGCGGCCGGTGGCCTATGCCTACCGGCACTGTGCGTTATCGTCTCGCGCGTGGCCCCGCTCCCCGATCTGCCTCCGCACGCCCTGGCCGCGCTGGTCGCCGTCGCCGACACCGGCTCGGTGACCGCTGCGGCGCGCGCCCGCCAGCTTACCCAGCCGACCCTGTCGCGGCAGATCCAGGATCTCGAACGCGCGGTCGGGGCCAAGCTGCTGGAACGCTCGAACCAGGGCGCCCGGCTGACTCCGGCGGGCGAGACCCTGGCGCAGGGGGCGCGCGAACTGCTGGCCGGGCTGGCCGGGCTGGCGGCGCGGGTGCGCGCGGCCGGCGACGAGGTCGGCGGCGAGGTCCGCCTCGGCTGCATCGACTCGATCGGCATTTACGTCCTGCCGCAGATCCTGCCCGCCTTCGTGCAGGCCAATCCGCGCGTCCGGGTGCGCGTGGTATGCCAGAGTTCGCCGCAGCTGATGGACATGCTGCTGACCGGTGAACTCGATGTCGCGGTCGGCACCACCGAGCATCCCGGGCTGCGCTGCGAGCGGCTCTACCAGAACCCGCTCGTGCTGGTCCATCCCCACGCCATGCCCGAGGCCGAGGTGCCCTCGACCCTGGCCGACCTGGCCAAATGTCCGGTCATCACCTTCGCCAACGGCCTGACCGTGCGTCGGCTGCTTGAGGGCGCCTTCGAACGCGCCGGCCTGCGCTTCCAGCCGGTGATGGAACTGGCCAACGTCGAGGTGATCAAGGCGATGGTGCGCAGCGGCCTGGGACTGGGCGTCATCCCCGACGGCTGCCTGCCGCACGGCGAACTCGCCGCTCGGCCGATCCCCGAGTGCTCGGTCGCCCGGGTCATCCGCCTGATGCTGCCGATGCGCGACCCCAGCGCCGCCAGTGCGCGGCTGATCGAAGGACTGCGCAAACTCAGGCGCATCTAGCTTTGAGCCTTGATTACTCCGTTCGCCGTTCGCCGTTCGGCGTTCGACGTTCGACGTTTTAGACAGAAGGGTTGTATGAACGGTCGGGTTCACTCCCCTTGGTGAAACGATACAGATGCCGGAATCAGGGATATTCGGTTCCTCGTCGAGATAAGTGGTCAACCATTCACCGATAGACACAAGGAGGAAGGAGGAAGGCGGAAGGCGGAAGAAATGCAGATTGGACTGCCGGCCCAGTCGTGATGTCGAAAACGGGTCGGCGCTACGACAGGCCCCCATCAACTCGATTCAGCAACTCTTCCGCCTTCCGCCTTCCTACTTCCGCCTTGGCCTCCACGGGCACGGCATCCTTGACATTCTCCTGCCCACTCGTCTCGACGAGGAACCGGATATTCCCTGCGGAACACCGAACGGCGAACGCCGAACGTCGAACCTGCAGGTTAAGCTTCGAGTCCGCAGGGGGCCCCATGGGGTCGGGCTCCAAGCTTGGACGCCCCGTCTCCCCGGCTATCCTGGCGGCATGGCCAAATCCAAGACCCGCTGCATCGGCATCCTCACCTCCGGCGGCGACTGCCCCGGCCTCAATGCGGCGATCCGCGGCGTGGTCAAGGCGGCGATCGGCAGCTACGGCATCAAATGCATCGGCATCCTCGACGGCTTCCGCGGCCTGGTCGAGAACCGCACCATGACCTTGGACGATCGCGCGGTGAGCGGCATCCTGACCATGGGCGGAACCTTCCTCGGCACCAGCCGCGACAAGCCGCACAAGATGCCGATGGGCGGCAAGGTGCGCGACATGACCGAGGTCGCGGTCGAGAACGCCAAGCGCATGCAGATCGACTGCCTGGTCTGCCTGGGCGGGGCCGGCACGCAGAAGAACGCCTTCCGCCTGCGCGAGGCCGGACTCAACGTTCTGACCCTGCCCAAGACGATCGACAACGACATCTGGAACACCGACATCACCTTCGGCTACGACACTGCCCTGGATATCGCCAGCGAGGCGATCGATCGGCTGCACACCACGGCGACCAGCCATCAGCGCATCATCGTGGTCGAGGTGATGGGTCACAAGGCCGGCTGGTTGACCCTGGGCGCTGGCATCGCCGGCGGCGCCGACGTCATCCTCATTCCCGAGATCCCCTACGACGAGGAGAAGGTCGCCGAGCACCTGCTTGACCGCAGCCGCCACGGCAAGCGCTTCTCGATCGTCGCGGTCGCCGAAGGGGCGCTGAGTGTCGCCGAGGCCAAGGCCCTGGCCGACCTCGAGGCTGGCAAGAAGGAGAAGAAGGAGCGCAAGGCCAAGGACAAGGAGCGCCGGAAGGACGAGGATACCGAGATGCGCGCGCGCAAGGCCTCGGAGACCGACGAGGACTACAGCCCGACCGAGACGGTGATGATCAAGCGTGGATCGGGTGCCCCGGTCGAGGCGACCTACCACACCGTGCAAGAGCCCAAGGCCAGCCGTCTGGCGCGCTCGCTGCAGCGCCTGACCGGCACCGAGGCGCGCGTCACTACCCTTGGCCACGTCCAGCGCGGCGGCACCCCGTCGGCCTCCGACCGCCTGCTGTGCACCCGCCTGGGCACCACGGCGGCGCAGTTGCTCGCCGAGGGGCGCTACGGCACCATGGTCGCCGTGAAGGGCGACGAGATCGTACCGATCCCCCTCGAAGATGTCGCGGGGCGGCTGAAGCTGGTGCCGCCCGACCACGCCAGTGTGCGGTCGGCGAAACTGGTCGGCACCTGCATGGGGGACTAGAGTCCTTGAGGACTCGGGGTGCGGGGGCGCAGCCCCTGCAGCAACAGCCAGCTAGCGGGGCGACGCCCATAATCAGCCTCGGGCTGGGGCGGAG